>NZ_JBXWMG010000009.1:0-176576 GCF_059609705.1 Ruegeria sp. YTSC192
GTCGGGTTGATCGCAGTCACAAGGATCAGCTTGCCATCCTCACGGCCCTGAACCGAGTTGATGAAGTCCTGGCTGACTTTCGCCTTGTCGTGGCCGTAGGGCAGCAGATCCGCTGACTCGATGCCAATCTTCGCACCGATCTCCTGAATCGGCTTCTTATTCGCCTCACGCGCGATTTCGATGTCAGACTTATAGCTCATTGGGCAGGGTCCCTGATTGAATGGCGTACAAAACCGACGCGGCGCGTCGGAGCTAAGCAATCCATACCGTTGTACACCGGTCCCGTGGCAATGGATTCCGACATATTCGTGCCGCGAAACGGCGTCGTCCAATTTCGGATGTTTCCAATCGGAAACGAATGGGCGCTATGGCTGCCAGAGCGGCTGATCGGGAATAAACAACTGCAAACGATCCCCGATATGCAGGTCGCCGGGTCGCTCGACCCATCCTGTAATCCCCCGCCGCCCCCGCGCGGCTGGTTTGAAGGCAGCACCGTGGCCGTTGTAATCTGCCTCGATCTCGCGTCCGGGCAGAATACAGGGTGCGTTCTCCATATCGACTGTAAGCGTCAAACCCGCCTCGGATCTCAGGCGTGAGGACGGCGGAATATGGGAGAAATCAGGGATACCCTGCAGCACGATAGAAGCCCCCAAATAGGACGGGTCGAGATGGTCCATCCCCATCGCGGCGGCAATTTCTGACAGCTCCTCGGTTGACAGAATCGACACCTGACGAACATTCCTGATCTCGGTTCCTTTCGGATAGACATTGCTGACACGCACGCAAGAGGCACGGTTGAGACCTTCGTGCCGTTCACCCTGTACCCCGTCAAAACCAAACTCCAACGTCTCAACGGGCCGCGCGCGCAACGACTGGCCGGCCGGGACACGCCCCAACCAGACGACCTCGGCAGAGTATTCGGTTTCACGCAGGAACGGCATGGGGTTTTCCTTCTTCATCCAACTGCGCATAATGACCAGCAGCTAGCGGATGAAAAGAAAAAACCCGAGGTCCTGACCTCGGGTTTTTTATGTTTATGTGGTTGGCTCCGGTTCCATCCCACCTTCGGGCGGAGATTTCTTGGGCTTGGTCTTGGGAATGGCCGTGACGCTGGGCGCGCTGCCCTGATCCGGGCTGTCGCCTTCATCATCGCCTTCGCTTGGCGCATCGCCATTCATCACGCGTTTGATCTCTTCGCCAGTCAGGGTCTCATATTCCAACAGGCCCTGCGCCAGACGCTCCCATTCCTCGTTCTTGTCAGTCAGAATTTTGTGGGCGCGCTCATACCCCTGCTGGATCAGGCGCTTTACCTCTTCCTCGATCAGCTCTTTGGTATGGGCCGAGACCGAGAACCCGGCAGTGTTGCCCGAATAGCCCTCATGAGCTTCGGCATAGTCGATATTACCGACCTTGTCCGACATACCCCAGCGCATCACCATCGCACGCGCCAGTTGGCTGGCCTGCATGATATCGCCCGCCGGACCGTTCGAAACATGGTCTTCACCATATTTGATGACCTCAGCCGCCTTGCCCGCCATGGTCATGGCCAGCTTTTGCTCACATTCATCACGGTGATAGTTGAGACGATCCATTTCCGGCAGCGAAACAACCATACCCAGCGCACCACCGCGCGGAATGATCGTTGCCTTGTAGACCGGATCACACATCGGCAGTGCCAGACCGACAACGGCGTGGCCCGCCTCGTGATAGGCGGTCTTTTCCTTTTGATCCTGGGTCAGCACCATCGAGCGGCGCTCGGCCCCCATCATCACCTTGTCCTTGGCGTTCTCGAAGTCTTCCATGGTGACAAAGCGACGGCCTACGCGGGCAGCCATCAGTGCGGCCTCGTTCACGAGGTTCGCCAGATCAGCACCCGAGAAACCCGGCGTACCGCGCGCGATGATGCGCAGATCAACATCAGGACCCAGAGGCGTCTTGCGGGCATGCACGCCCAGAATCTTTTCGCGCCCTTTGATGTCTGGATTGCCGACGGTCACATTGCGGTCAAACCGGCCCGGACGCAGCAGCGCGGGGTCCAGAACGTCTTTACGGTTGGTGGCCGCCAGAATGATGACGCCCTCGTTGGCCTCAAACCCGTCCATCTCGACCAGCAACTGGTTGAGGGTCTGTTCGCGTTCGTCGTTGCCCCCGCCATAACCGGCACCACGATGGCGGCCCACAGCGTCGATCTCGTCGATAAATACGATACAAGGCGCGTTCTTCTTGGCCTGTTCGAACATGTCACGGACACGGCTCGCGCCAACACCCACGAACATCTCGACAAAGTCAGACCCTGAAATGGTGAAGAACGGCACACCCGCCTCACCCGCAATCGCTCGGGCCAGCAACGTTTTACCAGTACCCGGAGGGCCAACCAGCAAAGCGCCTTTGGGGATCTTGCCACCCAAGCGGCTGAACTTCTGCGGGTTGCGCAGGAATTCAACGATCTCCTCCAGCTCTTCCTTGGCCTCGTCGATGCCGGCCACATCGTCAAAGGTCACGCGGCCATGCTTTTCGGTCAACATCTTGGCCTTGGACTTGCCAAAGCCCATCGCGCCGCCTTTGCCGCCGCCCTGCATCCGGTTCATGAAATAGACCCAGACGCCGATCAGCAGCACGAAAGGCAGCAGGGTGATCAGGAAAGATTGAAAGCCCGATTGCTGCTGTTTGACCGCTTCGACCGGGATATTTTCGTCGATCAGCAGTTTCGTCACCTCGGCGTCACCGGGTTTGATCGTGGTGTAATTCGCGCCGCTTTGTACCGTGAAGCGAATTTGCTCACCATCCAGCGTGACGTTCTTGACCTCACCGCTTTGAACGGCGCTGACAAAGTCGGAATAGGTGCGTTCATTGCCCTGAAGTGTTCCCCCCGGTCCGCTGAACAGGTTGAACAGCGCAAGGATCAGCAGGAACAGAACGACCCAGAAGGCGATATTACGAGCGTTGCCCAAGGAAATTCTCCCAAAAGATTTCGGCAGACAAGGACCTGCCGGGTTGCTTCTTAAAATAGAGAGGATTGGCTGAGGTTCAATGCGATAAAAAGGATGCGTGAAACTCGGGCCAATCGGGGGCCAGATCAGCACACCAGCCATTTGCGAATCCGGCCAGCGGGGCGGCCTCTAGCGCGCCCCCCCTCCAAACCGCCGGAGACGCCTGCAACGCAAGCCGAGGACGCCCGGTAGCACGCCAGTCCGGCAACAGTTGCAGGCCTCTTTCGCCCAATGCCCGAATCTCGGCCCCCGGGATATCGGGCCCGGACAGCAGCCACCGCGCGTCCCATGTATCCCCGACTTGTGCGTTCAGGCCGTCAACCGCGTTGAATTCCCTGCAGATCCAGTGTTTTTCTGCCTGAGAAAGCAGCAAACAGCCTCCAATTGCGCCGGAAACTCCGTTCAGGATAGCCTGCAACGCCTGATCCACGCTCGATTGGCGCGGCGGATAGCCGGGGCCCGCGATCCACGCCACTGCGCCAACCAGAACCCTGCGGCGGATTTCTTTGGGCAGTGCGGCAAAGCCTTCGCGATCCAGCACGACAGCCCCCGCATCGACGGCGGCAACCCGTTGGGCGGAGACCTGCGCATAGCGTTCCAGCGCCTCACGCCCTTGTGTGAGGTTGTCGGCGACGCGCGTCAGGGTTTCCACCGAAATACCCAGCGGTTCCAGATCAGACAGGGCCTGCCGCGCCTTGATACGGTCAAAGCGGGCGTCCTGATTCGAGGGGTCTTCGATCCATTGCGCGCCAATCTCAGTCAAATAGGCCCGCAGCCGATCCCGAGTGATCCCCAGCATGGGGCGCATCAGGTCGATCCCATCGCGGGTTCGAGTTGTTGGCATACCCGACAGACCCGTCACCCCGGCTGCACGGGCCAGTCGCATCAGAATTGTTTCGGCCTGATCATCCGCCGTATGGCCAAGCGCAATCGCGTTGATATCGTTGCGCTTCGCCCACTCGGTCAGCAGGGCATACCGCGCCTGTCGGGCCTGATCCTGCAGATTGCCCGCGCCGTCCCAACCCTGCCAACGCAATGTGTCATGAGGGATACCCAGCGCGGCGGCTTGTTTGGCAACCGTTCGCGCCTCATCCACCGACTCGGCGCGCAAACCGTGGTCGACCGTGGCAGCGAACAGCGCCACACCTTCGTCAGACGCAATGCGGTGCAAAAGGTGCATGAGGGCAACCGAGTCCCCTCCGCCCGAAACCGCGATGCCCAAGCGCCCAGGCAACCGTTCAGGCAACCGGGCGCGCAGGTCGGATGTCAGTGTGTCGAGTGACGGGGTCAAGAACACCCCAAAGAGGCCATTTCCTGCACCGCACTGGTAGCTTGCCCCGAGGCCGGGAAACGCACGCCAACTTCGGACAAGGTGATACAGGCTTGATCGGTCTGTCCCAAACGGCCCAAAGCTGCACCAAGCTCGAACAGAGCTTCGGGGGCTACGGCGCCTTCGGAATCTCCGGTGAAGCTGGCGAGGAATGCACGCGCTGCCTCGCGCGTGTCTCCGAGCCCTTCGAGCGCTTTGCCGCGGTTCAAATGCGCCTCGGGCGCAAGGGGGCTGCCGGGATAGGAAGTGTCGAATTGTGCGAACATCGTGGCGGCCGTCTGGAAATCACCATCGGCCAGCGCCTGCGACGCATCGTCGAAATCCGCTCGTTCGCCGACGGCTAGCTCGCCCTGGTCCGAAGTGCTCGGCTCCGTCGGCGCGGGTGTTACCGCAGCGGTGGATGCCCCTTCGCCACCCAAAGTGGAGGTCTCACCCAGTGTCGACAAATCGCCGCCTTCCAGCTCGACCAGACGGAATTCAAGATCACCAATCCGGTTGGTGCCATCGGTCACGATATTCTGGACACGCTGGTTCAACTGCTCGGTCTGACGGGTCAGGCGCTGCAACTCGGCCTCAATCGCATCGACCCGTTCAAGGATCGAGCTGCCAGACAGATTCGGCGTAGGGGAACCAGTGGTTGAAAACTCTCGTTTCAGGCGCTGTATCTCGACATGTAGCACTGTCAGCTCCTGCCGGATATCCGCCAGGGTCTGCTGATCCTGCGCTTGCGCCACGCCTGCTGTTGCCACAACTGCGGCCAGAACCCATCCTGCAACTCTCATCGTCTTACCCCAAACTTGAACCGGTCAGCACCGTCACTGCGCGGCGGTTTTTGGAATAGCAATCCTCGGTGCTGCAAATCTCGATCGGGCGTTCCTTGCCGAAGCTGACCGTCATCAGACGGTTGCCCGCCACGCCACGCGAAATCAGGTATTCGCGCGCTGCATTGGCCCGGCGTGCGCCCAGCGCAAGGTTGTATTCGCGTGTGCCCTGTTCATCCGCATGACCTTCGATTTTCGCGAAATAGTCCGGGTTGGCCAACAGCCATTCCGCCTGCCCCTGCAAAACGGTCTGCGCCTGCGGAGACAGGGTGGACTGATCGACCGCGAACAGAACACGATCCCCGACCGTCTGCTGGAAATACGCGGGCGAGCGCGGATCACTGGGAGAGCCCGCGACAATCGAGCCGCTACCACCAGCGCCACTGCCACCCAAAGCCGAAGGATCATTGTTGGTACAGGCCGCGACCACGCTCAGCGCGCCCAAGGCCAGGATTTTGCCCAATACGTTCATCTCAAGTGCCTCGTTGTTTTGTTTGTTGCCGCCTGTCTATCACAGCGACGGTTTCTTGTGAACTTTGCCGCGCGGTGGCGGTGATCAATTCTGCAATGGCCCCCAGGACGGATCGCTACCGCCATCCGGCGTCCGCACGGGGCGCAAATTCCGACCCGAGATATCCACGGAATAAAGCGTCGCCCGGCCGCTTGCGCCCTGCGTTTCACGGGTGAACATGATGACGCGCCCGTTTGGCGACCAGGTCGGGCCTTCGTCGAGGAAGGATGATGTCAGCAGGCGCTCCTCGCTGCCGTCGGTGCGCATTACTCCGATATGGAACCGACCTTTGTTCTGCTTGGTAAAGGCAATCAGATCACCTCGCGGCGACCAGACCGGCGTACCATACCGTCCCTGACCAAAACTGATCCGCGTCGCTTCGCCCCCGTTTGCCGCCATTACATAAAGCTGCGGCGTGCCTGAACGGTCGCTTTCAAACACGATCTGGCTGCCATCCGGCGAATAGCTGGGCGCGGTTTCAATCGCAGGCGTGTTGGTCAGGCGAGTACTTTGGCCTGAGGCCAGATCCATCCGCCAAAGATCGGTGTTGCCGCCCTGAATCAGTGAATACACAATCGACCGCCCGTCCGGCGAAAAGCGCGGAGAAAAGCTCATGGTGCCGTCCTGCGTTTGCAGCTCGCGCCGCTGCACACGACCGACATCCAGAATATAGATCCGCGGACTGCCGCTTTCATAGCTGGTATAGAGCAGTTGCTCGCCCGTCGGTGAAAAGCGCGGGGCCAGAACGATGGCTGCGCTATCCGTCATATACTGAACATTGGCCCCGTCATAATCCATGATCGCCAACCGCTTGAGGCGCTGGTTCTTCGGGCCGCTTTCCGACACGAACGCAACACGGCTGTCGAAATAACCGCCCTCGCCTGTGATCCGGCTGTAAACCTGATCCGCAACCTTATGCGCCATGCGCCGCCAACCATCCGTGGTACCAGCCAGTTGCAGACCATTCCCAAGCTCCTGCCCCGAGAACACATCCCAGACCCGGAACCGAACCGTCAGCCGCTTGCCCGAGACATTCACCGCCCCTGTCACCAATGCCTGCGCATTGATCGCTTTCCAATCGGCAAACTGGACCGGAGCGTCAAAACTGCTGACCCGGCTGATGAACGCGTCCGAGGAGATTTCGCGGAACAACCCCGTTCCGGTCAGATCCGCCGCAACAACGCGTGAGATATCGTTGGCGAACTGCGCCGCTGCCGGGCCGTCCGGCACGAAGTTGGGAACCGCAAAGGGCATCGGCTCGATGATGCCTTCGTCGATTTCCAAACGCAGCGGGCTGTTCTGAGCGTAAACCGGAGCCGACAACAGGGTCAGCCCAAGAAAGAGGCTGGTCAGAAGTTTCATCATTTGATCCGCATCCTCTCGGGATTGAATGTAATCTCAATATCCTGCCAGTGGTCGTATTTGTCAGCAGGCAGATCATATCCACGCGCGCCACAGCGCAAAATTGCGCGTCGGGCCGCCTGATAGGCTTGATTTTCGGCACCCGTTGCACCGCCAGAGCTGTTCAGCAACCGGATGCTCTCGCCGATCACCGTGCCATCACGATTGAGCGAGAACGCAACCGTAACCACCACGTTCAGAGCATCGGTCGACAGCGATCCGACATTCCAGCACCGCGACACAGCAACCCTCATCCCGTCCTTTTCACCGCTGGTCAGCGGCGGGCCGGAGGGTTCCGTTCCACCCGCCAAGGCTTCGGACAACGCATCATTGATGGCGTCGCTATTGTCCGGCGCAGGCGTGGGCGCGGGGGTTTCCGGAGCCGGTTCGGGGGTTTCCGCAACCTCAGGCGCGGGGGCAGGACGGTTGGGCCGTACTCGCGGACGCGGAGAGGTCAGAGGCGCTGGCTCGTTGGTCTCTTCGGCCTCGGTCACGATCTCTGGCGCGGCTTCTTCCGGGGCCGTCTGATCCTGTTGCTCTTGCTGCGTCTCGGCGCCTTCGTCCAGTGAAACCGGGGGCGTTTCCACCTCATCTGGCTCAGCCTCAGGCGGAGGCGGCGCGATGGCCTCAGGGGCAACGCGCTCGGCCGGGCTGGGTTGCGCTTCGGGTCCCGGCGGCACCGGCAATGCGGCCGTTTCCGGTTCCGTCAACGTCGGAGGTTCTTCGGGCAGCTCGGGCTCAGGCGGAACCTCGACCGTTTCGGGGACGGTCTCAGGCTCCGGCTCTGCGGGCGTCACGGGCTCCGGGCGCGGTTGTTCTTCCGGTGTCACCTCAGGAGTGCTGACCTCAGGCTCAGGCGCGTCGGGTTGTTCCAAAGTCCCCGGCGACTCCGGCAATTCCGGCGCATCGGTCTGCGCCGTGAGTGCTGCGAATTGCTCAGCCGAAATCACGGAAACATCCTGCACTTGCGTCGGCAACGGCTCGGACCGGAAGGTGCCGCCGAACAACGCCCAGCCAATCAGGCTGACATGCGCAATCGCTGAAATCTTGGTGCCGGTATCCACCGCGCGACCCCACCTTTACCCATCGTCCAGCGTCGGCCCGCCGGTATCCGTCACCAGACCCACATTCGAAAAACCGCCCGCATTCAATGCGCCCATCACCTGCATCACCTGCGCATAGGGGATCGCCCCATCGGCCCGCAGGAAGACACGATCACTGCTGCGCTCAGCCGCGATGGCGCGCAACCGTCCAATCAGCTCGTCGCGCGCAATATCCGTCGTCTGGATCTGAATACGGCCATCGGCAGTCAGCGTTACGGTCAGCGGTTCCTCGCTGTCACCAGGCAAAGCGCTTGCGGCAGTCTTGGGCAGATCGACCGGCACGCCAACGGTCAGCAAAGGCGCTGCGACCATGAAGATGATCAACAGCACCAGCATGACGTCGACAAAAGGCGTGACGTTGATCTCAGCCATTGGCTGGGCGCGACCACGCCGCCGTCCGCGCCTACGTCCGTTCCCGCCCGAGCTTTGCTGAACCGCCGCGCCCATGGTCAGCCGTCCAACTGACGCGACAGAATGGTGGCGAACTCATCGGCAAAAGCCTCATACCCTCCGACAATCCGGTCACTATCAGCGCTGAGCTTGTTGTAGAAAATCACCGCCGGGATCGCAGCCAGCAGGCCGAGGCCGGTTGCCAACAGTGCCTCGGCAATGCCGGGGGCCACAACGGCGAGGTTGGTATTCTGCTGCTCGGCAATCTCGATAAAGGCGTTCATGATGCCCCAAACCGTACCGAACAGACCAATGAACGGCGCGGTCGAGCCGACAGTCGCCAGGATCGGCAGACCTTTCTGCAGTGTCTCCGCCTCTTTCGCGATGGCCACATCCATGGACCGGTCAATCCGGGCCGTTGCCCCGGCGATCAAACCGCCATCCGTGCGATGCGACCTGCGCCATTCGATCATTCCGGCCGCAAAGATCTTCTCGGAACTGCCATCGGGCTGCGAACCGATCTGCTCGAACAACTCATCCAGCGGGTTCCCGGACCAAAAGCTTTCATCGAACACCTGTGCCTCACGCCGGGCCGCACGGTAGTTGATGATTTTCTGGATGATGATGCCCCAGGACCAGATCGACGCCCCGATCAACATCAGCATCACCAGTTTTACGATAAAGGTCGCGCGGGCATACAGCCCCCACATGGAGAAATCGATCTCCTGCGCCAGCGCCAGCGTTTCAGCTTCCATGAACCTGCTCTTTTTTGCCTGATGGCCGTTTTGTCTGGCCTTGTTTTGCCAAACGCTAACGCAGTTGGGGTTGAAAAGCCAACAGAACCACCCCCGGCTGCGAAATTGTTACATCAATGCGCGAATCTCTGCCGGAAGACGGATTGGTTTGCCGTCTTTGTTGATGCAAACCGCCGTAACCGAAGCGCGGAAAATTTCGGTCTCGCCCCGCTTCACCAGTTGCGCCATGGTCAGGCGCACGCCGGAAATCTTGATCACTTCTGTTTCGACGATCAATTCGTCATCAAACTTGGCAGGCGACAGGTAGTCCGCCTCGACCCGCCGAACGACCCAGACGATCCCCTCATCCCGCATGGCGTTCTGGTCATTGCCCAAACGGCGCACCCAGTCCGAGCGCGCCCGTTCGATGTAGCGCAGGTAGTTCGCGTGATAAACGACCCCGCCCATGTCGGTGTCCTCATAGTAAACGCGAACCGGAAAGATGTGCTTCATTGCGGTGGCTCCAACCGGGCAAACAGGCGCAACGCGTGCGAGGCATCCTGCGCCGCCCCCGGTAAGATCGGATCGTAAGCCGCCCGGATCAGGCCCGCAATATCCGGGCGCAGGATCGTTGCCTCACCCGCCACAGCCAGAGGCGACTGCGCCCGAAACGCGGTATCAGACCACAGCAAGATGGTCTGCACCACCTGACCAAGTGCGAGCGTCTCAGCCGGGACTTTCGACAGATCCTTGTCCATGCGCAGGAAAACAAATGCCGCGCGGATCGCGCCGTCTTCTTCGAACCGGAAAATCCGGTACTGATTGGCATCTGCCGTGACCAGCCGCTCAACCAGAGGCGCCAGATCGGGGACAAGGCGATCCAAATCCGGAACCTGCAGCAGTTCCTGCCAGTCGCGGAAAAAGAAGACCATGCAATTGGCGCCCAGTTCCGGGTCCGTCTCGGCCATCTTGTGACCGGCCAGCGTCACCACCGCCTCGAACGCGCCCTTGACGGTTGCCAGCGTCTCATCCTCGACACCGAAAACGATCGGTACAATGGGGCGACCCCACCGCGCAAACAGGAACTCTCCGCTTTCGCGCGTAAACAGCGCCTCGATCTCGTCCGGTGTCACGCCCAGCCTTTCATCTTTTTAGCAATGCTCTCACAGAAGGCTTAAATTCTCTGGGCGCTGCCTTCAACCAAACAGATCGCTCTGACCCTTTGGCGCAGCCATGCCCAAATGCGTCCACGCCTTTTGCGCCAACATCCGCCCGCGTGGTGTGCGCTGGATCAGCCCCTGCTGCAGCAAGTAGGGCTCGATTACTTCCTCAAGCGAGTCACGGCTTTCCGACAAGGCCGCCGACATCGTCTCAATCCCAACCGGACCACCGCCATAATTCTCGGCAACCAGTTTCAGATACCGGCGGTCCGCACCATCCAGCCCGAGATGATCCACGCCCAGACGTGTCAATGCCCCATCGGCCAATTCGCGCGTAATCCGCCCGTCACCTTCGACGATGGCAAAGTCTACCACCCGCCGCAACAAACGACCCGCGATCCGAGGCGTCCCGCGGGACCGGCGCGCAATCTCTCTCGCGCCTTCATCATCTGCCGGCGCGCCCAGTTTGCGCGCGTTGCGGGTGACGATCTCGTGTAGCTCTTCAACGGTGTAAAATTGCAACCGGGTCGGAATGCCAAAACGGTCACGCAGCGGCGTGGTCAGCAAACCCATCCGCGTGGTGGCACCAACCAGTGTGAAGGGCTGCAATTCAATCCGAACCGTGCGCGCCGCCGGGCCTTCTCCGATCACCAGATCAAGCTCGAAATCCTCCATCGCAGGATAGAGAACTTCCTCAACCGCCGGGTTCAAGCGATGGATTTCGTCGATGAACAACACATCCCGCGCTTCGAGATTGGTCAGGATCGCCGCCAAATCGCCCGCCTTGGCCAGAACCGGGCCAGAGGTCATACGGAAATTCACCCCCAACTCGCGCGCCATGATCTGCGCCAGCGTGGTTTTCCCCAAGCCCGGAGGGCCATGGAACAGAGTATGATCCATCGCCTCACCGCGCTGCTTGGCAGATTGGATGAATATGCGCAGGTTCGCGCGCGCCTCGGCCTGACCGATGAACTCATCCAACCCCTGCGGACGCAGGGCGCGGTCATTGTCCTCGGGCAGAGGGTCCGGCCGCAGCGTGGGATCGGCGTCTACCATTCAATCACCCTTTCGGAGCCAGCAGCTTGAGCGCGGCGCGGATCAGTTCAGCCTCACCCGCGTCGGGCAGATTGGCCGCCGCCTCTGCCACGGCCGAGGCCGCCTCGGATGGGCCATATCCCAGATTCGACAAGGCCGACAACGCCCCCGCAGACGCCGCCGCCGACCCCGACGCCGGTTTCGCGGTCCGTTTCGGTGCTGGCTGCGGCTCGACAGTATCAACAACCTCCAACGCGGGGCCGTCCATCGCCTCGGTCACGGTGCCGCCCATCGCCATAACGCCCGGCGCCTTGTCCTTGAGGTCCAGAACAATGCGTTGCGCAGTCTTTGGACCCACACCTTTGGCGGCCTTGACCGCGCCCCAATCGCCCAGAGCAATCGAGCGACTTACACCATCCGGCCCCAACGCGCTGAGAATGGCCAGCGAAACCTTGGCCCCGACGCCCTGAACCGAACACAGCAGTCGATGCCATTCCTTCTCGATCAGGGACAGGAACCCGTAAAGCTGCATCAGGTCTTCGCGCACGACCATATCAGTGTAGATCGAGACCGCCTCACCCACGCCCGGCAACGCGGCCATGGTCCTGTCCGAGCAATAGACGATGTAGCCCACCCCCCGAACGTCGATCAGGATGTGGTCTGCGGCGCGATAGTCCAGACGCCCTGTCAGTTTACCGATCATGCCCTTACCTCTTTCACCCGCGCCTGTTGTGTCTTGCCGTAATAGGCATGACAGATCGCGATCGCCAACGCATCCGCCGCATCCGCGCCTTTGGGCAGACATCCCGGCAACTGCAGTTTGACCATGTGAAGGACCTGCTCTTTCTCGGCATGCCCAACGCCAACGACGGTCTTCTTGACCCGGTTCGGGGCATATTCCCCCACCGGCAGCCCAGCCTGCGCCAACGTCAGCAAGGCCACCCCACGCGCCTGACCCAGTTTCAACGTCCCGGCACCGTCCTTGTTGACGAAAGTCTGCTCGATCGCAGCTTGGTCAGGCCGGTATTCGGCGATGACCTCAACAACCTGATTGTGCAGAGACAGCAGCCTTTCACCCAGATCATCCCCGTCGGATTTGCATAAACCGTTTGAAACGTGGCTCAACCGGCTGCCATTTGATTCGATGACGCCCCATCCCAGGGTCCTAAGCCCCGGATCAATGCCCAGAATTCGCATGCTTCGCCTCAGCCCGTTTGGGATTTGTGATCTTTTTTCAACGGATAGCACGAAGCGTGAACATTTTCCAAGCGAATTGACCCGAAGCCTGAAAACGACACCACCATCCCAAGCGCGACACGGCGGACAGTTTGCGACATTGAAAAGGTCTGAAATCGACGCTTTTGTGGCCCAAATTTAACCTTGTTTTTAAGGCCCTTACAGATTCTGCAAGCGTTGCAAAAACTGCATAGGACACATGCAAAAAATGCTATTGCGCGGGCAAATCTTCGACACTAGATGCCGCTCAGATCACAAGATCAAACCAAAACGCAAACCAGAAGGAAACAGGATATGGCCGCACTAGACACCACCCGCATCGCCACCACTGGCTCATTCGGCCTCGTTGGCCGTATCGGCGCATTTATCACATCGGCGGCGCACGCTGCTGCAGATTGGAATGCCGCCCGCGTAACACGTAACGCGCTAACCGGTCTGAGCGACCGCGAACTGGAAGATATCGGCCTGTGCCGCGGCGACATCGACGCTATCGCCGAAGGCCGTCAGTAAGACGGCCCGCTCATCATACGCTCCTTCCTCCTCCCTGAGGGGCGCAAAGAAACACCGCGAGCCGTAAAGCCGCGGTGTTTTCTGTTTCAGCTTGTGCTTAGTAGAGGAGTTTGTTGAGCTGAACCGAGAGAAACTGTGAAATCGGGTCGGCCTGCATGACCCAGGCGCCTGCCTGCTCGACCTGAGTGCCTTCTTTCAGGCTGTCAATGCGGTATTGATATCCCGACGGGCCGAGACTGGACAGAAGAAACGCCTTGAAGGCAAAAACCGCCAGCAGCGTAAACAGCAGCACTTTGGCCGGCACTGCCGAACGAACCCTTTGCGGCTTCATCACCACCAAGCCATCTTTGCGCATCGTCGCGCGATAGCCCTTGCTGAGTTTCGTATGCTTCTTGTTCAGACGCTGAACGCGCTGATCAAATTCCAGTTGTTTTCCCGTCATGGCAGCCTCCACAAAACCGCCCCCCATTTGATTGATTGGAAAACGGTAAGCACAGATTGCGACAAAAACGTGGCGCGACTCCAGAAAACTCCTGTAAATGGCCCAGATTTAGCCCTGTTTGCTTAAGATTAGCGTCGTCCACTCACCAATCTCATCCCTGTGATGCAGATTGAAGCCATTCTGAGAATAAACCTGAACCACATCATCGGCCTGTTCATTGAGGATTCCTGACAGGATTGCATAGCCCTCAGCCCGCAGATTCGCCGAGATTTCCGGCGACAGGGCAACCAGTGGGCCCTTGAGGATGTTTGCGAATATCAGGTCATAGGGCGCTTGCGCGCTCAGGTCCGGGTGATCGAAGCCAGCGGCCTCGACACAGTGTACCTGGCCAGACATGCCGTTGGCTTTCAGGTTCGCCTCGGCCACATCTACGGCGACCTGATCAATGTCGCTTGCGATGATGTCGCCTTCCCAGACGCGCGCAGCTGCCATGGCCAGCACGGCGGTTCCACACCCGATATCAGCCACTTTGGTGGCCGAGAACCCTTCGTCCAGCAACTGATCCAGCGCCTTCAGACAGCCCAGAGTGGTTCCGTGGTGGCCAGTGCCAAAGGCCATCGCAGCCTCGATCAACAGCGGGATGCGGCCTTCGGGCAGCTTGTCAGTGTCGTGACTGCCGTAGACAAAGAAGCGGCCCGCCTCAACCGGGGCCAGTTCGCGGCGCACATGGGCAACCCAATCGGTTTCGGGCAGCTCAGACACCACAAAGGGCTTGGCCTCGAACGCGGCGGCCAGCACGGCCAGCGCCGTTTCATCGGGGGCTTCGGTGAAATATCCGCCAACCTCCCACAGGCCCGATCCATCTTCGACCTCGAACACGCCGACGCCGGTAGGTTCGGGGTCCAGACGCTCCATCGCTTCGCCAAGACCTTCAGCGGGTTTCTTGCCGGTCAGCGTTGAAAAAGCGGTGAATGTGGGCATGGGGGCCTCCTGTCTGGGTCAGGACAGCGCCTAGGGCGTGGGCTGCCCAACGTCAAGCTCTGGCATCTATTCGGCAGGCGCAGAGGCGTATTTGGTCAGGATCGTTTCATTGCCGGGCTCAGGATGGCGCGGGATCAGCAGCGACAGGGCCAGCGAGATCATCGCCATCGCTGCCGCCAGCGCAAACACCGCGCTGGGTGAGACCACCCAAAGCAACCCAAGCAGCGCGGGCAGGAACACCGCCGCGATATGGTTGATGGTGAACGCCACAGCGGCCGTCGGCGCGATGTCGGCGGGATCGGCGATTTTCTGGAAATAGGTTTTCAAGGCCAAAGCCAGCGCAAACAGCACATGGTCGATTACATATAGGGTCGCTGCCAGAACCACGCCCCACCCAAACCAGTAGATGCCGCCATAGGCTGCGAAAACAATGGCCAGCCCGGCATACTCGAAGATCAGCGTTCGGCGCTCGCCAAATTTGGACACAGCTTTGCCCAACATCGGAGCCGCAACCATATTGATCGCGAGGTTGATCAGATAAAGGCTGGTGAGTTCGTGGACCTCGAACCCGAACTTCTCAACCATCATGAAGCCTGCGAACACCACAAAGATCTGACGACGTGCGCCTGCCATGAACTGCAGCGCGTAATACAGCCAATAGCGTTTGCGCAGGATCAGCTTTTTGGTTTGCGGTGTCGGTGCGTCGAATTGCGGATAGGCCAGCAGGCAAAACAGAGCCAACAGCGCCGTCGCACCGCCCGCTATCATGAAGACGAAGTTGTAGGACAGGTCGAACCGGTCCCACGTCAGGACGATCAGTCCATAGACCACTGCCGTCGCTGCCGAACCCATCGCCACAAGCCATCCCAGAATCTGCGGCGCTCGGTCCTTTGGCAGCCATTGCAACTGCAACGACTGATTGACCGTCTCGTAGTAGTGAAACCCGATCGAGCTGAAGAGCGTGACGAACAACAACCCCCCAAGGCTTGGAAACCATGCGGTCATCGCCGTCGCCACACCCAGCATCATCAGCGAGATCATGGCCAGAACCTGTTCCCGCACAAAGATGATCACCGCGATCACACCAACGGCCAGAAAACCCGGTATTTCCCGCACCGTGTGCAGCAACCCGATATCCGCGCCATCGAAATTCGCCACTTCGATGACGAAGTTGTTCAACAGCGCGCTCCACCCATTGAAGGCAATGGGCATGGTCAGCGCCATCATGAACAGCAGCGTGATCGGGCGACGCCAGAATGGCAGGCTCTGAGCCTCATCAAGTGGCATGGGTTTCAACATGCGACTCCCTCTACGCCGATTTCTTTGGTTTGACGAGAGGTGACATCCCGGCGCACATCCGCTCTGCGTCTATGCAGAGGTCAGTAGAAGTTCTGTGGGTCGATATCGACAGTTAGGCGGATATCCCCTTTCAGGCGCAATGGCGCAATCCAGCGGGCGATGGCATCCTGAATGGGCGCGCCCTTGGGGGCTTTGACCAAAAGGCGCACGCGATGCCTGCCCCGGATGCGGGCAATCGGCGCAGGGGCCGGACCAAAGACCTGAGCGCCAATCTCACGCAATGGCGCGTCATTGCGCGCCATCGCATTGCCGATATCAAAGACCGGAGCAACCTCGGGCCCGGACAGCACGATCCCCGCCATGCGACCATAAGGCGGCACGCCTGCGGCATGTCGACCGGCGGCCTCGGCTTTCCAGAAGCCTTCTTCATCCCCCGACAGAATGGCGCGGATGACCGGATGCTCGGGCTGAAACGTCTGCAGCAGCGCCTGCCCCGGCTTATCCGCGCGCCCCGCACGCCCCGCCACCTGTCGCATCAGCTGAAACGTCCGCTCTGCCGCGCGCAAATCCGCGCCATGCAGGCTGAGATCGGCATCGATGACCCCCACCAGCGTCAGCTTGGGAAAGTTATGCCCCTTGGCCACCAGTTGCGTGCCGATGACGATATCGGCGTCGCCCTCGGCGATCTCTTCAATCTTGGCCTTCAGCGCGCGGGCCGAGCCGAACAGGTCCGAGCTGAGCATTGCGATCTTGGCCTCGGGGAACGTCGCCTCGGCCTCTTCGGCCAGCCGCTCGATCCCCGGGCCGACCGGGGCCAGTTTCCCTTCGACCCCGCAAGAGGGGCATATCTCGGGCATCGGCTTGGTCTCGCCGCATTGATGGCACATCAGGCGCTTGAGGAACCGATGTTCGACCATCCGCGCGTCGCAGTGATCGCAGGCGATCTGCTCGCCGCACGCCCGGCACAAAGTCACCGGCGCATAGCCCCGTCGGTTGATGAACAGCAGCGACTGTTCACCCTTTTCAATCCGTTGCCGCACTGCCTGCCGCAAGGACGGAGAAATCCATGTCCCCGACTGCATCTGCTCGGCCCGCATATCGATCGGCTTCATCTCGGGCAGCACCGCCGCCCCGAAGCGCGAGGTCAGATTCAGCCGCTCATACTTGCCCGCCTCGGCATTGGCCCAGCTTTCCAACGAGGGCGTCGCGCTGGCCAGAATCACCCGCCCGCCGCAAATGGCCGAGCGCAGAACCGCCATGTCCCGCGCGCTGTAATGCACGCCGTCTTCCTGTTTGTACGAAGTGTCGTGTTCCTCATCGACCACAACCAGACCCAAATCACGGAATGGCAGGAACAGGGCCGAGCGCGCACCCACGACCAGTTGCGCATCGCCCTGCCCGACCATCCGCCAGACCCGGCGGCGTTCGGTCATCGTGGCCCCCGAGTGCCACTCGGCCGGGCGGGCACCGAACCGGGCCTCAACTCGGGTCAGGAATTCGGCGGTCAGCGCAATCTCGGGCAGCAGAACCAGCGCCTGCCGCCCCATGCGCAATGCTTCGGCGACGGCCTCCAGATAGACCTCGGTTTTGCCGGAACCCGTCACACCTTTCAGTAGCGTTGTGCCGTAGTTGCCTGTCCGCTGGCCGATTTGCAGTCGCGCCACGGCTTCAGCCTGATCCTCGGTCAGGTCTTTTCCGGGCAACTCGGGATCGAGATGGGGGTACGGTAAATCACGCGGGCTGTCCTCTTCCCGAACGGCGCCCAGTTTGACCAACCCTTTGACGACAGAGGTGGTTACCCCGGCCTGCTCGGCCAGTTCCTTTAAGGTAAAGGCCAGCCCGCCATATTCACGTAGCACCTCAAGCACCCGGGTGCGTGCATCGGTCATCCGATCCGGTTCAGACGTACCCAACCGGTAGACCTTGCGCATAGACGGCGGATCCCCCAAGCCCGGCGCGCGGGTCGCAAGTCGCAGCATCGCAGGCATCGGTGTCAGCGTGTAGTCCGCCACTTTCCCTAGAAACACCCGCATCTCTTCGCGCATGGGCGCGACCTCTAGCACCCGGATCACGGACCGCGCCTTGGCCAGATCGAACCCGCCCTGTCCCGGCCCCCAGACCACACCCAGCACTTTGCGCGGACCCAGCGGGACCTCGACAAAGGCACCCAGAAAGCACCCACCTTCGGGCGCTTTGTAGTCCAACGTCCGGTCCAGAGGCTGCGTGGTCAACACCGCAACCAGCTGTCCTTCGTCGAAAAATCCGTTAGCGCTCACAGCATATCCTATGCAGGGGGTTCCAGCAGGGGTCTCTTTGAGGTAAAGCCATCCGCGACCAAGGCCAACCCATCAAAGGACTGCCCGCATGAAATTCTTCGTAGACACCGCCGAGATCGACGCCATTGCCGAATTGAACGACCTGGGCATGGTGGACGGCGTCACCACCAACCCTTCGCTGATCCTGAAATCAGGCCGCGACATTCTGGAAGTCACTAAAGAGATCTGTGATCTGGTCGACGGCCCCGTGTCCGCCGAAGTTGTCGCCACCGAGGCCGATGACATGATCGCCGAAGGCCGCAAGCTGGCCAAGATCGCGCCGAACATTGCGGTCAAAGTACCGCTGACATGGGCCGGCCTGAAAACCTGTAAAACCCTCAGCGACGAAGGTCAGATGGTCAACGTGACCCTGTGCTTCTCAGCCAATCAGGCGCTTTTGGCCGCCAAAGCAGGCGCGACCTTCATTTCACCCTTCATCGGCCGTCTGGACGATATCAACCTCGACGGCATGGACCTGATCGCAGATATCCGCCAGATCTATGACAACTACGGGTTCGAAACTGAAATTCTCGCCGCTTCGATCCGCACCGTGAACCACGTGACTGACAGCGCGCGCATCGGTGCAGACGTGATCACCGCGCCGCCGGCCGTGATCAAGAAACTGGCCGACCACCCGCTGACGGACAAAGGCCTGGAAACCTTCCTGGCAGACTGGGCAAAAACAGGTCAGAAAATCCTCTGACCCTTTGCACGACCGCGCGGTGCCGACAGGCACCGCGCCCGGCCCAACTGTGCCGGGCTGATCTCTGATCAGCGCAAACAGGCGGGAGCGCTCTGGACACAGCGCAAAACGAAATCCACCCTGACGTGCATTTTTCCCAAGGTAATTCCAGTTCGTCGTGCTATAAGCCGCCAAAACAAAAAACGACCGGACGGGACATGAGCAGCAACCCAAAACTCGAGGACAACCTCCGAGCCTTTATTCTGGCCAAGCCTGATGCTTTGCTGGATGACAAAGACCTGATGCAGGCACTGGTAGACGCGGACGAACAGGCGCGCGGCGACAACGTGATCGACCTGCGCGGCATCGCCATGCAACGACTCGAGGCCAGACTGGACCGACTGGAAGACACGCACCGGTCCGTCATCGCCGCAGCCTATGAAAACCTGGCCGGGACCAACCAGGTCCACCGGGCCATTCTGCGTCTTCTGGAACCGGTCGAGTTCGAAGACTTCCTGCGCGTCCTCGGCCAGGACGTAGCCGAAATCCTGCGGGTCCAGCGCATCACATTGGTGCTGGAAACCACCGCTCTTATGGACGATCCCGCAATCGACAAGCTGGGCGGCACGCTGACTGTTGTTGAACCCGGCTTTGTCGACCAATACCTCACCTATGATCGCGGCGGCCCCGCGCGCGATGTCATCTTGCGCGAAATCCAAACACCCAACCAACGCGTATTCGGCACCCTCGCCGCGCAACTCAGGTCCGAGGCCTGCCTCAAGCTGGATCTCGGCCCCGGTCGCCTGCCCGGTCTCATTGTGATGGGGGCGTCGGACCCAAGGCACTTCACGCCGCAACTTGGCACTGATCTGCTGTCGTTCTTTGCTGGCGTGTTCGAACGCTCGATGCGCCACTGGCTGTCGTGAGCTTGATCTCGCCAGCCTGCCGGGACGCACTCCAACACTGGTTGGAGAGCCTGGGCGCGCTGGCGGGACGGTCCCGGAACACCCAAACCGCCTATCGCGGGGATGTCACCGATTTCCTGTCGTTCATGACCCTCCACCACGGAGACCGGCAGGGCATCGCCGCACTTGAACGCATCACCGTTTCGGACATGCGCGCCTGGATGGCAGACCAACGCCAAAGCGGCGTGGGCGCACGGTCGCTGGCCCGAAAACTGTCAGCAGTAAAAAGTTTCTACCGCTGGCTGGCCGAGCGCGAAGGCTTCGAGCCGACGGCTGTCCTGTCAACCCGCGCGCCGAAATTCACTCAAAAACTTCCCCGTCCTCTGGCCGAGGACGCAGCTCGCGCCATGATTGAAACGGTCGAGCTGCAATCCAGCAATGACTGGGTCTCAGCCCGTGACGTTGCTGTTGTCACGCTGCTCTACGGCTGCGGGCTGCGCATCTCCGAGGCGCTGTCGCTGACCGGCGCAGATGCCCCCCTGCCGGCAACCCTGCGCATAACAGGCAAGGGCGACAAAGAAAGGATCGTCCCGGTCCTTCCTGCCGCGCGCGAAGCGGTGGACCACTATCTCCAACTCTGCCCGCATCCGAAATCAGACAGCCTTGCCCTGTTTCGCGGTGTCCGGGGTGGAGCGCTCAATCCCCGCGCGATACAAGAGGTCATGTCGAAGGCCCGCATGCAGTTGGGCCTGCCCGCAACCGCGACGCCCCATGCCATGCGGCACAGCTTTGCCACGCATCTGCTCTCGGCCGGTGGGGACTTGCGCGCCATTCAAGAGCTTCTGGGACACGCCTCACTGTCGACGACGCAGACCTACACCGCCGTCGACACCGCCCGCCTGATGGAGGTCTACAACCGCGCCCACCCCAAGGCCTGACGCTCGAAAGCAAAGCATCACAACCAAACTGTCTTTTTACTTTGCATCTGCCCCTCACATCCTTCATGACACGGGCATGACACTTAGATTCAAAGCGCTTGCCGTTCATCTTTTCACCGCAACCGGAGCCGTTTTCGCAATGCTCGCCATGCTGGCGGCGGTGGATGAAAAATGGAGCCTGATGTATCTGTGGCTTGTGGTGTCCTTCATCGTCGACGGCATCGACGGCCCCCTGGCCCGCCACTATCACGTCAAAAAGAACGCGCCCGAGTTTGATGGTGTCCTGCTGGACCTGATCATCGACTACCTGACCTATGTGTTCATACCCGCTTACGCGCTGTTCAAATCCGGCCTGATGGATGGCTGGACCGGATGGTTCGCGATCATCGTCATCACCTTTGCCAGCGCCATGTACTTTGCCGACACTCGGATGAAGACCAAGGACAACTCTTTCTCGGGCTTCCCCGGATGCTGGAACATGTTCGTCATCGTGATCTTCGCGCTCGAGCCGAATTTTTGGGTCAGCCTCGTGCTGGTGGCCCTTTTGGCCATCGCCATGTTCCTGCCCCTGAAGTTCGTCCACCCCGTCCGCACCGAGCGTTGGCGCAGCGTGACCTTGCCCATGGCTCTGGCCTGGACCTTCTTTGCCGGATGGGCCGCCTGGGTAGATTTCCACCCGGAAAGCTGGGCGCATTGGGGGCTGGTTGTGACCAGCCTGTATCTGGTCTTTGCAGGCATTGCGCAGCAGATCGTCCCGCAACGCAAAAGCGCCGACTATAAAACGTCCTGAACCTCAAACTCCGAGCCGTTATGGGTGAAAACGTCACCAGCCTGCAGGCCAACCATGGCCAGATAAATCGGGCTTTGGGTTGAGATTCCCATATAGGTCCTGCCGTCCACATCGAACCGCGTGGTCGAGACGCAGACAACAAAACGGCGATTGTTGAACTTGATGACCGCGCCAGGCTGAACCGTATCGGTGATACCGAAATTGGTGTTCTCGATCACGTCGATCTTGGCATGGTGCGCGTGTACCGGCGCGTCGAACGCCGCAGCAAGATCCGCATTCTCGCGCGAGGCGGCGATATCATCCTTGTCATGCCCTTCCCGGTCATCCAGTTGGGCATCCTTCAAAAAGGCATCGTAATGGGCCTGGGCCGTGGCCAGTTCCTGCGCCTCCAGAGACATCAGACGGTCTATGACGGCTTTCTTTTCTGCGGCGCGTTCTGCTTGGTCGGTCATTCAATCGGATCCTTCCAACTCTCCTTTTGAAACAAGGTGAGGCCCGAGACGTTGGAATGCAACAGGTTTTCATCGATCAGATCAACAGACCCGCCGCCTTTTCGTGCAGTAAAAGGGCCACCTTGGTCTCAACCCCGCCATCCCCCGAGAACCCGCCCAACCCACTAGCGGCCAGAACACGATGGCAGGGAATGATGACAGGGATCGGGTTCGCCCCACAGGCCTGCCCGACAGGCTGAGCCGGCTGGCCCAGTTCCTTGGCGATATCTCCATAGGTGCGGGTTTCGCCAAGCGGAATCGCGTACATCACATCACAGACCTGCCGCTGAAACTCGGACCCCGATACACGATAGGGCAGGTCAAACCGATCAAGACTCCCGTCATCATAGGCCATCAGCTGCGCCGCCGCTTCACGCAACAAAGGCGTCTCGGGCCCCTCGCTCACGCCGTCCCAGACAAGGCGTGTGATCGCCCCGCCCTGCTCTTCCACCCCGAGACATCCAAAGCGGGTCTGTACTGCAATCATCGGCATGACCGAAGGCTGACAGTCTTTTCGGGCAAAGCGCAACCCATATCGCGCCGCGCCCGCCCCTTCTTCTGTTCAAAAATACCTCGGAGCGCGAGGCAGAGCCTCGCAAAAGGCGTCTGCAGGTCGCGCTCCGGGCCGTTTTACGTCAACGCGTCGTTGCAACGTCCGCAGACACCCGGATGCGCATGCAACCCGACGTCAGGCAGGATTTTCCAGCAGCGTTGGCACTTAGAGCCTTCCGCCTTTTCGAATACCACCGCGATACCTTCGATCTCGGGCACGCGGAACGCCTCAGCCGGGGCCGGATCGCCAGCAACGGTCAGACCCGAAGTGATGCACAGATCGTCCACATCAAATGTCGCCAACAGTGCAACTGTGTCCTGATCTTCGACATACACGATCGGAGCCGCTTCGAGGCTGGACCCGATCACTTTGTCCTGACGCTGCACCTCCAGCGCGGCGGTCACCGCACGGCGCACGCGGCGGACCTTGGCAACGGCCTCTTCCAGCTCGGTATGACGCCATTCCGCCGGTGTTTCCGGGAAATCCACCAGATGGACCGAGCTGTCGTCACCGGGGAACCGCTCCAACCAGACCTCTTCCATGGTGAACACCAGAACCGGTGCCAGCCAAGTGGTCAGGCGATGGAACAGGATATCCAGCACGGTACGCGCAGCCCGGCGACGCAGGCTGTCGCCGTCGCAATACAGCGCGTCCTTGCGGACGTCGAAATAGAAGGACGACAGATCAACCGTGGCAAAGGTGAAGACCGCGCTGAACACGCCCTGGAAATCGAAAGACGCATAGCCCTTGCGCACCTGTTCATCCAGTTCCGCCAGACGACTCAGCACCCAGCGTTCCAGACGCGGCATATCCTCAGGCGCGACGCGATCCGCTTCGGTGAAATCGGCCAAAGACCCCAGCATGAACCGCATCGTGTTGCGCAGGCGGCGATAGCTGTCGGCGGTGCCTTTCAGAATCTCCGGCCCGATCCGTTGGTCGGCGGTGTAATCGGTCTGAGCCACCCACAGGCGCAGGATATCGGCACCGTATTGCTTGATAACCTCTTCCGGCACGATGGTGTTGCCCAACGATTTGGACATCTTGTTGCCCTTGGCGTCCAGCGTGAATCCATGGGTCACCACGTTACGATACGGCGCGCGTCCCTTTGTACCGCAAGCCTGCAGCATGGACGAATGGAACCATCCGCGGTGCTGGTCGGTGCCTTCCATATAGACATCGGCGATGCCGTCCTCGGTGCCGTCCTCACGGTCGCGCAGAACAAAGGCATGGGTCGAGCCCGAGTCGAACCACACATCCAGCACGTCAAAGACCTGATCATAGTCGTCGGGGTTGACGATGCCGTCGAGGATCTTCTCCTTGAACCCGTCAGTGTACCAGATATCCGCGCCGTCCTTCTCGAACGCAGCCTTGATACGCGCGTTCAGGTCCGCATTGCGCAGCAGGTAATCCGCGTCGGTGGGCAGCGCCCCCTTCTTGGTGAAGCAGGTCAGCGGCACGCCCCAGGCGCGCTGGCGCGACAGAACCCAATCCGGGCGCGCTTCGATCATCGAATACAGACGGTTACGTCCGGTCTGCGGCGTCCATTTCACCAACTCGTCGATGGACCGCAGGGCGCGTTCACGAATGCTATCCCCCATCTCGCCCATGCCATCGTCCAGCTTTCGGTCTACGGATGCAAACCACTGCGGCGTATTGCGATAGATGATCGGCGCTTTCGAGCGCCACGAATGCGGATAGCTGTGCTTGATCTTGCCGCGCGCCAGCAACCCGCCAACCTCGGCCAGCTTGTCGATGACCGCCTTGTTCGCGTCACCTTCACCGCCCTTGCGGGACAGGATGTATTTGCCACCAAAGAACGGCAGATCGGCGCGGAATGAGCCATCGTCCATCACATTGTAAGTGATGACCTGTTCCAGCATGCCCAGATCGCGATAGAGTTCGAATTCCTCCATCCCGTGCGACGGCGCGCAGTGGACAAAGCCAGTGCCCTCGGTATCGGTCACGAACTCAGCGGCGCGGAAATCGCGGATGTCGTCCCATTCGCCATTGCCACCTTCAGCCCCGGCCAGCGGGTGGGTCAGTTGTACGCCTGCCAGCTCATCGCTGGTCACATCACGGACGCGAGTCCACTGGTCGTCGTTCAGTCGCGCACGGCCCAGCACATCAGCGGCCAGATTGTCGGCCAGCAGGAACTTGTCACCCACGGCGGCCCAGCATTCCTCGGGCGCGCCGGTCACTTCATAGAGACCGTATGAGATGTCCTTGCCATACACGACCGCCTTGTTCGACGGCATGGTCCATGGGGTCGTCGTCCAGATCACAACAAATGCGTCATCCAAGTCACCGGCATTCACGACCTTGAATTTCACCCAGATGGTGAAGCTTTCCTTGTCGTGATACTCAACCTCGGCCTCGGCCAGAGCGGTTTTCTCGATGGGCGACCACATAACCGGCTTCGAACCCTGATAGAGCGTGCCGTTCATCAGGAACTTCATGAACTCGTCGGCGATCACGGCCTCTGCATGGTAGTCCATCGTGATGTAGGGATCGGGCCAGTTACCGGTGATGCCCAGACGCTTGAACTCTTCGCGCTGGATGTCGATCCAGCCTTCAGCGAACTTGCGGCATTCCTGACGGAAGTCGACGATGTTCACCTCGTCCTTGTTCTTGCCCTTCTTGCGGTACTGTTCCTCGATCTTCCATTCGATCGGCAGACCGTGACAGTCCCAACCGGGCACATAGCGCGCGTCGAAACCCATCATCTGATGCGACCGCACGATCATGTCCTTGATGGTCTTGTTCAGCGCGTGGCCGATATGCAGGTGGCCATTCGCGTAGGGGGGGCCATCGTGCAACGTAAAGGGCGCCCGGCCCTCTTTCTCGCGCAGGCGGTCATAGACGCCGATCTTTTCCCAACGTTCCAGCCATGCGGGTTCGCGCTTTGGCAATCCGGCGCGCATGGGGAATTCGGTCTTGGGCAGGTTCAGCGTGTCTTTGTAGTCAGGCGACTGGGTGGTGTCGGCGCACATTGGGGGCGTCCTCAAAGTGATCTGGTGGATGATCTGGTCGTCGTATGGATCGAAGCGGTCGGTGCGAAATCTCAAACACCTTTGCCCGGCGTCTCAGAGGGTCAGAGCGCCGGGGATATAATTCGAATAATGATGGCCATACGGTCATACATGGTGGCGCTTATAAGCCGCCCATGCCCGATGGTCCAGAGGCTCTGCCCCATGCGACGAATGGCGCTGCACCCAAGGGTTAAGGATGAAACAACGACCCCACGAAATAGGCGATCGCAGCAGCCGCGCCGCCGATAGCAAACGTCTCCAGCCCCGAACGCCACCACGGAGTCAGCGACCACCGGCTTTTCAGCGCTCCGATGGCAAAAAACACCCCCATGGTCATGCAGGCAGAGAGTGTGAAAGCGTTGTCCAGAGCCAGCAGAAACGGCAGCAGAGGAACCATCCCGGCCACCAGAAAGGCCAGAAACGTGGCCATCGCAGCCTTCACGGGATGCGGGTCAACGCTGCCAAGCCCGTATTCGCCCTCGATCATCAGGTTGATCCAGTTTTCGCGGTCCGCGGTGATAGTCTCTGTCGCATCCTCTAGCACCTGCCCGGACAAACCTTTCTGCGCAAGGATCTCGCGCACCTCATCACGTTCGCCATCTGGGTAGAGCGCGATGTGACGCTGTTCGATTGCTCGAATGCGTTTGATATTGTCCAATTCGGCCTTGGTGCCTGAATAGTTGCCGACTGCCATTGAAAACCCGTCGGCCAGCACATTGGCCAAGCCCAGAGCGACAATTACGAAAGAGGACAAGCCCGCGCCTGCAACACCGGCAACGATCGCGAATGTGGTGACTGAGCCGTCGATGCCGCCATAGACAATGTCACGCAAAACGCCCCGCCCGGGCGGGTCGCTAATTCTCTGTTCGATTTCTTGCTGGCTGTGACCGTGATCTGTCATGGCTCGCTTTCTGTCACATTCACTGTGACGAATGGCATGCCATCCCGCTTTGCGTCAGATCAAGTCTTACTGAACAGCCCCTGCAACGCCCTTTTGATCATCGTTCGGACGGACGGTTTGTGACGATCTGAGAAGGGCAAAGGGCGGCACACCTCCATCGCGGCCACTCCGACGCGGGCGCTGAGTGCACCGTTCACCAACCCTTCGCCAAAGCGGCGCGACAGTTTACTGAGGACCGAGCCGCCCAAAACGGGTTCCAACAAGTCGTCGCCGACAGCCACCGCACCGGTCGCCACCAGATGCACGAAAACGGCGCGCGTCAGGCGCCAGCTGCCCAGAAATCCGGCCCGCCCGCCATAGATCTCGGCCACCCGCCGGATCATCCGCAACGAGGCCGCAAGGGCCGTGACCACATCCGCAAGCGCCAAAGGCACCAAGGCCGTGACCGTGGCCACCTGACGGGCTGCCGCCTCAACCTCGCGACTGGCGGCGGCGTCCAAGGGGGCCAACAGTTCATCCTCGGCCAAGGCTAACAGGCCAGAGGCGTCGAATTGTTCTGACAGACGCTCGGTCAGCCGATCACGGCCCCACTTGGTCTCATCCTGGCCCTTGTAGAATGCAATCAGGCGGGTCGTGACCGCGCGCGCCTTGGCCAGATCCGCGTCTGCCAAGGCCTCATCCGCTGCACGGCGCAATCCGTCGACGCGGGACAGGCGACCAATTGCAGCCAGTTCACGGACGGCGATGATCAGTGCGACAAGGACCAACGCTCCGATCAATCCGGTGACGACCCAACCCAGAATGGGCGCGCGCGCGATCAGCGAGGTCGCGAAGTCCCAGGCGGCGACCGAAATCGCAGCCCCGACCACCGCCAGCGCCAACCCCCAGAACCAACGCGCCAAGGCCGAAGGTTTGCGGGCGGCAAATCGCGCCGCGCTTTGCATGGCCTGGCCTTGCGGCGGCACCAGATCGGGTACCGGAGGGGCCTTGGCCACGTCGGCGGCGGGCTCATCTGTTTCGAGGTCGATCAGGACCGGACCTTTAGCCATTCTCTGCCCCTTTACTACGCCAGACATATTTGATGTCAGGCAGGTTTTCATCGTTGTCCGCCCCGTCGCTCCGGGCGACCTCGGCAAAGCCATTGCGCTCATAGAACCTGCACGCGCCGGTGTTGGCCTGAAAGGCAAACAAAGTCAGGCAACGGTGCTGCGCCTTCGCGTGATCCAGCAGCCGCTTGCCGATCCCCTGCCCGCGCGCAGCGGGCGTCAAATACAGCGAATGCACATCCGATCCGTTCAGGGCCAGAAATCCAACTACCACGTCCGAGACCTCGGCAACTGTAACCCAACCCTGGTCAATCATACGGCCGCAAAAGGCGATGGTTTCGGCGCCGCTGTGGAGGTCGGGCATCCAGTCATTCTCGCGCGAAAACCCATACAAGATTCCCCCGGTCGTACCGGCATCGGTGCTGCGGGCGGGGCGGAGGGTGACAGTCACAGCCGGTCTCCGATCAGGAACTGCGCGGCTCGGTCCAGCCGGATATGCGGCGGGCCATCGCCGGGGCGCAGCGTCAACAGGGCGGGGGCGAAGGCCATGAAACCATAGTCATCGCCAAGCCAAGCCTCGGCCCCGTTCCGGGCCGGGCCGAGCAGATGAGATGGATCATCCGGCAGCTCTCCGGGGTAGAACGCGGCTTGTTTGCCGCTGTCCAGCAAGGTGCCCCGAACGCAGGGCAATTCCGTTCCTTTGTGGCTGCGCATCTCTTCGGTGGTGGCGCGCAGTGAAGCCAGCGACAGGGCCGCCGTTTCAGCACCAGCAAAGCTCGCCCGGTCCCGCGCCTCACGGGTCAGTGCCTCCATGATCGCGGTCAGTCGGGGGTGTTGTGTGTGGTGCAGGTGGTCGGCCTTGGTGGCCGCAAACAGAATGCGCTCGACCCGTTTGCCCAGCAACAACTGGCTGAGCCACGCGTTACGGCCCGGCCGGAACGCCGAGAGGATATCGCCCATAGCGCGACGCATATCCTCGACCGCTTGCGGACCTTTGTGGATTGCGCCCAACGCATCGACCAGCACAACCTGACGGTCTATGCGAGAGAAATGATCGCGGAAAAACGGCTTTACCACTTGGGATTTATAAGCCTCGTAGCGCCTCTCCATCTCGCGCTGCAGGGTACGACGGCGCGAGGGGTCGGAGACTGGCAAAGGCGCAAAGGTCAGAACCGGAGAGCCTGCCAGATCGCCCGGCAACAGAAATCGACCCGGCGTACAGTCGTAGAAACCAGCGTCCCGCGCCGTGTTCAGATAGGTCGTGAACGCAGCGGCCAGAGCCTGCGCGGTAGGCTCATCATGCGTCGCCGTCAGGTCGGTGCCTCGGGCCTGCGCCAGAAACTCGGCCGCCTCAGGACGGTTTTCGATGCGCGACAGCGTCTCTTGCGACCAGTCGGCGTAGGATTTGTCCAGCAACGCAAGGTCCAGAAGCCACTCGCCGGGATAATCCACGATGTCCAGATGTACGGTGCGCGGTCCCTGAAGCCCTGCCAGCAAACCGGCGGGTCGGGCCTTGAAGGACAGGCGAAGTTCGGACACCGCTCGGGTGCTTTCAGGCCAGTGCGGCTGCGGGCCAGTCAGGTCGGATAGGTGGGATTCGTAGTCGAACCGTGGCACCGTGTCGTCGGGCTGCGGTTGCAGGTAGGCCGCGTTGATGCGCCCCTCTTGCTGCGCAACCAGGCCGCTCATGCGGCCCCGGTCCAGCAGATTTGCCACCAGCGACGTGATGAAAACCGTCTTGCCGGAGCGCGCCAGACCGGTGACGCCCAGACGGATGACAGGCTCGAAAAACGTCTCGGACACGCTGTCGCCGATGGTTTCGACGCCGCGCACAAGACTGTCTGCCAGGGATGAGATGACCAAATTGTCGCCCCGCAATAATCGTTTCGCCCAAGATAGGTAGCCGCTGCCGGACATGCCAGCGCTTTCGCCCCCTTGCCCGTTCGCGCGCCGCGCGCTACCAGCGGCCCATGCCCAGATATGCTTTGAAAGTCGAATACCAAGGGGAGCCGTTTGCCGGATGGCAACGCCAGAAAGAGCTGCCCTCGGTTCAAGGGGCCATTGAAAGGGCCCTATCCCGCATCCAGCCGGGCGATCACACCATTGCCGCCGCCGGGCGCACCGATGCGGGTGTGCATGCGCTGGGGCAAGTGGCACATTGCGATCTGGTCAAGGACTGGGACCCCTTCCGCCTGTCCGAGGCGTTGAACTATCACCTCAAGCCGCAGCCGGTGGCGATTGTTCAGGCAGCGCGGGTCGACGATGACTGGCACGCGCGCTTTACGGCGGTTGAGCGCCAGTATCTGTTCCGCATCCTGATGCGCCGCGCGCCAGCAACCCATGTCAAGGGTCAGGTCTGGCAGATCAACCATCAGCTGGATGTTGGTGCCATGCAGGCGGGTGCGGATATGCTGATCGGGCGGCATGATTTCACCACCTTCCGATCCTCGATCTGTCAGGCGGCCAGTCCGGTGAAAACTCTGGATGAGTTGCGAGTGGAGCAGGTACAGGGCTTTTCCGGCCCCGAGGTGCATTTTCACGTGCGGGCGCGGTCATTCCTGCACAATCAGGTGCGCAGCTTTGTGGGAACGCTGGAACGTGTTGGCGCGGGGACTTGGTCGCCCGAGGATGTGCGCGACGCGCTAGAGGCCGAAGATCGCGCCGCCTGCGGGCCGGTTTGCCCGCCACAAGGGCTGTATCTGGCGCGGGTTGGTTACCCTGATCCGGTTTTCTAGATCGCTTTAAATCGCGCGCAACAACAGACCGCTGGCGATCACAACGATCACTAGCCCTGCCACCAATTCGATGGTCGGGGCCAGTATCGACGCAAATCGGGTGGCCGAGGCCGAGGCAAGCAAACCACCCCGCAGGCCAAAGGACGTCCAGCCGACCAGCGTTGTGACCGTCGCGGTGCCCAGCGCCATCGCGAAAGCTCCGGCGATACCAACCATGGCAATGCCCATCTGCCAGGTCAGGATCAGCACGAACAATGCCCCGGTACAGGGACGCGCGGCGATACCCGCGATCAGCACAAGCGCCTCACGCAGTGACCCGACATTGGCGACCTCTTCCGCGCTTGGACCGTGGCGATGGCCGCAATCCGAACAGACCTCATCATGGTGATGATGATGGTCGTGTTCCTCATGGTGGTGGTCGTGGTGATGCTTATGCGCGTGAGAATGCCCCTGCGCGGCATCACTGCGAGAACGTCGCGCGAAACTGCGCATCCCGCGAAAAACCAGCCACAATCCAATGGCCGCGATGGCCGCATAACTGATCGGAGCCATCACCTGCTCGGTCGTGCCCACAAGCGTTTCACGAGACAGCTGGAATATCAGAACCCCGGCGTAGACCAAAACTACCGCCGTTACGGCCTGCCCGAGGCTTGACAGCACACTGATCGCCGACAAGCGCCAGAACGCGACTTGGCGGCCCAGACCGTAGCCTCCGATCAGGACCTTGCCGTGCCCCGGACCGATGGCATGAAAGAACCCATAGGCGAAACAAACGGTCAGGAGCGTTGCCACCGCCTGAGGTTGTTCGGCGCGGGCCGCCCGAAGGGCACGCGCGATCTGATTCTGAAATTCTCGCTGTTCGCCAGCCGCCCAGGCCGCAAGGCTGTCAAACCCGCCGCTGCCCCAGAACCACAAAAGCAGGCCACAGGCGATGGCAACGGGAACAATCAGGTATTTGGACATGAAATCAAAATCTCGGTCGCAAAGCTTTCGCCGACAAGCGGGATATCGTTTTCCTCAAGATCGTATTCTGCATCGAGGGTCAGCAGAAAGGCCTGCATCTGCGCCAATTGGCCATCGATATCCGGATCAACCCGTTCAAGCAGACAGGTCGCCGGGCCAGACACGGTGACAGGGCGGGTGACGTCATAGGCGGTGTAATAGCTTTCGTCGAAGGCCTTTGCCGAGATCGCTTCGGCCGGGACCGAACCGCCTTCGACAGCGCGCAGATGGGTGGTGACGATGCGTCCGTCTTCGGTCGAGGCATGCGGCTCCAACGGGCCAGACAGGGCAACCGGGGCACCACCAGCGGTCACCACCAGATCGCCGTTGTAGCCTTCGATCCATTGCGCATCAAAACCGGTCAGGAACTGCTGCTCGCTTTCGGTCAGCGCGCCGTCGCCATCCTGATCCAATCTCATGTCCTCCAACTGAAGCAGCGAGAACAGCTCATCATAGGCCCAGGTCACGCGGACGTGGGTCAGCTGCCCGGCTTCGTCCACGATGAACTCCAACCCGGTGTCGATGAAGACATGCGGGTGGGCCAAAGCCGGGATCGGCAGGCAGCAAGTCAGGAATGGGAACAACCAACGCATAAGGGCAAGATAAGCGCCGAGGTACCTATCGGCAATGCGATTTCCGGTCACGATGCAGAAACTGGCCGACTGGTCACTTGGGCGGGAACAGAACCAGCGTCTGCAAGGCCGTCCCGACCGGCCCCTGCCTGTCATGCAGCACCGACTGAGACATCCCGATCCCCGAGGACTGCCAATGCGAAACTGATTGAGAGGCCATCCAATCCGAGGTGGGTTCCCGGTGGATGTTGATGGTCAGATCAGTGTTCATGAACCCCATCTCAGCCGTTGGGGCATTCCATGAGATCCCATTGCCGCAATCCCCCAAGGCACAGAGCGATTGGATCGGCGATTGAACCTCGCCCTCCAAAAGGTTCGGGGTCCGCATCCACACGGTTTTCGGCCCTACGCCCTGCCTGTCGCCCGCCCCGTATCTGATGTCGCTATAGTGCGCGAAACCGGGCAGATCATGACGCAGCTCTCCGATCGGGAAAGGGCCTTCGACCGCATCTTCGAACCGCAATGGCAGCGTTTCGACATTGGGCACGTCGCCCAAATCCCGACGCACCACATGCATCGTGGTTGCCGTTGCACATAAGGTGTCGTCCAGATCATGCACCGTCACCCGTGTGGTCGCGAGCGTTCTGGTATGGCGCGTGGTCTCAGCCGCGACGCGCAGCCCGGCAAGGGGCAAGGGGCGCAGCAGATCGACCGTCAAGCGAGTCAGCATCTTCTCAGGCCCGATCTCAGTTTCAGCCGCGCGCACAATCAGGCCGCTCACCGGCCCTGCGTGACAATGCTCCGCCGACCAGGGACCGCGCGCCGGGTCATTGCCGACAAAAGCCCCATCCTCTCGCTGATGAAAATAAGAGAGATCTTCGAAATCATAAGTAGCCATCCGGGGCGTCAGACCTTTTCCTGAGTGTATTTCCTAAGCTCCGCACGCGCGACCTGACGGCGATGCACCGCGTCCGGCCCATCGGCCAGGCGCAATGTGCGGACATGGGTCCAGGCATTGGCCAGCGGCGTATCCTGACTGATCCCTTGCGCCCCGAACATCTGCACGGCCTCGTCAATGACTTTCAGCGCGACTTTGGGCGCGATCACCTTGATCTGGCTGATCCATGGTGCTGCCGCACGCGCATCACCCTGATCCATGAACCACGCCGCTTTCAGGCATAGCAGACGGGCCATTTCGATCTCCATCCGGCATTCGGCGATGATGTCGTAGTTGGCCCCAAGCTGCGCCAGCTTCTTGCCGAACGCCTCACGCTGCAGCGACCGTTTGCACATCTGCTCCAGCGCGCTTTCGGCTTGACCGATGGCGCGCATGCAGTGGTGAATGCGGCCCGGTCCCAACCGACCTTGCGCGATTTCGAACCCACGCCCTTCGCCCAACAGGATGTTTTCAACCGGAACCCGCACGTTGGTGAATCGGATGTGCATATGGCCGTGGGGTGCATCGTCGTGACCATAGACCTCCATGGGCCGCAGAACCTCGATCCCCGGTACATCAGCTGGCACCACGATCATGGACTGGCGCTGATGTTTCGGCTGATCTTCGCCCCCCGTTTTGACCATCACGATGTAGACCTTGCAGCGCGGATCACCTGCGCCCGAAGACCACCATTTCTCACCATTGAGAACATAGTCATCCCCATCCCGCACACAGGACATTGACACATTTGTGGCATCCGATGAGGCCACGTCCGGCTCGGTCATGAGATAGGCTGAGCGGATCCGACCGTTGAGCAAAGGCTTCAGCCATTGCTCTTTCATTTCCTCGGTGCCGTAGCGTTCGAACACCTCCATGTTGCCGGTATCGGGGGCCGAGCAATTGAATACCTCGGCACCAAGGGGCGTCTTGCCCATCTCTTCGGCGAAATAGGCGTATTCGACCGTTGTCAGACCAAAGCCCTTTTCGCTGTCGGTCAGCCAAAAGTTCCACAGCCCGGCGGCCTTGGCCTTGGCTTTCAAACCCTCAAGAATTTCCGCCTGACGGTCGGTGTATTGCCAACGGTCGCCCTTGCCGATTTCGGCCTGATATTCCTCTTCCAGCGGCATGATCTCATCGCGGATCATATCTGCGACACGCTGCAAAAGGGCGCGGTTTTCCTCGCGCAGGCCGAATGACATGTTCATGAACGCTCCTCCGTTGCCCATCTGTTCGGGCTTTACCTTCGCCTGAAGAATGGCTTAGCTGCCCAGACCCTGTCCAGTTCCGTGACGGAACGTCACCTCCAATCAAATTCCAATACATGAGGCACCCATGGCACTTTTGATCGAAACCGGCCTGTCCAACTGGATCAGCGATGCGGATTTGGCCAAAGAGGTCCTGCGCCAGTCGCCCGGCGCTGATGTCCGCACCCCGGACACGATCGGGGATCCAACCGAAATTTCCATGGTGGCGGTCAGCACGCTGCAGGACGCGCATCTTGAGCGCCTGCCCAACCTCAAACTGGTGCAGAAACTGGGCGCTGGCGTGGAAACCATCGTAGGTAACCCGCAATTGCCCGATCATATCCGCGTCGCCCGCCTGAGACCGGACGCTCCGGCACAAGAAATCGCCGAGTGGTTTCTGGCCCATATCCTGCGCGCCCAGCGCCATTTAGAAGAGTATGAGGCCGCCCAGCGCCGGTCCGAATGGTCGCCAAAAGCGCCGCGTATCACATCAGACACAAAGGTCGGTGTACTGGGTCTTGGCACGATCGGCACGCGCACGGCCCTGATGCTGAAAGGGCTTGGCTTTCAGGTTATGGGCTGGAGCCGGTCTCCCAAGCAAATCGACGGCGTGACCTGCCTGCACGGACAGGATGCCCTGCCCGAATTGCTTGGTCAGTGCGACTACGTCTGCGCCATCCTGCCCTCGACCCCGCAAACCGTCGGGCTGTTTGGTGCCGACATACTGGCCGCGATGAAACCCGGCAGCCAGCTGCTGAACGCAGGGCGTGGCGATCTGATCGACGAAACTGCACTGATCGCCGCACTGGATACAGGTACACCCGGCCACGCTGTTCTGGATGTCACCTCGCAAGAGCCTTTACCGCAGGACAGCCCCCTTTGGCAGCATCCCGGCGTGACGATCACACCGCATGTTTCGGGCTGGCATCTGGGGGACGCGCTGGCAGACGTGGCCAGAAATTTCGAACGGCTGACTGCGGGACAGCCGCTGCTGCATGAGATCGACCGAGGCAGAGGCTACTAAACCGAATCAGGGCGTCAGCAACCAATTCCCGTTGGCGTCCTTGCACCGGCGCGTCCGAACCTGCCGGTTCTGCTCCTCACCGCCGGGTTCAACGGAATGCTGCAGCGAGACGCAATTCCCCTGAACCGCGCCGATCCGCACGGTGCCTTTCGAACCGGTTGCGTCATTGGTCCATGCGCGTTCTTGCCCAACGGCCGGAGCGCCACTGGACAGTAACGCGGTCGAGGCCGCGCTCAGTACTTCGAAATCCTGCGGGCTAAGGCCCATTTCCGCAATAATCCGTGACAGAGGTTTGGCCTGAACCGCCCCAACCGTCAGAACTACAGCCGCCAAAACCAAAGAAATCCGGGCTTTCATCTGTGCCTCACATGACTGAAATCAATTTGTCCTCAAGGATATACCCCAGCGCGGGCGGGGCCAAGCCCCGCGCGGTTTCGCCTTCAAAATATCCCAATTGCGCGGCTGAAACGCGCAAAGGTTCTGCAAATTTGACCCATAAGGGTTCACAGCAGCACCCAAATCTGGTGAAATTGGAGAATTCTCATTTGAGTTTAGGAGCTTGCATCATGACACTGCGTCTACCCCTTCTGGCCCTGACCGCGATTGCCACCTTGACAGTTGCGGCAACCGCCCCAGCCATCGCCAAGGAAGAGACCAGGTCCGTCGTGGTCCTCAGTCGCACATGGGCGGTGACCCAAGTCGCGCAAGAGCCGGTGATCTACCGCGCCACGCGGGACAACAACAACCTCAACCCGTTCGGCCCGCCACCGCGCCTGCGCACCCTGCAGGCCATTGCCGCGATCCAGCAGGCCACCGGCTGCAGACCCATCGTGGCCAGCATGTATCAGAACATCTCGGGCCAGTTTTTCTCGCAGGTCAGCTGCAACTGAAATTGGTACAATACTTTCATTGAGGTCGCCTGAGACGCCTGCCATAGCTTGCGCATGAAACTCGCGATCAATGGATTCGGCCGTATTGGCCGCACGATCCTGCGGCAGGTTCTGGCCTTGCCGCAAGGATCGGATATCGAGCTGGTGTTGATCAACGACATCGCACCGCTGGCAACCTGCACCTACCTGTTCAAATACGACAGCACCTTCGGCCCCTATGCCGGAGACGTCTCTGAGGGTAACAGCGCGCTGGTCGTGAATGGGCAGTCAATTCCCATGACCCATAGCTCTGATCTGGCGAATATAGACCTGTCTGGCGTGGACGTCCTGCTGGACTGCACAGGTATTGCACGTACATCCGATGTAGCGCAGCGCGGGTTGGCTGCCGGGGCGGGCAAAGTGCTGATCTCCGGCCCCTCGCCTGCCGCCGAAGTGACCGTTGTGCTTGGCGCCAATGAGGATCAACTGGGCGGCGCGCATCTCGTCTCGAACGCCTCCTGCACCACCAACGGGCTGGCGCCTCTGGTCCGGGTTCTGGATGACATCGGCGGGATCACCACGGGCCACATGACGACGATCCACTGCTATACAAACAGCCAACCGATGGTGGATGCCCCACGCGGTGACCTTGCACGCTCGCGCGCTGGCGCATTGTCGATGGTGCCGACCACGTCAAGCGCGATCCACCTTATCGACGTTGTTCTGCCGCATCTGGCGGGGCGTATCTCGGGCGCAGCGGTACGGGTCCCTACGGCCAGCGTTTCGGCCATCGACCTGATTGTCACGCTGGACCGCAGCTTTGAAGCAGAGGCCTTCGACAAAGCTCTGCGCGATCACGTCAACGCCTCACCGGTGCTGGGATGGACCGATATGCCGCTGGTTTCCTCCGATCTGCGGGCCCGCCCCGAGTCGCTCGTCATTGCCGGGCCGGAAACCCGCATGGTCGGCAAGAACCAGGTCCGCGTCTTTGGCTGGTATGACAACGAATGGGGCTTTTCGGCACGTATGCTGGACGTCGCCCGCCTGATGACCGCTAGCTGATTCGTCGCAACCGCAGCGCGCACAGCGCGCTGCCCGGCCCAACCGGGTCGGTTGCATCTATGATGCAACCAAACCGGGCGGGAGCCCTCCCGAGGCACGCGGCCTTCCCACCTCGGCGACACTGGTGCAACACAATTGCCGGTCTCATTCACAACCTAAACGTCAAAATCTCTTTTCCTGACCGGCCTCAAATGCTCTAACATGAGTTCAATCAGCCGTGATCCGACAGCGCGGCCAAAGTGTTTTCGAGTTGAGGCAATTGGAGCCATTTAATGCAGGGCAGCAGACCGCAACGCCGTCTGACAGGGTGGCTTTTGGCAGCGATGACAGCCTTGGCCCCGACGGGCCTGATGGCCCTTGAAACCAGCCTTGTCGCACCGGGGGCCTCTAAAGCACTGAAAGAGCGCATCGAGGAAACCTCATCCGTTGCAACCGCCGATTCACGCGGGTTGGACACCCCTTTGGAAATCCTCTCGGCGGCCCTGTCAGACTATCGCACCATTGTTCAGATTCTGTACGACGAGGGGTATTTCAGCCCCGTAGTCAGCATCAAACTGGACGGCAAAGAGGCCGCAGACCTCAGCACGTTAAGCGTTCCGGGGCAAATCAATCGCGCCGTAATTTCCGTTGAAACCGGTCCAAGCTTTCGGTTCGGAAAGGCAATCGTACAACCTGTCGCCCCCGAGACGGAACTGCCGGAAGGTTTCGCACCGGGGAAACTCGCAACTACGGGTGCAATCCAGCGGGCGACCTCGGCCGGGGTGCAGGGGTGGAAGGATGCCGGCCACGCAAAGGCCAAACTGGCAGACCAAACCATCATCGCCCGCCATGCGCAGGCGCAACTGGACGCTCAAATTGATCTGGATCCGGGCCGTCGCCTGACCTTTGGCAAAATGTTCATCAAGGGCGACACCGACGTCAAACACCGCTCCATCGAAAAAATCGCAGGCTTCCCGAGCGGTGAGGTCTACTCTCCGGCTCAAGTCCAGAAAGTCGGTACGCGCCTGCGCCGGACCGGTACGTTCAGCGTTGTCTCGATCACGGAACGCGAGACCCCGAACCCCGATGGCACGCTGGATTTTGATGCCACCTTCGAAGACCTGCCCAAACGCCGCCTGACCTTTGGGGTCGAGCTGGCCTCGCGCGATGGGTTGGATTTGACGGCGACATGGACCCACCGCAACGTCTTTCGCCGGGCCGAGCGGCTGCGGTTCGAGGCCGCCCTGCGCAATATCGGCGGGGCCGAAGATTTGGACGGGCGGATCGGTCTGAGATTGGACCAACCCGATCGACTGGGACCTGATGACAACACGTTCTGGAACGCTTTGATAGAGCGACGCAATACGGACAATTACAACGTCACCATCGCCTCACTGGCCTACGGTGCGCGGCGCACGTTCTCAGACAAGCTTTATGCCGAAGTGTCTGCCGGTTTTCAGTGGTCGGATGCCGATGATGCCTACGGAGATGGGCGGAAATTCCGATACTTCGTTGTCCCCCTTCGGTCAGAATGGGACGAGCGCGATAGCAAGGTCAGCGCGACACGCGGGTTCTATCTGGACGCGCAGGCGACACCCTTCGCCGGGCTGTCCGGAACCGAAAGTGGCATTCGCCTCTTCGGAGACGGTCGGGCCTACACCAGTCTGGGTACTGGCGGAAAGCTGGTTCTGGCTGGGCGCGTGCAAATAGGGTCTGTCATCGGCCCGTCAGCGGATGGGGTTACACCCGACTTCCTGTTCTTCTCGGGCGGCGCCGGGACCGTGCGCGGGCAACCATATGAAAGTCTCGGCATTCCGGTGGGCTCGGAAATCGCGGGCGGCAAGTCGTTTCTGGGCTTTTCGGGCGAGGTGCGCGGCAAAGTCACCGACAGCCTGTCATTGGTCGGGTTTTATGACTACGGTATTGTGGATACCTCATCCTTCGTAGGTAGCGGCGCCGAGGATCACGCCGGTGCCGGTCTGGGTGTACGCTATGATCTGGGCGGATTTGGACCGCTGCGCTTTGATCTGGCTTACCCGGTTCAGGGCGATACTGGCGACGGGCTGCAATTCTATATCGGGATTGGACAGGCATTTTGAAACGCTACCTCGCATATCCGCTGCTGATCGGCACGCTGACCTGTGTGCCCCCGGCGCTGCACGCGCAAGAGGACGAAGGCGGCAGCATGATCGAGCGATTCCTGCAGGACACGCTGTCGGGTGATGATCAGAACGTCACCGTCACAGGCCTGCAGGGCGCGCTGAGCTCGCGTGCGACCATTGCCGAGATCACTGTCGCTGATGACGAAGGCGTCTGGCTGACCATCAAAGATGCCGAGCTTGACTGGAACCGTCTGGCGCTGATCCGGGGGCGGTTCTCGGTCAACGCGTTGACCGCGCAGGAAATCGACATCGCCCGCACCCCCGGCGCCACGACCAAGGAGGCCCCGCCCCCTTCAGCCGAGACCTCCCCGTTCCAACTGCCCGAACTGCCCGTCGCGATTGAAATCGGAGAGCTTCGGATTGATCAACTGGCCTTGGGCGAACCCTTGATCGGCGTTGCCGCTGATCTGAAGGTCACCGGCGACCTGTCGCTGGCTGATGGAACATTGGATACCAGTCTTGACATCACCCGCTTGGACCGCGCCGGAGACGAAATAACGCTGAAAGCCGGGTTCCAGAATTCCAGTAGCCAAATTGACCTGGACCTGAGCGTGGTCGAGGCCTCGGGCGGCCTTATCTCAACGGCTTTGAAAATCCCTGACAGCCCGCCTATCGGATTGACGGCGAAAGGCTCTGGCCCGGTCACGGATTTTACCGCCGATATCAGCCTCAGCAGTGACAGCCAGCCACGCGTTTCGGGTCAGGTGCGCCTGCGTGCCGCCGAAAGCGGTGCGGCGGATGGGATCGCGTTCACCGCCGATCTGGGCGGTGACCTGACGCCCTTTGTCGCCAGCGATATGGATGTTTTCTTTGGCACCGACACGCGACTGTTTGTCGATGGCCAGACCCAGCCGGAAGGCGCACTGAACATCAGTGATCTGGAATTCACGTCTCAGGCGCTGAAACTGGAAGGCCAGTTGGAACTGGCCTCGGGCGGCACACTGCAATTGGCCGCTCTGCAGGGTCGCATCACCCCGCCTGAGGGCGACAAGGTGGTCCTGCCCGTCTCGGGCGGAGCGACATCGATCGAGGCGGCGCAAATCTCGGCCCTGTTTGACCAGCAGAATGGTAATCTGTGGGACCTGAGCCTGACAGCCAATGGGCTGACGACGGACCAGATCAGCCTGCGGCGCGCGCAAATCGCGGCTCAGGGAAGTTTGGAGCAGGGGGATGCCTTCAGTCTTGATGGTGACCTGCAAGCCGCGCTTGACGGATTAGATCTGTCCGACCCCGCCCTGAACACCGCGATTGGCGACCGGATCACGCTGGACGGCCTGTTCGAATATGGCAGCGACCAGACACTGAACCTGTCCGGGTTTGAGTTGATCGGGGCGGACTACACGCTTGACCTCGACGCGCTGATCAGCGGGTTGACCAGCGGCCTGAATATCGACGGGTCAGCGAAGCTTGACGCATCGGACCTGTCGCGGTTCTCGGATCTGGCAAAGCTTGACCTCGGCGGAGAGGTCTCGGCAACGGTCGAAGGCAGCGGCTCTCCGTTGGAGCGCGGTTTTGACGGGAAAGTCACCGTCAAAGGCAGCGACCTGTCCACGGGACGAGACGATATCGACCCGGTCATCAGGGGCGAGACCACGATCACGCTGGATGCAAAACGTGGCTCGGACGGCGTGACGATCCGGGACTTCACATTGATCGCAGATGCCGCGCGGGCACAGGCTGCAGGCACCGTGACGACACCGGATGGGAACCTGTCCATTGACGGACAAGCAACTGTCAGCGCGCGGGATTTGTCGGTTTTCTCGGGCCTTGCCAAGCGTGATCTGGGCGGGGCGCTACAGGCCAGCCTGAACGGCAAAGGCACGATCCAGACGCTGGAGTTTGACGGGACGGCGAGCTTGACGGCGCGGGACATCAAGACCGGGATGGATGATCTGGACCCGCTTCTGGCCGGGCAAACATCTATCGAGTTCGATGGGGCGCTGTCACAGGAGCAGATCGAAATCCGTCAGGCCACAATCAATGGCCGCGCTCTGACGGCCGAGGCTGTTGCAACGATCACAGCCCCTACGGGCGAACTGGCCGTCGACGGGCAAGCCAAGGTGAACGCGCCGAACCTGTCACTGTTCTCGGGCCTCGCCGGACGCGAACTGGCGGGGTCAGTGAAGGCCCAGATGCAGGGCAAAGGCGCGATGGGCAGCAAATTGTTCGATGTACAGGGCACAGCCGAAGCCAACGACATCCGAACCGGTATCGATCAGTTGGATGCGCTGGTTTCAGGCCGCACGACCCTAAACGTGGATGCCGAAAACACTGACGCTGGCATGAACATCCGTACATTCCAACTGAACGGCACGGCGCTGACGGCAACCGCCTCGGGCAAGCTTGATCGCGAAAGCGGCGGGCTGAGCTTTTCGGCGATGCTGGATGACCTCAGCCGATTGTCCTCTACGGTGTCCGGCCCTCTGAAACTGGATGGCAACGTCGCGCCAGCACAGTCGGGGCTGGAGGGTACCGCGCGCCTGCAAGGGCCTGACAGCTCGTATCTGAACGTGGTCGGATCGGTCGAGACGAATGGCTCGGCTGATCTGGATTTTGAGGCGAAACTCAATCAGGTTGAACGCTTCGTTCCCGACTTTCCGGGCACAATCTCGGCCGAGGGAACTGCGAAACGCGATAACGGCGTCTGGACGATCTCGTCAAACGCGACAGGCCCCGCCGATCTCAGCGCCGAGCTGTCCGGCACGTTTGACGAGGGTTCAGGCCTGGCAGATGTAACCGCCCAAGGCGGGATCAATCTTGGTATCGCCAATGCTTTCATCACGCCCAACAAGATCGAAGGCTCGGCCCGCTATAATCTGGCGCTCAAAGGCCAACCCGGGCTGGAGGCACTGTCGGGGACGATCACAACCTCGGGCACGTCTTTTGCGATTCCAACTGCGGGACAAACAATCACAGGGATTGGCGGGTCGGTCGATTTGGCGCAAGGTCGTGCTACGATTGGCATCAACGGCGCCATGCGCGCAGGCGGAGGGTTCACCGTCAGCGGCCCTGTCGACCTGACCCCGCCCTTCAACGCCCAGATCACGACGACGTTGAACTCCCTCGTGCTGACCGACCAGCTGCTCTACGAGACCACGTTGAACGGTCAGATCGCGCTGACAGGTGCCTTGACCGGCAACAGCAGCCTGTCGGGTCAGATCACATTTGGCGAGACCAACATCAACCTTGCCGCCACATCCGGTGCCGTCGGCGCCGCCGCGATCCCGGACATACAGCATGTAGGCGAAAATCGCGCTGGCTACGTCACCCGCGAAAGGGCGCAATTGATTGCCAAAGACGAAGAAACCAAAAGCAATTCACGCATTGCACTGGACATCAACTTGCTGGCCCCCAAAGCCGTCTTTGTGAGGGGGCGCGGCGTGAATGCTGAATTGGGCGGGAATATTTCAATCGGTGGCACAACGGCATCGATTGTTCCCTCGGGCCAGATCGAACTGCTGCGCGGCAATCTGGACATTCTGGGGCGCAGGCTGGCCCTGACCAAAGGGATCGTCACACTGCAAGGCGACCTGACCCCATATATCGAGTTCGAATCCTCGAGTAGCACATCGGACGGAACCGCCACCATCGAGATCGCCGGACCTCTGGATTCGCCCGAAGTCAATGTTTTCTCGGACCCGGAACGCCCAACCGAAGAGGCGTTGGCCATGCTGCTATTTGGCAATCGGTTCTCGGAACTTTCCCCTTTTGTCATCGCACAGATGGCGGCCTCATTGGCGCAACTCAGCGGGGCGGGCGGTGATGCGACCAAAGGCCTGCGTGACGCGACCGGCGTTGACACCGTCGATATCGGGGCCACCGAAGGCGGTGCCGGTCGTCTTGGCGCGGGCGCGTATCTCAGCGATAATCTGTACACGGATTTCACCGTCAACACCGAGGGCGACACCGAAGTGAACCTGAACCTGGACGTCACGGATAACTTAACTGTCCGGGGCACCGTTGACGGACGCGGAGAAACCGGGATCGGGGTATTCTTCGAACGCGATTACTAAAGCGTGACAGGGTATTCGTGTCACGGGTTTAACCCAAAACGCGAAAACAGATTACTTCCGGCGAATACCAATCGGCTGGCCAATCTGTGATGCCAGAGGAAGCGCCTTGTGATCTGCAACCATCCGCGCCAACCGACGGACTGCCCATTCCGGATAGGGCGCAGACCGCCCCGTCGCGTGGCTGACATTCATGAACAGAACCTCTTGCGTGGCACAAACCGTTTCATCCGGGATCGAGATCATCTGCCCGAAATAGTGCCCTCGTTTATGGTCTGCATCCAGCAGGCGAAATCGAAAGTGAATCACCATGTCCGGGGTGATCTCATGCAGGAATTGCATATGCGACTGCAACACAAAGGGCCCCTGCCCCATTGCGGCGACTTGCGGCTCGCCCAGACCCAGATGTTCGACCAGCAGACGCTCGAACGCGATGTCAAACGCCACCCCATAATAGCCGACATTCATATGGCCGTTATAGTCGATCCAGCCGGGATCAAGGGTGAAGTCGGTGATCTCGACGGGTGCAGGGTACGGGCCGTCATGTCCGCGATTGTTTTCGGGCATCTGGTGTCCTTTCTGATCTTCTCCGTCAGAAGACCATTGAACCGGCGACGAATCCAGATCAAGCGATCTGTCCCCTTAGCAATGCACGCAAATAAACCTTCATCAATGTGAACAGCGACACTGACGGATGATACCGCCAGAATGTATTCAGGACGAAAGGAACCTTGACGGGACAACCACTATGAAACCGGAAGAAGCAGAAAAGATCGTCGGGTCGCTCAAGAACAAGAAGGCCAAATCGAAATCCATCGACGCCGAGGTCACGGGCACGAAAAAGACCAAGCTGAGCAAGAAAATTCGCGACAGCCTTGAATCTGCTCTCGGCGCAAAACTGTCCAAAGTCCAAATCCACGTTGGCGGCAACGTCCGTGATATCTGCAAGAAACTGAAGGTCAAAGCCTTCACCAACGGCAACGACATCTATTTCGCCAAAGGCAGTGACGCAAAGAACGGCAACCTCATCGCCCATGAGCTGACCCATGTGGTGCAGCAGTCGAAAGGGCGCATGCCGAAACCCCAAAAGGGTAAAGTTCTGGTTTCGAAATAAGCCCGGACGACTGGCACAAGAAAAAGGACCGCCGCGCATAACGCGCGACGATCCCGATTGAAGACCTGTGCGGGGCCGAGGCCCCGCTGGTTCAGGTCAAATTACTCCGCCGCGATGGCGTCTTCGATCTTTTCGACCCGGATCGCCGAGAACTTGAACTCGGGGATTTTGCCATAGGGGTCGATGGCCGAGTTGGTCAGGATGTTCGCCGCTGCCTCGACATAGGCAAACGGGATGAACACCATATCCTCGGCAATCGCACGGTCGGCGCGCGCCATGATCTCGATCGAGCCGCGGCGCGTGGTCAGACGGACCATTTCACCCGGCTCAATCCCCATCAGTTTCAGCGTGCGGGGGTTGAGCGAACAATTCGCCTCAGGCTCAACCGCGTCCAAAACCTTGGCGCGACGCGTCATCGATCCGGTGTGCCAATGTTCCAACTGGCGACCGGTGGTAGCGATCATCGGGTATTCGTCATCCGGGGCCTCATCCGGCGGGATGACGCTGGCCGGGGTGAACCGGGCCTTGCCGTCCGCACGCGGGAAACCGTCACCGAACACGATCGCCTGACCCGGGTCTGTCTCGGACAGCGACGGATAGGTGATGGTCTCGGTCTCCAGACGCTCCCACGTGATGTTGTCCAGCGACGCCATTGTCAGCTTCATCTCGTTGAAAACCTGCGACACCTCGGTGTAATCCCAGTTCAGCCCGATGCGTTGCCCAAGTTCGACGGTGATCTTCCAATCCTCACGCGCCTCGCCCGGAGGGGTCACGGCCGGACGCACACGCTGTACCTGACGGTTGGTGTTCGACACGGTGCCGTTCTTTTCATAAAGCGCCGAGGCAGGCAGGATTATGTCGGCATAATTCGCAGTTTCGGTCAGGAAGATATCCTGCACGATCATCAGCTCAAGCTTGGCCAGAGCGTCGCGGGCGTGGCCAACATCGGGGTCGGACATGGCCGGGTTTTCACCCTGTATATACATCCCCTTGATGTTGCCTGCATACGCCTGATCGATGATCTCGGTGACGGTCAGGCCCTTCTCGTTCGAGAAATCACGTTCGTCATTCCAGACACTGTTGAACTTGGCCCGGATAGTGTCGTCCATGACCGACTGGTAGTCCGGCAGGAACATCGGGATCAGACCGGCGTCCGAGGCACCCTGCACGTTGTTCTGACCCCGCAGCGGGTGCAGGCCAGCGCCGGGTTTGCCCACATTGCCGGTCATCAGCGCAAGGCTGATCAGGCAACGAGAGTTGTCAGTGCCGTGGATATGCTGGCTGACGCCCATACCCCAGAAGATCAGACCGGCCTTGGCCTGCGCAAAGGTGCGCGCGACGCGTCGCAGCTGATCCGGTTCGATGCCACAGATTGGCGACATCGCCTCAGGCGTGAACTGGCGCAGATGCTCTTTCTCGGCTTCCCAGTTCTCGGTCCAGCGGTGGATGTACTGGCTGTCATAAAGCTCTTCTTCGACGATCACGTTCATGATCGCGTTGAGCATCGAGACATCGGCCCCCGGACGGAATTGCAGCATCTCATCAGCAAACTTGCGCATGCCGACGCCGCGCGGGTCCATCACGATCAGCTTGCCGCCGCGTTTGGCGAACTGCTTGAAATAGGTCGCCGCAACGGGGTGGTTCTCGATCGGGTTCGAGCCGATGATGATCGCCACATCCGCGTTTTCGATCTCGTTGAAGGTCGCGGTCACAGCGCCCGAGCCAACGTTCTCGATCAGGGCCGCAACCGACGAGGCGTGGCACAGACGGGTGCAGTGGTCGACGTTGTTGTGCCTGAATCCCTGACGGATGAACTTCTGGAACAGGTACGCTTCTTCGTTGGTGCATTTGGCCGAGCCAAAGCCCGCAACGCTGCGCGGGTCTTCTTCGCGCAGGGCCATCAGCTTGGTGGCGGCCAGATCCATCGCTTCTTCCCAGCTCGCTTCGCGGAAATGGGTCGACAGGTTGCCGGGATCGACGTTCAGGCCCTTTTCAGGCGCGTCCTCACGCCGGATCAGCGGCGTGGTCAGGCGGTGCGGGTGGTGGATATAGTCGAAGCCAAAGCGGCCTTTGACACACAAACGGCCTTCGTTGGCGGGGCCGTTGATGCCCTCGACATACTTGACCTTACCGTCCTTGACCTTCAGCGAGACCTTGCAGCCGACGCCGCAGAACGGGCAGACGCTTTCGGTTTCAGAATCGTAGTCCTTGCTGTCACCCTTCTGCTGGTCATCCAGCACGGTGGCGGGCATCAGCGCACCGGTGGGGCAAGCCTGAACGCACTCACCACAGGCCACACAGGTCGAATCGCCCATCGGGTCGTTCTGGTCGAACACCACCTGCGCGGTATGACCACGACCGGCCATGCCGATCACGTCATTCACCTGCACATCACGGCAGGCGCGGACGCAGAGGTTGCAGTTGATGCAGGCGTCCAAATTGACGCGCATCGCCACGTGGCTGTCATCCAACAGCGGGATCTTTTCGGCCTCTTTGGCCGGGAAACGGCTGTCGCTGACATCGTTCAGCTTGGCCATATCCCAAAAGTGGCTGGAGGTGTCGTGGGCCTCTTCCGGCTGATCGGCGACCAGCAGTTCCATGACCATGGCACGCGATTTCTCGGCCCGGTCGCTGTCGGTCTTCACGACCATACCGTCCGCTGCGGGGCGGATGCACGAGGCGACCAGCGTGCGCTCGCCTTCCACCTCGACCATACAGGCGCGGCAGTTGCCGTCGGGTTTGTAGCCCGGCTGCGGCTTGTGGCAAAGGTGCGGAATGGTGAACCCTTGGCCCTTGGCGGCTTCCCAGATGGTCCAGCCTTCGGGCACGGTGACATCTTCGCCGTTCAGGTTGAAGGTGACGGTCTTGTTTGGGCTTGCGTCTAGCATGGCTCTGTCTCCCCTCAGATTTCGTCAGCGAAATGTTTTATGACAAGGCGGATCGGGTTCGGAGCAGCCTGCCCCAGACCGCAGATCGAAGCATCGCCCATAACCTGGCACAGATCTTCCAGCAGATCGGTGTCCCATTTGTCGGCCTGCATCAGCTTCACCGCCTTTTCGCAGCCTGCCCGACAGGGCGTACACTGGCCGCAGCTTTCGTCTTCGAAGAAGCGCAGCATGTTCAGCGCCGCATCGCGGGCGGTGTCTTGATCGGACAGAACCACCACGGCCGCCGAGCCGATAAAGGTGCCATGCGGTTGTAACGTGTCGAAATCCAGCGGGATGTCATCCATCGACGCAGGCAGCAGACCCGAGGACGGGCCACCCGGCTGATAGGCTTTGAAGGTCTGGCCTTCGGCCATGCCACCGGCAGCCTCAATCACGTCCAGAATGGTCGAGCCAGCGGGCAGCAGATAGACGCCCGGTTTCGCAACGCGGCCCGAAATCGAGTAGCTGCGCAGGCCCTTGCGGCCATTCTTTTCAACAGAACTCAGGATCTGCGGCCCTTCGCGGCAGATCTTCGAGACCCAATACAGCGTCTCAACGTTGTGAACCAAGGTCGGGCGGTTGAACACGCCAACCTGCGCCACGAACGGAGGACGATGGCGCGGCAGGCCTTTCTTGCCTTCGATCGATTCAATCATCGCGGATTCTTCACCGCAGATGTAAGCACCAGCACCCCGGCGCAGGTCGATATAGCCCGGCTCAACAATCCCGGCTTGCTCCAACGCGGCGATCTCACGGCGCAGAATTTCCAGCACGGCCGGATATTCGTCGCGCATGTAGATAAAGCAGGTCTCGGCCTCGACCGCCCAGGCGGCGATCAGCATGCCTTCCAGGAAGACATGCGGCGTGCGCTCAAGATAGTAGCGGTCTTTGAACGTGCCGGGCTCGCCCTCATCGCCGTTCACGGCCAGATAGCGCGGGCCTTCGTTCATGCGAACAAAACCCCATTTCTTGCCCGACGGGAAGCCAGCACCCCCCAGACCGCGCAGGCCCGAGGACAGAACGTCTTCCTGCACCTTCTCCCAATCGCCGCCCTCGCGCAGCTCTTTCAGTTTGGCGTAGCCGCCATTGGCCTCATAGGCGGCAAAGGCTTCGTAATCGGGCAGATGCGCATGAGTGTCACCGGCAGCAATCGCGGCCTGCACCTTTTCGGGGGTCGCGTGGTCGAGATGATTATGACCGATCTCAAGCACAGGCGCGGTATCACAGCGGCCCATGCAGGGCGCGCGGACAACACGGACCTGCGAGGCATCCAGACCATCTTCCAGCGCTTTTTGCAGCTGCTGGGCGCCGGCCATTTCACAGGACAGGGAATCACACACCCGGATCGTCAACGCGGGCGGAGGCGTCTCGCCCTCTTTCACCACATCGAAATGGGCATAGAAGGTCGCAGTTTCATAAATCTCGGCCTGACCGATGCGCATCTCGACCGCCAAGGCGGCAATGTGGTCGGCGCTGATATGGCCGTGTTCGTCCTGAATCAAATGCAGGAATTCGATCAGCAGATCGCGGCGACGGGGGCGATCCCCCAGCAGGCGCGCAATCTCGGTCTGCGCCTCATCCGTGAACTGACGGCCTTTGGGCGTGTGCCGCCCTTTGCCTTTACCTGACTTCCAGACGCCCTTGGGTGCGCCTGATGGCTTGGTATCTAATGGTGCCATGATGCCCTCCGATTGAGGCTCCGTGTCTCATCAGTTTAGCATATCGTCAAATCGCTTTTGGCAATCGCACGATAACGACACCTTATCACCGCAAAGACGTCACGACCGCCCTCAGCGCCTCGACCGTCGGCAATTCAGGGTCGCGCGTCAGGGTGGCCAGACAAATCGGCTTGCTGACAACGGGATCGACCAGCGGCAGCACCTTTGTCCCCTTCAATTCCCCCAGTGCCCGCACCAGAACGCGCGGCACGACGGTGGCCGCCAGCCCCTCGCGCGCCATCACCATCGAGGCGGTAAAACCGCTGGTTTCCGCCACGATATCGGGATGCAGCCCCTGTTCCGCAAACACCCGATCCAGAATGCGCCGGTTCTGCATCTGCGGCTCAAGCAGGCTGAGCGGGAACTCGGCCACCTGTGCCCATGGAATCGGGCCAGTCTGATCTGTCATATGTGACGGAACCAGCAGCACATAGGTTTCCTCATACAAAGGCTGCACCCGCCGGAGATCTGTGCCGATGCTGTCGCCATAGGTCACGCCCGCATCCAGACTGCCCTCATCCAGCCGATGCTGAATCGCGGTGGCCGACATGGTTTCGATCCGGGTTACGATGCGCGGATGCGCCTGTCGCAGCCGTTTGGTCAGCCGTCCGGTAAAGGCGATGGCAGTCGGGATCACGCCAAGGATCAACGTGCCGGTGATCTCACCCTTGGCCGCCAGCACCTGCTGCTCCAGCGCCTTGGTGTCATCAAGGATTCGCCGCGCCCGCTGCACGATCATCTCACCCTCTTCGGTCAGTCCCTGAAACCGGTTGGCGCGGCGGACGATGGAGACACCCAACCGGTCCTCAAGGTTGCGGATCCGCATCGAGAAGGCAGGTTGAGAGATCCCGCACTCTTCAGCCGCTTTGGCAAAATGCCGATGTCGTGCCAAAGCGCTGAGCAGCTGGAGGTCGCGGATTTCGATCATGTATTGGCATTCCAACGATAAAGGTCACACCCAAACTAGAGCGATTTGGGAAAGATAGGAATGTGTGGGTTGCCCGAAAGCATGCAGAGACTGGCAATGCCGTGCCCATGACGACGGCGCCCAGGGTTGTCAGACATCCATCAGCCGCGACGACATGACCATTCGCTGCAATTGCGCAGCCGGTGGCCTGCAAGGTAAATGATATCCAAAAGCGACGGGAAAACGCAGATGAAAACAGTCAACCTTGCAGAAAAGCTCAACCAATTCTCCAGCCATTGGGACCCGCACGTGGTTGCCGACTACAACGACAATGACGTCATGGTGGTGAAGTTCATTGGCGAGTATCCGTTTCACAAACACGACACGACGGATGATTTCTTTTTTGTCCTCGAAGGCGAGATGGTGATGGATATCGAGGGACAGCCCTCACGAACCGTCAAAGCGGGCGAGCTTTTTGTGGTGCCAAAGGGCGTTGTTCACCGACCAAGGGCAGAGAAAGAAGTCAAAGTGCTGTTGATCGAACCCAAAGGCGAACCGAACTCGGGCGATTCCGACAGGGAACCGGCACCCAAACCCCGTTTATAAGCCTCCGTTCCTGTTCAGCACGACATCAGGTGTTGAACAGGAAATGCATCACATCGCCATCTTTGACGATGTAACCCTTGCCCTCGGCCCGCATCTTGCCCGACTCTTTCGCGCCCTGCTCGCCATTGGCGGCGATATAGTCGTCATAGGCGATGGTTTCCGCACGAATGAAACCCTTTTCGAAATCGCCATGGATCACGCCTGCGGCTTGCGGCGCGGCAGTGCCGGTTCGGATGGTCCAGGCGCGGGCCTCTTTTGGGCCGACGGTGAAATAGGTTTCCAGCTTCAGCAGGTCGTAACCCGCACGGATCAGACGGTCGAGGCCGGGTTCTTCCAGACCCATCTCGCTCAGAAACATCTCGGCTTCTTCGTCTTCCAGCAGGCTGATCTCTTCTTCGATCTTGGCGCTGATGATGACGTGGGAATTGCCCTGCGCCGCAGCCATCTCGGCGACCTTGGCTGAATATTCATTCCCGTCGGAAGCTTCTTCCTCGGACACGTTGCAGACATAAAGCACCGGTTTGGTGGTCAGCAGTTGCAGCATCTTCCACGCTTTTGCATCCTCATCGGATACCTCAACCAGACGCGCGGGTTTGCCGTTTTCCAGCATGGCCTGCGCCTCGGCCAGAAGACGCTCCTGCTGCTGCGCCTCTTTGTCGTTGCCTTTCAGCTTGCGCACCAGATTGGCGCGGCGCTTTTCGATGCTTTCCAGATCGGCCAGCATCAGCTCGGTCTCGATCGTGTCGGCGTCGGCCACGGGATCGACGCGGCCATCCACGTGGGTCACGTCGCCATCTTCGAAACAACGCAGCACATGGGCGATCGCATCCGTCTCGCGGATATTGGCCAGAAACTGGTTGCCTAGTCCCTCACCTTTCGAGGCCCCTTTCACCAGACCGGCGATATCCACGAAGGTCATCCGCGTCGGGATGATCTGCTTCGAGGCCGCAATCGCCGCCAGTTTGTCCAACCGGTCATCGGGTACGGCCACATCGCCCACATTGGGTTCGATGGTGCAGAACGGGAAATTCGCGGCCTGAGCGGCTGCGGTTTTGGTCAACGCGTTGAAGAGGGTCGACTTGCCCACATTCGGCAAACCCACGATTCCCATTTTAAAGCCCATGACGGTCTCCTGATGCTTTTCGCGGCTGCTTCTAGGCGGGTCAGGGTGAATGCGCAAGCCAATGTGGCGAGTGGGTACCCTTCACCCTCACGCTGAGTTCACGGTTTTGTTCCCTTGTTGTGTTCATGCACGCATTGAAAAGGGGTATCGGGAATAAACACCTGAAAAGGCATATTGAAGACCAAACGGAAATGTTCCCATGAAGAAAATCCTCGCTTTATCGGCTGCTCTGACCCTTTGCGCAGGCATCGCGCATGCCCAGTCCATAATTCTTGGGGCAGGTTTCGCTGACTTCTCGGACGGCGATGCGGACGATCATGCGCTTATTGCACTGGAATATCAGCACCGCCCGTTTCATCAGGCCACCCGGTTCAGCGTTGGTTGGGGGGCAGCCCTGTCGATCGACGAAGCAGGCGATACCCATATTGGCGCGGGTTTGGTTGGTCTCTATTCCCTGAACGACCGCTGGTTTCTGGAAGGCAGCGTCATGCCCGGCTACTTTTCCGAGGCTGACGAGTTGAACGATCTGGGCGGCAGCTTTCAAATCCGCAGCCTTCTTGGGGTGGGGTACACTCTGGACAATGGCAACAAAGTGTCGCTAGCCATCACACACAAATCCAACGCCAGCACGCAAGAGGATAATCCGGGCGTCAACGCCCTGCTTGTCCGCTATCACTTCGCGTTCTGAAGGTTTGCGGCCCCAGCGGGATTGATTTTCGGTAAAACTTTCTGCACATCAGGTCCAAACCTGACTGCAAGGACACGCCATGACCCGTATCGACGCCAAGTTTGCCGCTCTGAAAGCCGAGGGGAAAAAGGCCTTTGTCGCCTATGTGATGGCAGGCGACCCAGATTATGAGACCTCGCTTGAGGTCGTCAAAGGGTTGCCAGGCGCGGGCGTGGATGTGATTGAGCTTGGCCTGCCCTTTACCGACCCGATGGCGGATGGGCCAACGATCCAGCTTGCAGGTCAGCGCGCCTTGGATGGCGGCATGACCCTGCAGCGCACGCTCGATCTGGCGCGCACGTTCCGGGAAACCGACGATACGACCCCGATTGTTTTGATGGGCTATTACAATCCGATCTACAACCGTGGCGTCGATACGTTTCTGGAAGATGCCAAAGCCGCCGGCATCGACGGGCTGATCGTCGTCGACCTGCCGCCGGAAGAAGACGAAGAGCTTTGCCTGCCCGCACAAGCCGCCGGTCTGAACTTCATCCGCCTCGCGACACCAACCACCGATGACAAACGCCTGCCGCGCGTGCTGCAGAACACCTCTGGCTTTGTTTATTACGTCTCGATCACCGGAATCACCGGAGCGGCCGAGGCGCAGGCCACCAATGTCGGCCCCGAGGTCGCCCGGATCAAATCCGCCACCGACCTGCCGGTCATCGTGGGCTTTGGCATCAACACGCCCGAGAAATCACAGGCCATTGCTTCGGTCGCGGATGGGGCGGTTGTCGGATCGGCCATCGTCAGCCAGATCGGCGCAGGCAAACCCGTGGCCGAGGTGCTGGATTTCGTGAAGTCCCTCGCGGATGGTGCCCATTCCGCATAAACCCCGATGATCAGATTGCTTTTGAGGCGCGGCTGACATGGGACAGCCGCGTTTTTTGATTGCGCGACGGCGTTGCGAAACTGCGCTTTAGCCGGTTACACAATTCGGGACAATTCAAGGAAGGTTCCGGAACATGCCCGTGATTACGACGATTGAAGACCTGCGACGGATCTACGAACGCCGTGTGCCCCGCATGTTCTACGACTACGCGGAAAGCGGAAGCTGGACCGAGCAGACCTTTCGCGAGAACAGTTCGGATTTCGAGAAAATCCGCCTGCGCCAAAGGGTAGCGGTGGATATGGCGGGCCGGTCGACCGCATCGCAGATGATTGGCGAAGACGTGGCGCTTCCGGTCGCGCTTGCCCCTGTCGGGCTGACCGGCATGCAACACGCGGACGGGGAAATGAAAGCCGCCAAAGCCGCCGAGGAGTTCGGTGTGCCCTTCACCCTTTCAACCATGTCCATCAACTCGATCGAGGATGTGGCCGAATACACCAGCAAACCGTTCTGGTTTCAGCTCTATACCATGAAGGACGAAGACTATGTCAGCCGTCTGATCCAGCGGGCCAAAGACGCAAAGTGTTCCGCGCTGGTGATTACGCTGGATCTGCAGATTCTGGGACAGCGCCACAAAGACCTGAAGAACGGCCTTTCCGCCCCGCCAAAACTCACCCCCAAAACAATCGCCAACCTGATGACAAAATGGTCATGGGGTATCGAGATGTTGCAAGCCCAGCGGCGTGAGTTCGGCAACATCGTCGGCCATGTCGAAGGTATCTCCGACGCCTCATCCCTGGGCGCGTGGACGGCTGAGCAATTTGACCCCAGCCTCGACTGGACCAAGGTCGAAAAGCTGATGAAGCAATGGGGCGGCAAAGTGATCCTGAAAGGCATACTCGACGCCGAGGACGCAAAGATGGCCGCCAAACTCGGCGCAGATGCTATCATTGTGTCGAATCACGGGGGCCGACAACTGGACGGCGCGCTGAGTTCAATCCGCGTGTTACCACAGATCATGGACGCTGTCGGCGGAGATGTCGAAGTGCATCTGGACAGCGGCATCCGGTCCGGTCAGGACGTATTGAAAGCCTTGGCGCTGGGGGCAAAGGGCACCTATATCGGCCGCGCTTTCATCTATGGGCTGGGCGCGATGGGTCAATCCGGTGTGACAACCGCCTTGGACGTCATTCAGAAAGAGCTTGATACCACAATGGCCCTGTGCGGCGAGCGCAATGTCACTGATCTGGGTCGCCACAACCTGCTTGTGCCCGAGGATTTCGGCGGGCGCTGGCAAAGCTGAACCGGTATCGGGGGCGCTGCCCCCGCCGCCCCTGCAGGGGCGACTCCCCCGAGGTATTTCTGAACAGAAGAAGCAACGGGCGCCTCGCATCTTCTTCTGTTTGAAAATACCTCGGAGCGCGAGGCAGAGCCTCGCAAAATATTGCTTTCCAAACCACAAGAAACAAGCTAAGGACGCGGCTTCACGCGGGCATACAGCCTTGGAGGATGCCCGCCCTAACATTGGAGAATATATCATGGCTGGAGAGATTCCTGATCTCGTAGCTCTGGAACGGACGGGGACAGGCAAGGGCGCCGCTCGTCAGACTCGCCGCGAAGGCATGGTTCCGGGCGTTGTATTCGGTGGCGACAAAGAGCCGCTGGCAATCAAGGTCCCGTTTAACGAACTGTTCAAGCGTCTGAAAGCTGGCCGGTTCAAGTCGACCCTGTGGAACCTGAAAGTTGAAGGCCACGAAGACGTCCGCGTCATCTGCCGCGACGTTCAGCGCGACGTTGTCAAAGACCTGCCGACCCACCTGGACCTGATGCGCCTGCGTCGGACCACCAAGATCGCGCTGTTCATCCCCGTTGAGTTCGTCAACGAGGAAGAAGCACCCGGCATCAAGAAGGGTGGCGTTCTGACCGTTGTCCGCCCCGAGGTTGAACTGGTTTGCACCGCCGGTGATATTCCTGAGAAGATCACCATCGATCTGACCGGTCTGAACATCAACGACGTTGTCACGATCTCGTCGGTCGACCTGCCTGCTGGCACCAAACCGACCATCGACCGTGATTTCGTAATCGCCAACATCTCGGCTCCGACCGGTCTGTCGACCAGCGACGACGACGAAGGTGAAGAAGTGGCTGCAGACGAAGTTGAAGTCGTCGGTCAGGAAGAAGAATAAGACGAAACTACCGGTTTCGAATGGACAGACGGGGCCCCGCATCGGGCCCCGTTTTCTTTTTGGAACGGGCTGGAAAATGCGGGCCGCTTTGTGCCATCACCGGTTTGTACTGAAGGCGCTCAACAAAGGATCAAGGCATGAAGCTGTTCGTCGGATTGGGGAACCCGGGCTCAAAATACGCCCGCAACCGGCACAATATCGGTTTCATGGCCGTCGATCGGATTGCCGACGATCACAGCTTTGGCCCGTGGAAATCCAAGTTTCAGGCCGAAATTGCCGAGGGGCGTCTTGGGCATGAGAAGGTGCTACTGATCAAACCCCAGACCTTCATGAACCGCTCGGGTCAATCTGTGGGCGAGGCGATGCGGTTTTACAAGCTCGACTCAACTGATGTGACCGTTTTCCATGACGAGCTGGACCTTGCCCCCGGCAAGGTGCGGGTCAAGGCGGGCGGCGGACATGCCGGGCACAATGGGCTGCGATCCATTCATGAGCATATCAGCCCGGCCTATGATCGTGTGCGTTTGGGCATCGGACATCCCGGGCGGAAAGAGATGGTCTCGCCCCATGTTCTGGGTGACTTTGCCAAGGCCGATGGGGACTGGCTGGAGGACGTACTGCGCGGCGTTGCAGACGGCGCGGGCCATCTGGCGGATGGTGACGGCGGCAAGTTCATGAATGCCGTTGCTTTGCGCACCGCACCGCCTCGCTCTTCGACCTCGCCAAAGCCCGCAAAATCGGCCCCAAAACCCGAGGCGAAGCCTGTGCCCGAAGAGGAAAACCGCTTGGCCATGCAAAAGCTGCTGGACAAGTTCAAATAACCTGCGCCCTTGGTGCCGTAAGGTCTTGATTGCGGAATGCGGCGTCTCGCGCTCCTATATCAACGGAGAGGGAGGCATTTCATGAAAGCTCTGTTCAAATGGGTGTTGCGGATCACTCTGGCATTGGTCCTGGCCGCAGTGGTTGTTGGCGTCTGGAAACGCGAAGAAATTCAACGACTATTGGCCGTTAACTCTCTGTTTTCCGAAGAGAAGATCGTCCAGAATTTCTCTCACATGGATGAGGCTTTCCTGACCGCCAACCTGCCCCGAGGCAACGGCCCAACGTGGGAGCTGCCCTACGGCCCCGGTTTTGACCTGCCCGAAGGGACCGATGACTGGATCGAGGATCGCGCCGTGACCTCGCTTCTGGTGATGCAGGACGGCCAGATCCGGTTCGAGGAATATTATCTGGGGACAGGTCCCGACGATCGCCGGATCTCCTGGTCGGTCGCGAAAAGCTATCTTTCGGCGCTTCTGGGGATTCTGCTGGACGAAGGCGTGATCACATCGCTTGATGATCCGGTGGTGAAATACGCGCCCACCCTGACCGGCAGTGCCTATGAGACCGCCTCGATCCGCAACGTGCTGAATATGGCCAGCGGGGTGGTCTTTGACGAGGACTATTTTGACCCGAACTCTGACATCAACCGGATGGGCCGCGTTTTGGCTCTCGGGGGCGAATTGGATGATTTCACCATCGCGCTACAGGACAGCTTCATCGAACCTGGCGAGAGCTGGCAGTATGTGTCGATCGACACGCATGTCATCGGCATGGTGATACGGGGGGCCACCGGGCGCAGCGTCACCGACCTTATGACCGAGAAGATCGTGCAGCCCCTGGGATTGGAGCGCGACGGCTACTATGTCACCGACGGCGCTGGCGTGGCGTTTGTGCTGGGTGGTCTCAACTTCACCACCCGCGACTTCGCGCGCTTCGGCCAAGTGATCCTGCAGGGCGGAGAACATGACGGCGAGCAGCTGGTACCCGCGGAATGGATCAAGGAATCAACCTGGCCCAGCGCCCCGACCGAGCCCGGAAAGATCGGCTACGGCTATCAATGGTGGATCCCCGTTGGCGCGCATGAAGGAGAATTTCTGGCCCGCGGGGTCTATGGGCAATATATGTATTTCGACCAGCCTCGTGGCGTTCTCATCATGACAACCGGCGCGGATCGCAAATTCCGTGATCCGGGCGTCAACGAAGAGAATGTCGAAATGTTCCGCAGTATCGCGCAAAGCCTGTAAGGTGAGCCTTATGCAGAAAGAAGACAGCATCAATGTTCTCGGAGGAGTCCTGGCCGATTGCTCGAAAGACCCGTTGACCGGGTTCTTCCGGGACGGAGCCTGCAACACCTGCATCGAGGATCAAGGCAGCCACACCGTCTGCGCCGTCATGACGGCCGAGTTTTTGGCCTATTCGAAATATGTCGGCAACGACCTCAGCACCCCTCGGCCCGAGTTCAACTTTCCGGGCCTCAACCCCGGGGACAGCTGGTGTCTTTGCGCCGGTCGCTTTCTTCAGGCGCATGACGAAGGCTGTGCGCCCAAGGTGCATCTTGAGGCCACGCATCAGCGCGCGCTTGAAATCGTGCCGCTGGACATCCTGCACCAACACGCAGCGCGCGCCAATTGACGGCAGGCGGGGAACAGGAAGACATTATCCGAGCGGAGGGGACCGCCGTAGGTTGAGCGGTTTGAAACCGGTCTGCACGAGCGGCAAAAAAACGGCCCCGCTCTTGGGGTCGGTTCTTTCTGTTACGGTCTGTCAGAGATCAATCCGCCGAGCGGCCCTCAGTATCCGACATGTCGAAGTCCAGATATTTCGCCACAGTCTGCACGTCCTTGTCTCCGCGTCCGCACATATTCATGCAGATCAGGTGATCCTTCGGCAGATCGGGTGCGATCTTCATTACATGGGCCAGAGCGTGGCTGGGCTCTAGCGCGGGGATGATGCCTTCGGTGGCACAGCATAGTTGGAACGCCTCAAGCGCCTCTTTGTCGGTGATGGCGACATAGTTCGCGCGGCCGATATCGTTCAGCCACGAATGCTCAGGCCCGATGCCCGGATAGTCCAGACCGGCCGAGATCGAATAGCCCTCGAGGATCTGGCCATCATCGTCCTGCAGCAGGTAGGTGCGGTTGCCATGCAGCACACCCGGACGACCACCTGTCAGCGAGGCGCAATGCTCCATCTTCTCGTTCACGCCTTTGCCACCGGCTTCGACTCCGATGATGTTGACCGATTTGTCATCGAGGAACGGGTAGAACAGGCCCATCGCGTTCGAGCCACCGCCGATGGCGGCAATGATCGTATCGGGTAAACGGCCCTCGGCCTTCATCATCTGCTCTTTGGCTTCTTTGCCGATGATCGACTGGAAGTCGCGCACCATAGCCGGGTACGGGTGCGGACCGGCCACGGTGCCGATGCAATAGAACGTGTCGCGCACATTGGTCACCCAGTCGCGCAGCGCGTCGTTCATCGCGTCCTTCAGCGTCCCACGGCCCGAGGTTACGGGAATCACCTCGGCCCCTAGCAGACGCATGCGGAACACGTTCGGCGCCTGGCGCTGCACGTCATGGGCGCCCATATAGACGATACATTTCAAGCCGAACTTGGCACAGACGGTGGCCGTGGCCACGCCGTGCTGCCCTGCCCCGGTTTCTGCGATGATCCGGGTCTTGCCCATGCGGCGTGCCAGAATGATCTGGCCCAGCACGTTGTTGATCTTGTGCGCGCCGGTATGGTTCAGCTCATCACGTTTGAGGTAAATCTTCGCCCCGCCCAGATGCTCGGTCAGGCGTTCGGCGTAATACAGAGGCGACGGGCGGCCCACATAATTGGCCCACAAATCGTCCATCTCGGCCCAGAAGGTTGGATCATCCTTGGCGCGGTCATATTCCTCTTCCAGCGACAGGATCAGCGGCATCAGCGTTTCGCTGACGAACCGTCCGCCGAAAATGCCAAAACGTCCCTGTTCATCAGGGCCGGACATGAAGGAATTGAAAAGATCGTTGGCCATGGAAGTCTCCCGCGTCGTACACGTTGTTCATAGGAGGTAGCGGCTGGTTTTGCCATGGCAAAACGTATCTGACCCCTGCTGGGCGCGTCCGGCTGATCAGGTCACTTTGTCGCGTCGATGAAGGCCTTCATCAGGGTGGCATCCTTCACCCCCGGCGCGCTTTCAACGCCGGATGCGACATCAACCTGCCTCGCACCGGTCATGCGGATCGCCTCGGCCACATTGTCGGGGGTCAGGCCACCGGCCAGCATCCACGGCTTGCGCCAATATTTGCGGCCCGCCAGCAGACGCCAGTCAAAGGCCAAGCCATTGCCTCCGGGCAGAACGGCGTTCTTTGGTGGCTTAGCGTCAATCAATAGCTGATCCGCCACATCACTGAACGCATCAATGGCGGCCAGGTCGGTCTCATCGGCCACCCCGATCACCTTCATCACCGGCAGCCCGTATCGATCCTTGATCTGCTGCACACGCTCAACCGCCTCGCCCCCATGCAGCTGCAGGATATCGAACGGAGCGTTCTGGGTAATGCTGTCCAGCACCTCATCCGAGGCATTCACCACCAAAGCCACCTTGGCCACGCCCGCCGGCACATGGTTCGCCAACTCGGCGGCCTGTTGGGGCGAGACATAGCGGGGGGATTTGGCGAAAAAGTTGAACCCCAGATACCGCGCACCCGCATCAACCGCAGCGCGCACGTGATCAGGGGCGGTCAAACCGCAGATTTTTACAGACACATCAGGCATTGCTTTGGCTCAGCTTGCCTCATCCAGAATGGCGAGAACCTCGTCCTTGCCTTCATTCTGCTTTTTCTTGAGCTTCTTGACCTCACGCTCAAGCTTGCGCACTTCGCCTTTCTTGACGGTCGCATCGCGACGATGCTTGTGCTCGCGCATCCATTCCCACAGGAACCCGATGACCAGACCGGCCACAACACCCCCCAGAACCACCAGAAACAGCGGCAGAGAGGTGGCCAGATTGAATCCCAGCAACTCGGCCAGAGGATCCGGCATCAGCTTGAGTTCCACGGATTCCACATTGGCAAGAGAGACCGAGATCAGGATGATCCCCAAAGTCCCCAGAAAAGCATATCGAATGTAGCGCATCATAAGGTCAGGCTTTACCGTTCAATCGGTCCCTAAGCAACTTGCCCGTCTTGAAAAATGGTACGCATTTTTCTTCGACCTGCACGGTTTCACCGGTGCGGGGATTGCGACCTACACGGGCATCGCGCTTTTTCACCGAGAACGCGCCAAATCCGCGCAACTCGACCCTGTCACCGCGCGACATCGCGTCGGTGACTTCCTCGAATACTGTATTCACAATCCGCTCGACATCGCGCTGATATAAATGCGGGTTTTCATCAGCAATTTTTTGAATCAATTCAGAACGGATCATGCGCGCTACCCTCCCAGGCGACCGGTTTACCATCTCTAGTGTTCTGGACAGTATAGAAAAAAACCGGGTTCGGGGGAACGTAAACTCTGTGTGTTGAGGCGGCTATTTCAAGCAATCTCGCATGATTTTTCTCTTGAATACCCAAAATCCCGTTCATGCACACGGGATGTACGTTTTATCGCCCAATTGGGGAACTTGTTGATTCGCAACAAAAACGGCCCCGAACCTATGTTCGGGGCCGCCAAATTCTTTCGGGTCAGAGACCGGGTTTAGTCGCCGGATTTCAGCGCTGCACCCAGGATATCGCCCAGCGATGCACCCGAGTCGGAAGAACCGTACTGTTCCACGGCTTCTTTCTCTTCGGCGATCTCGCGTGCCTTGATCGACAGGCCCAGACGGCGGGTCTTGCTGTCGACATTGGTGACGCGCACGTCGATCTTGTCGCTGACCGAGAAACGCTCGGGGCGCTGCTCAGCACGGTCACGCGACAGGTCCGAACGACGGATGAACGACTTCATGCCTTCGTATTCGACCTCGATGCCGCCATCTTCGATCGCGGTGACTTCAACGGTGATGATCGAGCCACGCTTCACGCCGCCCACGGCTTCGGCGAACTTGTCGCCACCCAGGGCTTTGATCGACAGCGAGATACGTTCTTTTTCAACGTCAACTTCCGAGACAACAGCCGAAACCATGTCGCCTTTGCGGTAGTTCTGGATCGCATCTTCGCCACGCTCGTCCCACGAAAGGTCGGACAGGTGAACCATGCCGTCGATGTCGCCTTCGAGGCCAATGAACAGACCGAATTCGGTGATGTTCTTGACTTCGCCTTCGACTTCGGTGCCCTCGGGGTGCGTTTCTGCAAACACTTCCCATGGGTTGCGCATGGTCTGCTTCAGGCCCAGAGACACGCGACGCTTGGCGCCGTCGATTTCCAGAACCATGACGTCGACTTCCTGGCTGGTCGAAACGATCTTGCCGGGGTGGACGTTTTTCTTGGTCCAGGACATCTCGGACACGTGCACCAGACCTTCGACACCGGCTTCCAGCTCGACGAATGCGCCGTAGTCGGTGATGTTGGTAACACGACCCTGATGGACCGAGCTCAGCGGGTACTTGGCAGCAACCAGATCCCATGGATCTTCCTGCAGCTGCTTCATGCCCAGGCTGATGCGGTGGGTCTCTTTGTTGATCTTGATGACCTGAACATTGATGGTTTCGCCGATCGTCAGGATCTCGGACGGGTGGTTCACACGGCGCCATGCCATGTCGGTGACGTGCAGCAAGCCGTCAACGCCGCCCAGGTCAACAAATGCACCGTATTCGGTGATGTTCTTGACAACACCTTCGACGGTCTGACCTTCGGACAGGTTGCCGATAACTTCGGCACGCTGTTCGGCACGCGATTCTTCCAGGATTGCGCGGCGCGACACAACGATGTTGCCACGGCGGCGGTCCATTTTCAGAATCTGGAACGGCTGCTTCAGACCCATCAGCGGGCCAGCGTCGCGTACGGGGCGCACATCAACCTGCGAGCCGGGCAGGAACGCAACTGCGCCGCCCAGATCGACGGTGAAGCCACCTTTGACGCGACCAAAGATTGCGCCTTCGACGCGCTGGTCGTCGGCATATGCTTTTTCCAGACGGTCCCATGCCTCTTCACGGCGGGCCATCTCGCGCGAGATGACAGCTTCGCCACGGGCGTTTTCTGCGGCACGCAGGTAGACTTCTACCTCGTCACCAACAGCAATTTCAGGGGCTTCGCCGGGATTTGCGAATTCTTTCAGATCAACGCGGCCTTCCATTTTGTAGCCTACGTCGATGATGGCCTGGCCGGCTTCGATCGCCAGAACCTTGCCTTTGACAACAGAACCCTCTTCGGGCGTGTCCATTTCGAAGCTTTCGTTCAGGAGGGCTTCGAATTCCTCCATAGTTGTATCAGCCATGTGGCGTTCATTTCCTTTACATACGTTTTTGCTGGCCGAGCGGTTGTCTCCGCCGGTCTTGTTTGATGCCCATCTGCGACGGGACTATTTGGTCACGGTTACCGAAAAACAAAGAGGGTCGGTTGTTCCGACCCTGCTCGCTCTCTCAATTTTCCGGTGTTTTCACCTTGTGGACGGTGCGTCTATAGAGGCTTCGCCCCAAACAGGCAAGGCCTCAAGCGATGTTCTGCCTACAGCGGAATTTGCAGACCGACGAAGAGCGAGAATGCGTCCACGTCGCTGCTCCGCGATCCGGTCGCGCCATGGGTGTTGCGCGTGGTCGTATTGTAATTCGTGGTGTCCATGACATTGAACAGCTTTGTGTACCCGACACCAATTTCGAGCGCCCCTCCATCAACAAGCTGCCTGACCGGCACGGCAATGCTGGCGGCCAGATCCAAAGAATAAACTGTTTGGCGCTCTTTGCGCGTCAATTCCCCGGCGTTGGATAGCCACGCGTCCTCGATTCTCAGTTCTCGGTCGCCTGTATAAGCACCTGCAAACCCCTCAAGCCGCAAAACGGCCGCGTTAGTCAGGGCGAATTCCTTGCGGGCACCGAAAACTGCTCCGACACCTGAATAGAGGCTCTCACGCCGCTGAGCCGAATATTCAGTCGCGAAAAACATCCGACCATACGATCTGGAGGAAAAGTCAAGAATCCCAAGACCACCCAGAACTTCGATCCCGGTTGATGGGAGTTGTCGCGTCGCCAAAAGTCGGACTTGCGAGAACCGAGTCGTGTTAGACGTTCTTGCGGCATCCATTCCGAGGGTATGGGACAGGCCAATGATGTCGAACGTCCTGTCACCGACCGGCCCTATGTAGTCGTCATCACCCGTGATGCGGTAGAATGTAAACGATAGTTCACCGCCAAAAGATCCGAACAGATCGCTATCAGACAGGGCAACGTAACCATACGCCCCATCGCCGAAATTCGATCCAACAACCAAATCTTCATTGGAGTCGTAAGCGTAAGGGTAATCTGACGTCGCAGAGCTGTACCCACCACGAAGCGTTAGTTTCGTTTCAGCCAACACGCTTGAGGCAAGAAACAGACCGCATAACACGGTCATCATCAGCATTTTCATTTCAACACACTTTACTGGTACCAAAAATACAGGGGTCAACATATCAGGACATCCGGCAGAAGCCTTGGGTTGCTTCACAATTGGTTAACTATTTGCCCAGCGTTGCGCATGGGCAACAGTTTCCAGTAGCATCCACAGCCGCCTATTCCCATAGCCAAGCAACTAAGTGTCACTCTGAAAAGCCAAGCAAATAAGGGAACGTTGACGCAAAGTTCTTTGCTCCCTCTACCTTGCTCAAAATGATCAGAACAACTGCAAATCCTTTGCGCCGCTTTGAATCTCGGCCAGGTTCGGCATGTTCTGGATCCTCGCCGGGGCGGGCATGGTGTCTGGCATGGCCACCGTGGGCTTCACTGCAGCCGCCTTGCCAAAGGCTGGCTTCTCCAACTCACCCCGAATATCGCGCAGAAGCGTTTTGTGATCCGGCATTGTTTGCAGAATCTCATTGAGATGCATGCGCGCGCCCTTCCACCAATGGAACCAGATCGGTTTCTTCAAGGGCCGCAGTCGGTCGCGGATACCTTCGCCATAGCCCGTATCATAAACCTGTTTGCCCAACAGAACCGTCTGATAGACGCGATGATCGAACAGGGATACGAACTCGATATCATGCTCCATCGGCAAGCGATGCTGCCAGAGTTCAAGGTTCTCGGCCAACCGGTCAGGCAGTTTCATTTCGGTCCGCGCATCAATCCAGTATTGATCATCGGTGCGGTTACCAAGGCGGTAGTGCAGACAGATGAACTCCAACACCTCGTTATAGAGCTTGTCCATCTGTCGGTTGTAGCGCGTCCGCAAGGCCGGTTCGATGTCCTGCGTCGGCAGATGCTCGGCAAACCAGCGCACGGCATGATCGATCATGTGGATCGCGGTGCTTTCCAACGGCTCGATGAACCCGCCAGACAAGCCGATCGCGACACAGTTCTTGACCCATGCGTTGCGCACACGCCCAACGCGCATCGGGATCACGCGCGGCGTCAGGCCCTTGCCGCTGTCGCCCAGCCACTCAAGGTATTCATCCGCCGCCTGATCATCCGTCCGGTGCGCGGATGAGAATACATAGCCCGTCCCCACACGGTTGAAGAGCGGCACTCGCCATGTCCAACCCGCACCAAGCGCGGTGGATCGGGTCAGGCTTTCGATCTTTTCCGGATCTGGATGTTCAATCTGCAACGCCATGGCCCGGTCATTCGGCAAATAGTCCGAATAGTCCATGAAGGGCTCACCCAAGGCCTGATTGATGATCAACCCGCGGAACCCGGTGCAGTCAATGACCATTTCAATGTCATGACGGCCTTTGCGCTCGAGCATCAGATGGCTGACATTGCCCTGCTCATCCAGCTCGACCGACTGCACTTCGTCCTGAATGTGTTCAACACCACGTTTGGTGCAGACCTTGGTCAGCATGCCCGCGAATTTCACGGCGTCCAGGTGATAGGCGTATCCGAACCGCTGCTCGAATTCAGGCGCGCCCAACGGCCGCGCGCCTTTGCACATCCGCCCCAAATCGTCATGCGGCGAGATGGACTGGGTGAAATCCCGATCCCCATTGCCAAAGCGCACGAAATACTCGGCCGCCTCCAACCCCTCCAGCATCTGACCATGGGCAAAAGGGTTCACATAGTCGATGCGATTGCCTTTAGCATCCTTGTTCCAATTGCAGAACTTTACGCCCAGCTTGAAAGACGCATTGGTTTCGCGAAAGAAATCCCGTTCCGATATACCCGCCTGCCTGAGCGTGACCGGCATTCTGGGAACCGTTGCCTCGCCCACACCGACGGTCGAGATATTGGGGCTTTCGATCAGGCAGATACGTGGGCGATCTTTAGGCGCGGAGGTGCGCGACAGCACCATCTCCAAAATCAACGCGGTCATCCAGCCCGCGGTCCCACCACCCACGATGGTGATCTTACGCAAACGTTTGGTCATGTTTGTCTGTCCCTGTTGGCTTAGGGAATTTTGTGGCCACTTCCCCCTTTTTCGGAGGTTTCCAGCAGCCTTCCCTTTTTTGCTTGTCAGCGGAGCATAACATTTTTGTTACATCTGACTAGAGTCCTATCGAAACTTCCTTTTTCATTTAAAAAGCAAAATCTTAACAGGATTTATCTGGCTTTTTCAGCTCAAATTGAGAGCTCGAACAACCCGTCAAGGCAGGGATGTGCCAAATTGAAATGCGCTCAAACTCGGGCTTCAGATCTCCTCGCCCTTTTTCAGAAGGTCGTCGATTAGGGCTCGTTGAAGATCGCCGCTATCACCTCCTCCGAATTCAGCCGCACCGCCGGAATACAGGGTGCCATAGGTGTTGGCGATGTTCACGGTTTGCGCCAGGCCCGAGATCAACTGATCTTTTTTGAGCGGCGACAGTGGGTGGATGAACACGGCCCACAAAGTGCCATTGGCAATCGCATAGCGCGCGTCCAGCGTGCTGTCGAAATTGGCCTGCATCATCCGTTGCAGATCTTCTGTCGACAGATCGGCCGTGCTGCTGATGGGCACCATGGCCCGCATTCGGTCCGCCGAGACATCGGTGATCACCAGAACCGGCACATCCGCAACGGTGATCTCGAACCCCGGCCCGCTGGGCTGCGTCTCTGGATCAAGCGCAAAGAGGATCCTGCCCAACCGCTCATAGGTCATCAAAGGCTCGCCCTCAGGCACGGGTAGTTCGGCCTGTTGCGCACTCGCGCCGCCGGCGATGAGGAACAAAATCACAGCTAGTCGGATCATGAGGCCACTCCCATAGTTGCCCCCTTACCTTAGATAGCAACCGGGTCACTGACCAAACAAAGCTGTGTGAAGTGTCTTTGCATGCAATCCGGATGTTTGAACGATCTGCACAGTTTCGCGGCTCATCTGCGATTACACGTACAGATCTTCTATCCTAGCTTTGTCACATCGGCGGAGGGACACCTCGGCCCTGATCTGAAAATGAAAGGACTACAAACATGAAATCGCTCGTCTTCACCGCTTTTGTTGCTGCTCTCGCCCTGTCGGCCCCAGCCTTTGCCGCCGATGAAATCAACGTGTCCAAGGGCATCTCGGCGGCTGGCGCGCCGCTTGCTGCGCATGGGGTGGATTTGGTCGCGCTGATTGACAGCGGCAACCCGGTTGAGGGCTTTGCCAGCCACTCGGCCACCTATGATGGCGCGTCCTACTACTTTACCACCGCCGAAAACCGTGAAGCATTCGAGGCCAACCCGGCAGCCTACCTGCCCCAGCACGGCGGCTTCTGTTCGTTCGGTGTTTCGGTTGGCAAGAAGTTCGACGGTGACCCGGATCAGTACCTGATCGCGGACGGCAAATTGTTCCTGTTCCTCAGCGCCGAAACCCGTGCCGCCTTCCTGAAAGATGTCGCCGGCACCGCCAAAACCGCCGACGACCAGTGGGCAAATATCAAGAGCATCGCCGTCGGCGAACTCTGATCCCCTCTGACAACGGCCCGCAGCGACGCTACGCTGCGGGTCTTTTCTGTGCAATGACCCCGACAGCCTTTGCCAGAGCGTCGTCGATGCTCAGCTCGGACGTGTCCAGCAGAATGGCGTCTTCGGCGGGCTTCATGGGGGCGGTGCTGCGGTCCGCATCGCGCGCATCCCGTTCGCGCACATCGGCCAGAACCTGATCGCGGGTTACATCAGACCCTTTGGCGCTAAGCTCCAGAAACCGGCGTTCGGCCCGCACCTCGGCGCTGGCAGTAACGAACAGCTTCACCTCGGCCTCGGGGCAAATTACCGTTCCGATATCGCGCCCATCCAATACTGCCCCGCCCGAACGTCGGGCAAAGGCGCGTTGGAAATCGACCAGCGCGGCGCGCACCTCGGGGATGACAGCAACCTTTGAGGCCGCCTGCGCGATCTCAGCTGTGCGCAGATCGCCTTGGTCCAATTCTTCTGCGGTCAGCGCCTGGGCCGCCGCGACGGGATCAACCCCATCCAAAACGCGGCGTCCTACGGCACGATACAACAGTCCCGTATCCAGATGCGCAAACCCGAAATGCGCCGCGACGCCTTTTGAGATCGTCCCTTTGCCCGCCGCCGCTGGGCCATCAATGGCGACGGTAAAGCTCATGTCCGTTCGACCTTGGCACCCAGCGAGGCCATCAGCGGTTCGAAGATCGGGAAAGAGGTCGCGATTGGTCCGCCGTCATCGACCGAGACCGGTGTTTTCGCGCCCATGCCCATCACCATGAAGGACATCGCGATCCTATGGTCCAGGAAGCTTTCGCAGGTGCCGCCGCCGGGAATGTTGCCGATGCCCAGCCCTTCGACCGACCACCAATCGTCGCCTTCATTCACGGTCACGCCATTGGCCCGCAACCCGCGCGCCATCGCGTCGATCCGGTCGCTTTCCTTGACGCGCAGCTCTTTCACGCCGCCCATCATCGTGGTGCCGGTCGCGTTCGCGGCAACCACGGACAGCACCGGGTATTCATCGATCATCGAGGCGGCGCGCTCGGCCGGGACCTCGATCCCCTTCATGTTGGGCGAGTATTTGGCGCGCAGATCGGCAACCGGCTCACCGCCTTCTTCGCGTTCGTTTTCATAGGTCAGATCCGCACCCATTTCACGCAGCGTTGTAAACAGGCCCGCACGGGTCGGGTTCAGGCCGATGCCGGGCACCAGAACGTCCGAACCGGGGGTGATCAGCGCCGCGCAAACCGGGAAAGCCGCGCTGGACGGGTCACGCGGGACGGCAATGACCTGAGGTTTCAGCTCAGGCCGACCGGTCAGGGTGATCACCCGCCCCTCGCCTGTATCCTCAACGGTGATCTCGGCTCCGAAACCGGCCAGCATCCGTTCCGAGTGGTCACGGGTGGCTTCTTTCTCAACCACAACGGTTTTGCCGGGGGCGTTCAGGCCGGCCAGCAGTACAGCAGATTTCACCTGCGCCGAAGGAACCGGCACCTCATAGCGGACCGGGGTCGGATCCGCCGCGCCCACGATGGTCATCGGCAGACGTCCACCCGAGCGGCCAACCGATTGTGTGCCGAACAGCGCAAGCGGATCAGTGACTCGCGCCATCGGACGTTTGTTCAGGCTGGCATCACCCGTAAAGGTCGCCGTGATCGGACACGTCGCCATAGCGCCCATGATCAGCCGCACACCGGTGCCCGAGTTGCCGCAGTCGATCACCTGATCGGGTTCGGCAAAGCCGCCGACGCCAACACCACGCACTGTCCATTCACCACCACCATGGTCGGTTACTTCGGCCCCAAAGGCGCGCATGGCCTTGGCGGTGTCCAGAACATCCTCGCCCTCAAGCAGGCCCGAGATCTTGGTTTCCCCAACCGCCATTGCGCCAAGGATCAACGACCGGTGCGAGATCGACTTGTCGCCGGGCACCTCAGCCGTTCCGTTCAACGGGCCGCAGGGATGCGAGGTCATCGGGATGGGCGTGCCGTGTCCGGACATGGGGGCTCCTGTTTTCGCTATCAGTCCATGCCGATTAGCGAATTGGGGCCAGTTGGTCCAGCGGCAATGCGGGCATGGGTGCCTCTCAGCTCTCTCCCAGCCATTTTGCCGGGTTTTCCTCGGCGATTTGTCGAAAGATCTCTTCGCCCAGAACATTGCGCAACCGGATACAGACCGCCTTTTCTGACAGCGCCTCTTGCCGGGTCATGTAGTAATCCGACCCAAACAGGACGCGCGACCGCAAGCGTTCGCTTTGCTCATCCTCGCCCATCAGAAACAGGCGCAGGAACGGTGCGTAGTCTTCGAATTGGAAAAGCGTGTAGGAGATATCCGTCCACAAGCCATCGTAATCTCCGCTGCCGATCAAGTCGCGAATGGATTTCAGCCAATTCCGGTTGAATGCATCGTCCAAAGGGTCGCGGTGGTCGGGATTGACATAAGCGTGCCAGTCCCGTTGCCCGCCAAAATGAGCCAGACAAATCCGCAGGTCAGGAAAGGCGCGCATCACCGGAACAAACGCCTCAGGCTCGGTATAGCGGTCGGCCCAATAGTCGGAAAGGTACCGCCCCTGCACCCCGCCACGCGAACAGTGGGACATCACCGGCAGGTTCTTGTCCTGCACGCGAGGGTAAACATGCTGCATCAGAACCGGGTCATCCGGCGCAAACCCCAGACGGGGATAGAGCTTGACCCCACGAAACCTCAGATCGTCAATGGCGCGCCACAGCTCAGTGGCATTGGGGTCGGCTCGTGGGTCGATTGTTGCGAAGGGAATCACCGAATGGCCAACCTCAGGGTCAGTGGACAGCTGCGCCAGCTCGTCATGCTGGTCGCGCAGCGGAACCTCGGGCGCGCCGAAGCCAAAGGCCGAAAGCTCCATCGGCAAAACGACAAAACGGGTATTGCTGGGGTAGTGTCGCCGCAGGTTGTCCAGAATCTCGCGCTGGCTACCCTCATCCGTTTCCTGCTGAAAGCGATAGAGCCGATCCAGTTTATCGGCGACACCGGGCTGGCCAATCAACCGGGCACCGAAAGCCAGAGCCTTGATCAACCACGGCATCTTCTTGAACGGTTTGAGCGCCGGGTAGGGATAGTCTTCGGGCACGTGGCGTGAATGAAACAAATGCGTGTGGCAGTTGGTAATCCGAATGTCAGACATGGCAATCCTTGAAATAAGCTGTGCTGAAAACGCGTCACGCGCGCAGCCTAGCATAGCGTTCAGGATTACAGAAATTTGAAAAAGATCAGGCGTCTGTCCGGCGGAAGGTCAGATAGTGTGGGGTCCGCCCTTCCCGCAGGGCCTTTTGCTCATAGCGGGTCGAGATCCAGTCATCCCAGGGCTCGCGCCAGTCGGCGGGACGCTCGGCCAGCCATTCGAATCCAGCAAGGGGGACTTCCTCAAGCGTCTGGCGCACGTAGTCGGGAATGTCGGTGGCCACGCGGAAGATGGAGCCGGGCTTCAGGACGCGGGCCAGAGGCTCCAGATGTTCTGGGGTCACGAAGCGGCGGCGATGGTGGCGTGTCTTGGGCCACGGGTCCGGGTAGAGCAGGAAGGCGCGGGAAATGCTGGCCTCGGGCAGCACATCGAACAGGTCGCGCGCATCACCGGGATGCACGGCAAGGTTTTCGACCCCGGCCTGGCGGATTTTGCCCAACAGCATGGCGACGCCGTTGATATATGGCTCGGCCCCGATGATGCCGATATCGGGATTGTTCGCGGCTTGATGCACCAGATGCTCGCCACCGCCAAAGCCGACCTCAAGCCAGACATCCTTGCCGCCAAACAGGGCGTCGAGGTCCAGCGGGTGGCGTTCGGGGTTCGTCTCCCAATCAACAGCGCCGGGCGACAGGGCGTCGAGGTCTTCGTTCAGATACGTCTTCTGGCTTTGCTTCAGGGTTTTGCCCTTGAAGCGGCCATAGAAGTTTCTGCGGGGGCGTTGGGGTGTCTGGTTGCTCATGTCGGTGCCCTTACTGTGGCGTTGGGCCTGTGGCAAGAGGTGGAGGTGGGGGCCAGCCCCCACACCCCCGAGGTATTTAAAAACAGAAGAAGCGGGCGCCCGCGAAGGCGCACCTGTCGACGGCAGTCAAACGGCCGCTTTCAGCGCCTCGATCAGATCGGTGCGTTCCCAGCTGAAGCCGCCATCAGCTTCGGGTTCACGACCGAAATGACCGTAAGCTGCGGTGCGCTGATAGATGGGTTTGTTCAGGTGCAGATGCTCACGAATGCCACGCGGCGTCAGATCCATGACCTGTCCAACGGCTTTTTCGATCACTGCGTCTGCAATCTGGCCGGTTCCGTGGGTGTCGGCGTAGATCGACAGCGGTTTGGAGACGCCAATCGCATAGCTTAGCTGGATGGTGCAGCGTTCTGCCATACCGGAGGCGACCACGTTCTTGGCCAGGTACCGTGCGGCATAGGCCGCCGAACGGTCCACCTTGGTCGGGTCTTTGCCCGAGAACGCCCCGCCACCATGAGGGGCCGCGCCGCCATAGGTGTCAACGATGATCTTGCGGCCGGTCAGACCTGCATCCCCGTCCGGGCCGCCGATCACGAACTTGCCGGTCGGATTCACGTGCCATTCTGTATCAGCACTCAGCCACCCTTCGGGCAGGCTTTCGGTGATGTACGGCTCGACAATCGCGCGGATGTCGTTCGAAGTCAGCGCCTCATCCAGATGTTGCGTGGACAAAACGATCGAGCTGACGCCAACCGGCTTGCCATCGCGGTAAACGACGGACAGCTGCGATTTCGCGTCCGGTCCCAAAGCAGGTTCGGTGCCGTTTTTACGTACTTCGGCCAGACGACGCAGGATCGCATGCGAATACTGGATCGGGGCCGGCATCAGCGCAGGAGTTTCCGTGGTGGCGTAGCCGAACATGATACCCTGATCGCCCGCGCCCTCATCCTTGTCGCCCGAGGCATCGACGCCCTGAGCGATATGAGCGGATTGTTCGTGCAGCAGGTTCGTCACCTCGACCGTTTCATGGTGAAACTTGTCCTGCTCGTAGCCGATATCCTTGATACAGGCGCGCGCGATCTCGTCAATGCGGCCCATATAGTCGTGCAGCTTTTCCTGATCAGACAGACCTACTTCGCCACCGATGACGACCCGATCGGTCGTCGCAAAGGTTTCGCACGCCACGCGCGCTTCGGGTTCTTCATTCAGAAATGCGTCGAGTACGGCGTCGGAAATCCGGTCACAGACCTTATCCGGGTGCCCTTCGGAAACTGATTCCGAAGTAAAAGTGTAGTTCTGTCGGGACATAAATGTGCTCCATTGAGGTTCCTCTGCCACGCCAGGAAGCCGTTGTGACAGGCACCAAGGGCATACGCGCCTTGCGAAATGACGTCAATCGGAAACTAGGTGCTGCACGGCCTCGGCATGCGCCACAGCAACACGGCCAACAAGAGCAAGACCGCGAACACGGGCAGGTCCCCGATGCGGGAATAGACTGTCGGCGCAAGAGGCAACGGCAGATCGGCGTCCACAAACCCAGCCTGCCCCAAAGGAAGCGACGCGGTAATCCGCCCCAACGGGTCGATCATCCCCGAAATGCCGGTATTGGCAGACCGCATCAATGGCAGCCCCTGCTCAATCGCCCGCATCCGGGCCTGGGCAAGATGTTGATAAGGGCCTGAACGGGTTCCGAACCACGCATCATTGGTGATCTGCAAGATGAAATCGGCCCGTTCCGGCGCGCCGTTGACGTCCTGCGGAAAGACGGCCTCGTAGCAGATCAGCGGCAGGGCCTGCCCCAGCTTGCCCGCCTGCATCACCGCAGGCCCCGGCCCCGAACTGAATCCATGTCCGGCCGTTGTGGCCATGCCCTGAATACCGAACCGGGCCATCAGATTTCCGAACGGGACATATTCGCCAAACGGGGCCAGATGATGCTTGTCATACAGACCCGTCTGCTGCCCGTCCTCATCCAGATAGATCATCGAGTTGAATATGCGCGGGCCGTCGCCTCGCTGAATACCCAGAACCAGCGGAACCCCCTGAGCCGCATCCGTGGCGGCCTCAAGGTAAGGGTCGGCACTGCTGAGCCATGCGGGAACCGCAGTCTCGGGCCAGACGATCAGGTCGGGGCGTGGTTCTGCCGCGGTGAGCTCGATCTGGCGCGCAAAGAACAGCGGCGCATAAGCTGGGTCCCATTTCTGATGCTGAGGCGCATTCGGCTGGACTAGTCGCACAGTATTTTCGCCATACTCGATCACCGGCCTGCTGGAGGCGTAGACGGCAGCAAAAACAGCGACACCGGCGAACCCAGCGACCGGAACCAGAAGCGGGCGGAGGGCCATTCGCTGCGATATCGCCGCCCCCAGCGGCAACGTCACCGCGAATGTCAGCGCAGCCAGCCCATATGGACCAATCAAAGACAAAAGTTGCGCAACCGGCGTGTCGACCCAGACCTGCGCAACCCCGGCCCAAGGGAAACCGGTCAGAAGATAGCCGCGTCCGAACTCGGCCAGTGAAAGCGTCAGGGCTAGAAACACCGCCTGACGTACAACCGGAGTATCCACCCGCCGCCCCGCCCAGAACGCCGCCGCCCAGAACAAGGCCAAGCCGCCAGCCATGAAGATCAGCGCAAAGGGGGCCATCCAAGCATGGCGCTCGGCGTCCACTTGGAAAGGCTCGATGATCCAACTCAGGGCATGGGCGAAGTAGCCGGTGGCAAAGGCCCAGCCCAACCACGCGGCCCGCGCGCGGGTTTCACAGGCGAGAAAGAACGCGGGAATTAGGGTCAGCGCAATCAGCGTCAGCGGCCAGTAGCCAAACGGCGCCAAGCCATAAGCGCCGAGCGCCCCCAAGGCAGCTGCGGCACCAAGTCTAAGCCAGAAAGGCCAACCCCGGACAGGGATCATGCAGCGACGTCCGGCAACATGACGCGCAGACGCTTGATGCGGCGCGGGTCGGCGTCGATCACCTCGAACTCCGGGCCTTCGGGATGCAGCACAACCTCACCCCGCGCCGGAACACGGCCCGACAGCATGAAGACCAGGCCACCCAAAGTTTCGATCTCTTCCTCGTCTACATCCTCGTGGCTGGTCAGAGAGCGACCGATCTCGGCCTCGAAATCCTCAAGCGGAACACGGGCCTGAACGACGTAACAACCCGGCTTTTCCTGCAGCCAAAGCTGATCCTCATGTGCATCATGCTCATCCGCGATTTCGCCGACAACCTGTTCAATCAGGTCTTCGATGGTCAACAACCCGTCAACGCCGCCATACTCATCAATCACCAGCGCCATGTGGCGGCGTTCGGTTTGCATCTTGGTCAACAAAACACCGATCGGCATCGAGGGCGGCACGAACAGCAACGTGCGCAGCATCGAGGTCAGGTCGAACTCGGATGTACCGCCATTGAACCCATGGGTGAGGGCAAAATCCTTCAGGTGGACAAAGCCAAGCGGCGTGTCCAGCGTGCCCTCATAGACAGGTATCCGAGACAGGCCGCTATCGCGAAAGACCTGCGCCAGTTCATCCTTGGAAATCGTTGAGGGGACCGAGACGATTTCAACGGTCGGAATGGCAACATCCTCAACCCGTTTGCGGCGCAGGTTGACCATGCCGCGATGTTGATTGTCGGCTATATCATGCCCGTTGGCCGGAGCGCTCTGCTCCTCTTCGGTTCCCGAAAAAGCATCCATAATCCGCGAAAAGAAACCGCTTTTCTCTTCAATGTCCAAATTCTCAGACTGCGCGCTTTGCGCCGCCCTAGAACTGCCGTCTGTATCACCCATGGTCCTGTTCCAATTGATCGGGTGAAAGTACCCGCTTCACCTACTATATGGGTCATTGATACCCAGTTTGCCAAGTATCTTGACCTCAATCCCTTCCATCAAGGTAGCATCGGGGTCACGAATGTGATCGTAGCCCAGCAAATGCAACGTTCCGTGAACGATCAGATGGGTCACGTGATCAGACATAGGTTTCCCCGCCTCGTCCGCTTCGCGCGCGCAGGTGTCGTATGAAATCGCAATGTCCCCAAGGGCGATTTCGCCGGTAAAATCGGGTTCGGGCAGTTCGGGCGTTTCACCTGCGACATTGGCCGCGAGGTCTTCGGCGGGCCAGCTCAGAACATTGGTCGGTGTCGGCTTTTCCCGGAACTCGGCGTTCAGTTCGGCAATTCGGGCGTCATCGCAGGCCAGAAGGCTGACCTCGCACAAATCCGGGTCCAGCCCGCAATGAAGCAAAACCGCCTTAATCGCGCGCAATGACAGAGGCTCAAGCCCCTGCCAGCGGTCATCTTCCACGGTGAGTTCAAGGTTCATCCTGTCGCCTCAAAGCCTGTTGTCGGGCTTTGAGTTAACTTTTCTCGCGCCCTGCATCGGCCTCATACGCTTCGATGATTGCGGCGACAAGCGGGTGCCGCACCACATCCTTGGACGTGAAGTAGTTGAAGCTGATATTCGGAATCGTATTCAACAGGCGTTCTGCATCTGCCAGCCCGGATTGGACCCCACGCGGCAAATCAACCTGAGACCGGTCACCCGTGATGACCATACGGCTGCCCTCGCCCAGACGGGTCAGGAACATCTTCATCTGCATGGTTGTCGCGTTCTGCGCTTCATCCAGTACTACGAACGCATTGGCCAGCGTCCGTCCCCGCATAAAGGCCAGCGGAGCGATCTCGATTCGCTTTTCTTCGATCAGTTTGGCCAGTTGCTTGCCGGGAAGGAAATCATTCAGCGCGTCGTAAAGCGGCTGCATATACGGATCGACCTTGTCCTTCATATCGCCCGGCAGATAGCCCAGCTTTTCGCCGGCTTCGACCGCAGGACGGCTGAGGATGATACGATCCACGTGCCCGCCGATGAACATCGACACGCCCACGGCAACGGCCAGATAGGTCTTGCCGGTACCCGCCGGGCCGATCCCGAAGGCCAGCTCATTCTGAAACAGTGACTGCACATAGGCTTTTTGCGCATCCGTGCGGGGTTCGACCAGCTTTTTGCGAGTCTTGATTTCAACGGTGCCACCCTTGAACATCTCAAGCTGGTCGCCGTCCCGGCTGCCAGTGCCCTGTTCCGAACCACCCATGCGCAGCTCTCGGTCCACATCGGCGGCCTCAACCTCGCGCCCGCCTTCCAGACGGGTGTAGAGGGCCTGCAGGACCTCGATGGCGTTTTTCTGCGAATCCTCTTCGCCCATCACAACCAACTGATTGCCGCGGCGCACAATTTGAACCGAGAGCTTCTGTTCAATCTCGGTCAGGTTGCGGTCATATTCGCCACATAAATCAATCAACAAGCGGTTGTCGGGGAATTCTACAAATGCCTCGCGCTGAGGCGTCTCATCTTGCGGTGGGGTCAGGGCACCGATGGCCAATCCGCTCTCCTGTCTTGGCGTTTCACCTTGAGCGTAGACAAGAACTCGGACCGGGTGCAAGCCACAGTTTCAAAAATTCGCACGGCGATGACAAAAGCGCCGATCGGGAGCTCTGCCCCGGTTTAGAACTTATAGTTCAAACCGAACCTCAAACCGCGATAATTTGGGGTCGATTTTGTCGAAAAACCCGATGAAAATTCAATGTCCTTGGAGTCAAACTGGACGTATTCATATTCGCCCGAAATTGACCAGTCTTCGGTCAGATAGTGTTCCGCACCAATGCTGAGCGATAGGCCGTTGCGGCGATCCGAGGCCTCAAACGACTGCGTGCCACCCGTGGACGAAATACTGTTCGTGGTTTCCACGTCACCCCAAAGGTAACCGACACTGACGAAATAAAGGATTCGTCCGCTGCGGTTGGTCAGGCCATTCCGAAACCGCAAGGTTATGATGTCCGAAACTTCCGATCCGCCCTGCACCGTTTCGGAGCCGATCACATTGGTCACGCTATCGTCCAGCGATCCGAAATCATATCCCAGTTCAAATCCATAGACATAGTCACGACCGCCCCGGGCGGGCAGAACCCCGCGCCAGCCACCGCGCACGCCGCCATAGGTTCCGCTGATATCCTGATCACCGATCCCAAAGGTATCGGTCGGCGTGGTCAGACCGAAGCGATCATCGCCTCCGCCACCATACCCCGCCGTCAAACCCAGATAAAAGGCGCTGACATCATCGCTGAACCGCTTGTCACTGAACACTTCGGGATCCGATATTTCCCCCGTCTGATCACTCGCCCATGTTGCGCTGGCCGCAAAAGCCACCAGGGTCGCGACAGACACAGACCAGAGGCCCCCAAAATTCAGAATTGCCACTCTATACCCTCCATCGACGCCACTCTCGCGAACCGCAGATACAAACTTTCCGCAAGCGGTCGAGGCCCATCAGAAAACTTAGGTTCCGTCCGAACATAGTTCCAAATAATAAATCAAGGGTAAATTTTACATACCCCAGAACTGACCCGACGTGCCGGCAAAGAACCGCCTTATTCCAACAGTTCCCCGGCCAGAGAGTTCGCACCAGATTTCACGATACGCACCTGTCGCAAATCCCCCACGCTCAATTCAGGCCCAACCACGTGAACCGAGTGGAGATAGTCTGATTTCCCGACCATCTGCCCTTCGAGCCGCCCTGGTTTCTCGAACAGAACACCAACTGTGCGACCAACCATTGAATCCTGAATTTCACGCTGGTGCTTGGTGATCAGCGCCTGCAACCGCTGCAGGCGGTCATCCGCCGCAGCCGGGTCAACCTGCGCACGTTCCGCAGCAGGGGTGCCTGGGCGGGTCGAATATTTGAAAGAATAAGCATAGCCGTATTTGACTTGCTCAACCAAATCCAAAGTCGCCTGGAAATCCTCTTCAGTTTCCTCTGGGAAGCCGACGATGAAGTCCCCCGACATCACGATATCCGGACGCGCTGCGCGGATACGCTCAATCAGCCGCAAATAGCTGTCTGCCGTATGGCTGCGGTTCATCCGTTTCAGAATCCGGTCCGACCCCGCCTGTACGGGCAGGTGCAGATAGGGCATCAGCTTGTCACAGGTGCCATGCGCCTCGATCAGATCATCCGCCATGTCATTGGGATGCGAGGTGGTAAAGCGGATACGCTCCAGCCCGTCGACCTTGTTCAATTCCCAGATTAGCCCGGCCAGCGTCATGTCTCCGTTCGGTCCGGCTCCGTGATAGGCGTTGACGTTCTGACCCAGCAAAGTGATCTCGCGTACGCCGCGTTCGACCAGATCCTGCGCTTCACGAATGATGCGGTCGGCTGGGCGGCTGACCTCTGCCCCGCGGGTATAGGGAACAACGCAGAAGGCGCAGAACTTGTCGCACCCTTCCTGCACCGTCAAAAATGCCGTCGGGCCGCGTTTGGCCTTGGGACGGTTCTTGAGCTTTTCGAACTTGTCCTCTTCGGGAAAATCCGTGTCCAGCGCTTTGGCGCCTTCGCGGGTCTTGGCCTCCATCTCCGGCAAACGGTGATAGCTTTGCGGCCCAACCACCAGATCGACCAGAGGCTGACGGCGCATGATCTCTTCACCTTCGGCCTGCGCAACACAGCCCGCCACACCGATCTTGAGATCGGGCTTATCTGCCTTCAGCCCCTTGAACCGGCCAAGCTCGGAATAGACCTTTTCGGCGGCTTTTTCCCGGATATGACAAGTGTTCAGCAGGATCATGTCTGCATCATCCGGCGACTTGGTTTCGACATATCCCTGCCCGCCCAAGGCCTCAGCCATACGCTCGCTGTCATAGACATTCATCTGACAGCCATAGGTCTTGATAAACAGCTTTTTGGGTTCAGACATGGATTAGGCCTTTGCAGTCGCTGGATCGGCGTCATCTATATGCTTCGAACGCCGCTTGCAATGCCGGCGCAATTACCCGAATTTGGCGAAACTTTCCAGCAAGACACGAATGAAACCGGCGATGCAGTACGAATCCCTCGACAGCTTTTTGAATTCAGGCCAATCCGCCCTGTCCAAAGGGCCAGTGGCCCTGATTTTCGCCGAGGACGAGACCGAGGTCGAAAGCACGCTGCACCACCATCTAGGCCTCGGCTTCAAATCCGTCGTGGCATTCATGCCCGCCGAGTTCACCCTCGGCGAAGACCTGGCCGCGCGGGTGCATCGCGTGACCCTCAGATGCGCGCCCCGGGCCGAGGTGTTCGACGCAATCAATCGTATCACAAAGGCCGCGCCGAGTGTCTGGATGTACTACTGCTACAACGCCGAATTCCTGTTCTATCCCTTCTGTGAAACCCGCAGCATAACAGAGTTGCTGGCCTTCCACGCCGAGGAACGGCGCAACGCAATGCTGTGCCACGTGATCGACCTTTATGCCGGTGACCTGACCCAGCACCCGAACGGCGTGGCCCCCGATCAGGCCATGCTGGACAGCACCGGATACTATGCCCACACCCGCCACGATACCTCGGGCCGCCCGGTCGAACGTCAGTTGGACATGTCCGGTGGCCTGCGCTGGCGGTTCGAAGATCACATCCCCTACGAACGCCGACGCATCGACCGAATCGCGCTTTTCAAAAACCGCAAGGACCTGATCCTGCAGCCCGACCACACATTCAACGAGGCCGAATACAACACCTACGCCTGCCCATGGCACCACAACCTGACGGCAGCGATCTGTTCCTTCCGGGCGGCAAAAGCCCTGAAAAGCAATGCTGGTTCGACCTTCGATATCTCCAGCTTCCGCTGGCGCAACTCCGTCTCATTCGAATGGACATCGCGCCAACTGCTCGATCTGGGGCTGATCGAACCCGGCCAGTGGTTCTGATCCGTTCTTCATCTGGCTGAAAATATCCCGGGGGAGGCGCCGCAGGTGACGGGGGCAGCGCCCCCTATCGCTGCAGCAGCATCGGGAACCAGTCTTCCCGCAAACGCTGACCCGGCATCATGTCATGCCCCGGAAACGGAGGCGACGTGCGGCCCGGGCGCTCGACATAGCGCGCATCATCCCCGACCAGCCGTAGTGAAAACGCCCGACGACGACTGTCCGAGTGATTCCCCCGCGCCCCATGCAGGGTACGGTAGTTGAACGCGACCGCGTCACCGGGTTCCATTTCGAATTCGACCACTTTCATCCCTTCCGCATCCGGATCGGGGACCGGAATGTACTGGCCTTCATCAGCAAAGAACCCCTCTTCGCTGACCCAGCGGGTCGGTAGAACCTCTTTCTCCCATCTGTGTGATCCCGCAACACAGCGCAGGGTGGCCTGTTTCACCGGATCCAAGGGCGACCAAAAGCTGATCGTCTGCTGCCCTTCGACAAAGTAATACGGCCCATCCTGATGCCAGGGCGTCGCCATCGAGGTGCCCGGTTCTTTCACCAGTACGTGGTCGTGAAACATCTGCACGGTTTTCGACTGCATCAGGTCCGCTGCAACCTCAGCCGCCGCAGAGGTCTCGATCACCTGGCGGAACTGCGGGATACGGGTCCAGTTGCAGTAATCATCAAAGAACAGCCCGGTCTGCCCCTCTTTCTTGTTGTCCGAGGCATAGGGCCCCGGCTCGGCCATATTGGCGGCAACCCCGTCGCGCAACGCGTCCACGTGATCGGCAAAAAGTCCTTTGACCAGGACAACCCCGTCTTCCTGGTAGGTGTCGATCATGTCCTGAGAAACAAGAGGGTGTGGCATGGCGTTCTCCTTGTGCTTGCCCCCGTTTAAAGGACAACAAAGCCTTCTGTTCAAATCATATCTTTCGAAGTAATAAATAACTCGATGTTATATATTTCATTGCGCCAATACGAATATGTCTGCGCCATTGGCCAACATGGCAGCCTGTCTGCCGCAGCCCATTCGCTGAACGTCTCGCAACCCGCCCTATCGACGGCGCTGACACGAGTCGAATCGTGCCTTGGCTATCCGCTGTTCATGCGTCGGCGTGGGGCGGCGATGACCACAACCCCACAGGGGCGTCTCTTCATCGAACGGGCCGAAAAACTGTTGTACTCTGCCGCGCAGATCGAAACTCCGACAGATGCACCGCACGGGTCTTCGCACTTGCGATTGGGCTGCTTCATTGACCTTGCACCGTTTCATCTGGCCTCGGCATTGCACAGCCTGCAAGTGGCGCTGCCTGATGTCACAGTCACCTATCAAGTGGATAGTTTCGAGGGCTTGCTGGACAGCCTGATCAACGGCCAGACAGACATCGCGATCACATATGACCTTGGCATGGATGCTGGATTTACCCGGCAAGAGCTGTTCGACAGTGTCCCCCACGCCCTGGTCTCACCCGATCACCTGCTTGCAAAGGCCCGCGATGTGACCTTGGCTGATCTGGAACAGGAACCCCTGATCCTGTCAAAGGAAGGGTTGTCAGCGCAGCATGTTCTGAACCTGTTTCGACGCAAGGACCTGAGCCCAACGGTCGCCCACAGGGCCGCAACGCTTGAAATCCAGCGCAGCCTTGCCGCCCATGGTGAGGGAATCGCGATCAGCTACGCCAGCCCCGACAATGCGATGAGTTACGACAATCGAATGCTGACCCGCCTGCCGATCCTAGACAATGACGCAGCTGAACCGGTTGTATTGGCACGCCATGGCACCGGCCCGGTAGACGCCACGCTGGCCTCAGCCGAACGCATCCTGTTTGAGGCGCTGACCGAGACTGGATCGCTTTGCGTTTGATTTGAATCGAAAAGCGCTGCCTCTCCCTATGGTCGAGCGCGTATTTCGATGGTCTTGCCTTAGCTAAAACGCAAAGCGCGTTAGACCTGAGGTTTCTTGCGAAGACGGATAACCACATCGACCGATGCAATCTCGACTCCGTCCGGTGCCTGCGGAAGGCGCTGGATCACCAGTTCTTCGGACGGAGCGTCGCTTAGCCTGCTTTCGTCTTCCCAATAGAAATGCGGGTGATCATGGGTGTTGGTGTCAAAATAGCTTTTCGACCCATCCACCGTGATCTCTTGCAGCACACCGGCATCGCAGAACGCGCGCAGCGTGTTGTAGACGGTCGCAAGCGAAACCGCATCGCCCTTGGTCTTGGCCGAGTCAAACAGGCTTTCTGCCGTGACATGCCGGTGACGACCATCGCCCACAAGCAACTCGGCCAGCGCAACACGCTGACGTGTGGGGCGCAATCCGGCGCTCTCCAACCAGTCTGTAGCTATCTTACGGCTCTGAGGTGTCATGAATCCGATACCCATTTTTGCTGAATATATATATAGGGGCGCAGGGATGCCAATTTCAAATGAAATTCATTCGCAAAGACAACCCGGGCGCAACATCATCTGACCGCCACTCTTGCAGGACCTTGCATACGGGTGCTAGGTGAGGCCAAATGCACCAAACGGACCCAAGGCAGAAGAGGCGGCAAGAATGGCCCAATTCCCAAGCAGTTTTGACAAAGATGATCTGCTGAAATGCGCCCGAGGCGAACTTTTTGGCCCCGGCAACGCGCAATTGCCCGCCCCTCCGATGCTGATGATGGACCGGATCACCGAAGTTTCGGGTGACGGAGGCGCGCATGGCAAAGGCCATGTTGTCGCCGAATTCGACATCACTCCCGATCTTTGGTTCTTTGACTGCCACTTCCCCGGCAACCCGATCATGCCGGGCTGTCTGGGCCTGGATGGCCTGTGGCAGCTGACTGGCTTCAACCTCGGCTGGCGGGGCTGGCAGGGGCGCGGCTATGCGCTTGGCGTGGGCGAAGTCAAGCTGACGGGCATGGTACGTCCGGACCGCAAGATGCTGACATATTACGTAGATTTCACCAAAGCCGTACAGACTCGTCGCCTGACCATGGGGGTCGCAGACGGACGGGTCGAAGCGGATGGCGAAGTGATTTATCAGGTCAAAGACATGAAGGTCGCACTGTCTGAAAGCTGACGCCAGCGGACATTACGCAAACAGGAACGGAACACAGGAGAACGCATATGCGTCGCGTCGTCGTCACCGGTCTGGGAATCGTCTCCTCGATCGGGAACAATGCCGAAGAGGTTCTCGCCTCGCTCAAAGCAGGCAAATCTGGCATCGAGGCCAATGAGCAGATGGTCGAACATGGCTTTCGCAGCCAGATCGCAGGTACGCTCAAGATCGACGTGTCCGAACACGTGGACAAACGCACCCTGCGCTTCATGGGGCCGGGTGCGGCCTATGCGCATATCGCGATGGGACAGGCAATTGCCGATTCCGGGCTGACCGAGGAACAGGTCGTCAATCCGCGCACCGGGTTGGTCGCTGGTTCTGGCGGACCGTCCACCAGCGCGATGTTGACCGCGCATCAAACAGTGCTGAAAAACGGTGCCACCAAGCGGATCGGGCCTTTTGCCGTGCCGAAATGCATGTGTTCCACGATTTCGGCCAACCTTGCCACTGCCTACAAGATCAAGGGTATCAACTATTCGATCACCTCGGCCTGCTCGACCTCGCTGCATTGCATCGGCAACGCGGCGGAACAGATCATGCTGGGCAAGCAGGACGTCATGTTCGCAGGTGGCGGCGAGGAACTGGACTGGACCCTGTCCTGCCTGTTCGACGCCATGGGCGCAATGTCGTCCAAATATAACGACACTCCGCACAAAGCCTCGCGCGCGTTCGATCAGGACCGCGATGGTTTCGTGATCTCGGGCGGCGGCGGCATTGTCGTGCTTGAGGATCTGGACCATGCGCTGGCGCGCGGTGCCAAGATCTACGCCGAGGTGACCGGCTATGCGGCAACTTCGGACGGCCACGACATGGTGGCCCCATCCGGCGAAGGCGGTGAGCGCGCGATGCGTCTGGCGCTTTCAACCTTGCCCGAAGGCCGCAAGGTTGGCTACATCAACGCGCACGGCACCTCGACCCCGGTTGGGGACGTGGGCGAAGTTGAAGCCGTGCGCCGTATCTTCGGCGAAGGTCAGGTCCCTCCGATCTCATCCACCAAGTCGATGACCGGGCACGCACAAGGCGCGGCTGGCGCGCTTGAGACGATCTTCTGCCTGCTCATGCTGGACAATGATTTCATTACTCCGTCGATCAATGTCGACACACTTGCCGAAGGCATCCAGCCCGGTGAAATTGCTACTCAAGTAGTTGAAAATGCGGGATTGGACTCGGTCATGACCAACAGCTTCGGCTTTGGCGGCACGAACGGTTCCATGATCCTGTCAAAGTATAACGGGTGAACAAGATGTCGGAAGTTCTAAAAGGGAAACGCGGCCTGATCATGGGCGTCGCCAATGATCGTTCGATTGCCTGGGGTATCTCGAAGGCGATGCACGAAGCAGGCGCCGAACTGGCCTTCACCTATCAGGGCGAAGCATTCGGGAAGCGCCTACAGCCGCTGGCCGAAAGTCTCGGCAGCGATTTCATGGTAGACGCGGATGTCACGGATGACGCTTCGCTGGACCGCGCCTTTGGCGAGCTGGGCGAGCGCTGGCCCACCATCGACTTTGTCGTCCACGCCATCGCCTATTCGGACAAGAACGAGCTGACAGGCCGGTTTCTGAACACCACACGCGCCAATTTCAAGCATTCGATGGATGTTTCGGCCTATTCGTTTATCGAAGTGGCCCGCCGCGCTTATCCACTAATGAAGGACAATGGCGGCTCGCTGCTGACGCTGACCTATCAAGGTTCAAACCGTGTGGTTCCGAACTACAACGTCATGGGCGTTGCCAAGGCCGCGCTGGAATCGGCGACCCGCTATCTGGCCAACGACCTTGGCCCCGAAGGCATCCGAGTGAACGCGATTTCGCCCGGCCCGATGAAGACCCTGGCCGGTGCCGCGATCGGCGGAGCGCGCAAGACCTACAAGTTCTGCGACCAGAACGCGCCCATGCGCTCGAACGCGACGCTTGAGGCGGTTGGCGGCACAGCGGTTTACCTGACCTCGGACGCCGGGATCTGCACCTCGGGCGAGATCATCCGGGTGGATGGCGGCTTCCACGTGCTTGGAATGCCACAGCCAGATTTCATGTGACCATATCTTTCCCAGACGCTGCCAAGATTTGACCATTTTTCGGCGTCAGGGATAAGGTCATGAGCAAAACTGACCAGATCCTTGCCAGCAACACGCGTGGCAGCCAGACAAGACGGAAAACGGGGTTCCTGAGCCCCCGTGCCCGTATTCTGCTTTTGACACTGACCACACTGCTAGTGCTGTTCGTATTTTTCACACAACCGCAGGTCCGTGCAGCGTTTGAAGGGCTTTTGGGCTAAGGCCCTCAAGCCCGCAATCTTCAGTTTACCGAGACAATCTCGATATCGAAAATCAGGTCCTGCCCGGCCAGCGGGTGATTGGCGTCCAAAGTCACCGTGGCCTCGTTCGCCTCGACAACCGTGACAGGCAGCATCTGACCATCGGGGGTCTGCATCTGCAGCTGGGTTCCAGGCTCTAGTGGGATATCATCCGGGATACCTTCGCGCGGGATATCCTGCCGCATCGCCGGGTTGATCGGACCATAAGCGTCAACACAGGCAATCTCGACCCGTTTCTTGTCGCCTACGGCCAGTCCGGGCATGGCATTGTCGAGGCCGGATATGATCTGACCCGAACCGACAACGAATTCCAACGGATCGCGCCCGTCCGAACTGTCAAAGACGGTCTCGTCCAGCAGTGTGCCGGTATAGTGGATGCGAACTGTGTCGCCTTGTTTGATTTCAGACATTGGGCCTCCGGGGCTTGTTAGGAAAGGGGCGCCGAACACAAGCGCGCTACGCCGGAGTCTGACGGACCGCACGATGCACCGGCCTGATTGCGATGTCCAGATTGTGCAGTGTAAGCGCTGTTTCTTTCTCGGATTTTCATTGGCGAGCGTCCTTTGGCCAAAAGCGCAATCCACCGCCTTCGACCCGTTGGCAAGGGATGGCTGGAGGCCGGACAACGCCTGTCACTGACCGGCCCGAACGGGGCGGGGAAATCCACGCTTCTGCGTATCACACTTGGGCTGCAACGGCCGTCCTCAGGTACGGTGACCGTCTTTGGCAAACCACGACAAGTCGAGGCTGATTACCATGAAGTGCGCCGCCATGTCGGGCTTGTCTTTCAGGACCCCGACGACCAACTGTTCTGCCCCACCGCGGCCGAAGACATTACGTTTGGTCCGCTGAACCTTGGCAAGACACCTGCTGAGGCGCTTGCTATCGTGGATCGGGTTCTAGGCGATCTGGACCTTGTGCATCTAAAGGAACGGACCACACACAAGCTGTCAGGCGGCGAGAAGCGCCTGATCACGCTGGCAACCGTTCTGACGATGGAACCGCAGGTCCTGCTGCTGGATGAATCCACCAATGCGCTGGACACCAAGAACGAATCGCGGTTGCTTGAGATCCTGCAATCGCTGCCTCAGGCGAGTCTTCTGGTCAGCCATTCTCCTGCGTTTCGCGAAGCGCTGGCCCCGGATGGGCTCGCGTTGCAAGATGGCAAACTGATCGACGTCTGATCAAGCTTTTCAAGCCTTGCAATGTGCAGGCCGCGCGCGTGAGCAAACAGTTTCATCGCCGTAAAAGAAAGAACCCCGCGTCTGGGACACGGGGCTCTTCTTGGAAAACGTGGCGCTTTCTTATTCTTCTGCAGCCTCTTCGGCGGCAACGCGCGCCTTGTCAGCCGCGCCTTTGGCGTCCAAATCACGATCAACGAATTCGATGATCGCCATCGGAGCCATGTCGCCATAACGGAAACCGGCTTTCAAGATGCGGACATAACCGCCCTGGCGCTCGGCGTAGCGAGGGCCCAGAACTTCGAACAGCTTGGCGACGTCTTTGTCTTCTTTCAGCTGCGATGCGGCCTGACGGCGCGCGTGCAGGTCGCCGCGCTTGCCCAGAGTGACCAGCTTTTCGATGATCGGGCGCAGTTCTTTTGCCTTGGGCAGAGTTGTTTTGATCTGCTCATGCTCGATGAGCGAGCCAGCCATGTTTGCAAACAGAGCCTTACGGTGCTCATGAGTACGGTTCAGGCGGCGATAACCACGTGCGTGACGCATTTTCTAATTCCTTCTTTAGCGTTTTGCTTTGTCTGGCCGGCGATGCGTGTCACCAACTCTCCTTGGGGCGGAAGTGCCCATATAGTCCTCGGCAGCCCGAGCATTTTTTGGCATGCAAGCCGGGCTGAAGCCCGGCCTACGGGTTGGTTCGAAGTAGACCGGGCTTTAGCCCGGCACCGCCTCAAAAGGCGTCTTCGAATTTCTTCGCCAGATCTTCGATGTTGTCGGGCGGCCAGTCCTCGACATCCATGCCGAGGTGCAGACCCATGCCGGACAGCACTTCTTTGATCTCGTTCAGCGACTTGCGGCCAAAGTTCGGGGTGCGCAGCATCTCGGCTTCGGTCTTCTGGATCAGATCGCCGATGTAAACGATATTGTCGTTCTTCAGGCAGTTCGCCGAACGGACCGACAGCTCCAGCTCGTCGACTTTCTTCAGCAGCAGCGGGTTGAACTCCAGACCATCGTCTTCGTCCTGGCGGCCAGCCGATTCCGGCTCGTCGAAGTTGACGAAGATCGACAGTTGATCCTGCAGGATACGAGCGGCATAGGCCAGTGCATCTTCCGGCGTGATCGAGCCATCAGTTTCGATCTTCAGGGTCAGCTTGTCATAGTCCAGAACCTGACCTTCACGGGTCGGCTGCACGTCATAGGCAACCTTTTTGACCGGCGAATAGATCGCATCAATCGGGATCAGGCCGATAGGTGCATCTTCCGGCTTGTTCTTCTCGGCCGAGACGTAACCCTTGCCGGTGTTGACGGTCAGTTCCATGAACAGGTCGGCGCCATCGTCCAGGTGGCAGATGACGTGATCGCGGTTCAGAACTTCGATACCAGCGCTTTCGCTGATGTCACCTGCGGTGACAACTGCGGGGCCTTTGGCATTGATCGACAGGCGCTTGGGGCCTTCGACTTCCATGCGCAGCGACACGCCCTTGAGGTTCAGGATGATGTCGGTGACGTCTTCACGTACGCCCGCTACGCTCGAGAACTCGTGCAGGACGTTGTCGATTTGAACGCTGGTGATGGCCGCACCTTGCAGCGAGCTCATCAGAACGCGGCGCAGCGCGTTGCCCAGGGTCAGACCAAAGCCACGCTCAAGCGGTTCAGCAACCAGTGTTGCCTGACGCGCAGGGTCGTTGCCCGGCTTGCCGTCCAGCTGGGTCGGCTTGATCAATTCTGCCCAATTCTTGTGGATCATGTAATCCCTCCATTCCTGTCCGCGCCCCATGACCAACAAGGTGCAGACGCCCGAGGTTCAAAATGACGTGCTGGGGCCGTGCAAAAACACTGGCCCCAGCTCAATTCAAAATCGCTTAGACGCGGCGGCGCTTCGGCGGGCGGCAGCCGTTGTGAGCAATCGGCGTCACGTCGCGGATCGACGTGATGTTGAAGCCAGCGGCAGCCAGCGCGCGCAGAGCCGATTCACGACCCGAACCGGGGCCCTGAACTTCGACTTCCAGCGTCTTGACGCCATGTTCCTGCGCCTTCTTGCCTGCATCTTCTGCAGCCATCTGAGCCGCATAAGGCGTCGATTTCCGCGACCCTTTGAAACCCATGGTACCGGCAGACGACCACGAGATGGCATTGCCTTGTACGTCCGAGATCAGGATCTTGGTGTTGTTGAAGGTCGAGTTCACATGGGCAACGCCCGATGCGATGTTCTTACGCTCTTTGCGCTTAACGCGAGTCTTGTCACGTGCCATCAGTCAGACCCTCCCTTATTTCTTCTTACCGGCAATGGCCTTTGCGGGGCCTTTGCGGGTACGAGCATTGGTGTGGGTACGCTGACCGCGAACCGGCAGGTTGCGGCGGTGACGCAGACCGCGGTAGCAGCCCAGATCCATCAGGCGCTTGACGTTCATCTGAACTTCACGACGCAGGTCACCTTCGACGGTGAAGTTTTCGTCGATGAATTCGCGGATTTTCAGAACCTCGGCGTCGGACAGTTCATTGACGCGACGGGTCGCTTCAATGCCTACGGCTTCGCAGATTGCTTTAGCCGAAGTGTTGCCGATTCCGGTGATATATGTGAGGGCGATTGGTACCCGCTTTGCAGTCGGGATGTTTACGCCGGCAATACGTGCCACGTGTCACTTTCCTTTTTGTTGCGGTTCCGTAACTCCGGAACCTTTTTTCACAACACCTGACCGTGGCAGTGACGCCAGAGGGTCCAGTATTATTTGAGGTGGTCGGGGCGCAGGGGACGAATCCCTCACGCATACTTGATTCCCATTAGGGATGGGGGTCGATATGGGCTTTTGGAGGGGCCGTCAAGCCCCTACCTGAAATCAGCCGAGAATTGCCTTGATCGCCGATGTTACATCCGCGATTTCCGCCAAACCGTCGACAGGCTGCAGATTGCCTTTGGCGTGGTAATAACCGATCAGCGGAGCAGTCTTTTTGTAGTACTCCATCAGGCGGATGCGCACGCTGTCTTCGTTGTCATCTGCCCGGGCGGGCTGACCGGCAGCACGCGCCTCCTCGGCGCGATTGACGATACGCTGGACCAGCGTCTCATCGTCAACCTGCAACTCGATCACACAATCCAGTGTCTCGCCCTTTTCGGCCAGCAACTCACCCAAAGCATCGGCCTGCGCCAACGTGCGTGGGAAACCGTCGAATATGAAACCGCCCTCTGCGCCCTGATCCAGCTTTTCGCGGATCAGGCCAATCACGATCTCATCAGTGACCAGCTTGCCAGCATCCATGATCGCCGCAACCTTCAGGCCCATCTCGGTGCCCGAGGTCTTGGCTTCTCGCAGCATGTCACCGGTACTCAGCTGTACCATGCCGCGTGTTTCAACAAGGTGTCCGGCTTGCGTGCCTTTTCCAGCGCCCGGAGGGCCAAGCAGAATAATATTCATCGACGAGCAGCTCCCTTTCTGCCGCGTTTCTTACCTTTGCCGCGCAGTTGGGACTTTTCGATAAGCCCTTCATATTGGTGCGCAAGCAGGTGACTCTGAACCTGTTGGATCGTGTCCATGGTCACAGATACGATGATCAGAACCGAAGTGCCGCCGAAGTAGAACGGGATGGCAAACTGGTTCCGAACAATTTCGGGCAGCAGACAAACCAGCGCCAGATAGGCAGAGCCCAGAACCAGAACGCGGTTGACCACATATTCCAGATATTCGGCGGTTTTCTTGCCGGGGCGAATGCCAGGTACGAAACCGTTCTGCTTTTTCAGGTTATCGGCAACGTCATCGGGTTTGAACGCCACGTTGAACGTATAGAAATACGCGAAGAACACGATCATCGACGCGAAGAACAGCAGGTAAAGCGGCTGTCCGGGGCCAAAGTTCGCCAGCAGCCAGGACATGATCGGACCGTTGGCCGCACCCGACGAGAAGGTCGAGATCGTCACCGGCAGCAACAAAAGCGAACTGGCAAAGATCGCAGGAATAACGCCCGACGGGTTGACCTTGACCGGCAAGTGGCTCGAACCGCCTTCATACACTTTCATACCGGCCTGACGGCGCGGGTACTGAATGTGGATCTTGCGCAAGGCCCGCTCCATGAACACCACGAAGGTGATCACAGCGATGACCATCAAAATCACACCAACGATCACGGCAGGGCTGATTGCGCCCGAACGACCCGAAGCGAAAAACTGCGCCAGAGCAGCCGGAACCTCGGCAATGATGCCGACGAAGATGATCAGAGAGATGCCGTTGCCGATGCCGCGTGCGGTGATCTGTTCACCCAGCCACATCAGGAACATGGTACCACCGACCAGAGTAATCATGGTCGACATACGGAAGAACAGGCCCGGATCGGTCGCCAGATCACCCGATTCCAGCGAAACAGCCAGACCATAAGCCTGCACGGTGGCCAGCGCCACAGTACCGAAACGGGTATACTGGTTGATCTTCTTGCGCCCCTGCTCGCCCTCTTTCTTGAGTTGCTCGAGCGCGGGGACCATGGAAGTCAGCAGCTGCACAATGATTGAGGCCGAGATATAGGGCATGATGCCGAGGGCAAAGATACCCATTCGACCCAGCGCCCCGCCGGTGAACATCGAAACCATGCCGCCGATGCCTTGCCCCGCCTGCTCCATGAACTCACGCAGAGCTGCTCCGTCGATCCCCGGCACCGGAATGAAGGTGCCCAGGCGATAAACGATCAACAAACCCAGCGTGAACAGGATGCGGTTGCGCAGATCGGTGGCTTTGCCAAGGGCAGACCAGCTTGTGTTGGCTGCCATTTGTTCTGCTGCTGATACCATAAATCGGTCTCTCTTATGAAAACACCGCCCAGAACCGTTTTCCGGCTCGGGCGGCGTCTGGGAAAACTTAGTGCTCTATGTAAGCGGGTCTTCGCCCGCTCACAAGCGCTTACTCTGCCGCAGCAGCTTTTGTGACCGTCAGTGAGCCGCCCGCTTTTTCAACTGCTTCAACAGCAGCCTTCGAAGCACCCGTCACTTCCAGGTTCAGCTTGGCGCTAACCTCGCCTTTGGCCAGAACGCGGATACCGTCCAGCTTACGACGAACCAGACCCGAAGCAATCAGTGCGTCCTCGGTAATCGCAGCCGACGCGTCCAGCTTGCCGGCGTCAACGAATTTCTGGATCAGGCCCAGGTTGATAACGGCGAATTCCTTGCGGTTCGGCTTGTTGAAGCCACGCTTGGGCAGGCGCTGGTACAGCGGCATCTGGCCACCTTCGTAGCCGTTGATGGCCACACCCGAACGGGATTTCTGACCTTTGATACCACGGCCACCCATTTTACCTTTGCCGGAACCCGGACCACGGCCAACGCGTGTCCGTTTCGGGGTGGCGCCTGGGTTATCGCGCAATTCGTTCAGTTTCATTTCGCTTCTCCTTAGCCGGATATGACCCCCGAAGCGTGATGGGCCAAACACGGCATTTCTTGATTTTGATTCTCGTGGACACAATGCCACCGGGGCGCTCTACAGCTTTGTGGCCTGCGTTGCAAGTGGCGCGTGGATACACCCTGCGCCAACCGCAAAAGAGACGCCCCGAAAGGCGTCTCTTCGCGTATGAGTGGTGCGGGTGTTCAGGCGCAGTAAGCGTGCTTGTGCGCGATATCGGCGATATCGCACCGGCGAACTCCGATATCATCCAGCTCGCGATTGCTGAGCCGTTGCAGTTCGGAAAAGGTCCGCTGATATTCGGCGTCCCGCGCCCATGCCAACTTGACGCGTTCAACAAGTGCGGTAACGCGTGCGCCGAAATTGAACGCCGAGGGTACGAGTGTTTCTGTATGTGCCATTTTCTTTCCTTTCAGACCGAGGCGTATTCCCTGGCAAACAATGTGTTCCTTCTGGATACAGCGTGCAGATAGGAGGGGATCGCGCGGCCAACAATGACAGTTTCGGTCTAGCCGCTATGCAAGGCGGGCATATCCAGGTTTGACGGGAAAGCGATGCGCGGACCACGCACCGCTTAAAATCCTGCCAAAATTGACAGATCATGCGTTTTTCGGTAGGTTCGCACCATTATTTTATGTGTTGTGGAGCCTGAAATGACGTGGAATTTCTGCACGTGTCTTGCCGTGATTTTTGCAAGTGCCATTGCTTTGACGGCTGTCTCGGCATCCCCGGCCGCCGCCTGCAATCCAAGATACCAGCTCTGTTAAATCAGCGCCTCAATCGTCGCACGCCACGCAACGCGGCTGCGAGATGAAAACCCTGCCATGGCAAAGGGGACGGACATGTCGTTCTGGACCGGAAAGAAAGAGTCGCTTGTTCAAAGCATGGTAGAGATCACCTTCAAAGCCGTACTTTCAGGCCTTGTGATCGTGTTCTTCGCTCAGTTTCTGATCGCCATGGTGGACAACCGGATCGAAGTGGCATCGAAACGCGATGCGTTGAATACGTTTCGCAATGACCAACTGTCCACTCTGACAACGCGGTTCACACAAGCCTTCATGTCCACCGATTGCGCACACAGCTTGCGCAGTATCGACCCAGATATCTGCCAGAGCGAGTTTTCGGCCTTCGTGACGGAACTTAACGGGATCTACCTTGAACTCAGGATTCACTATCCAGACCAGGGGTTCGACACACTTCTGAGCCTCCAAACCCTGGCCGAGACGATGCACGCACAACCCACGGACATTGATCAGGCCGCTCTGGACGTTTTCGCATCTACCTTTGGCGCCTCATTGGATGAAATGGCGCAGAATTTCAGATAGAAATGAGATTTTCGATGATGAAGAACACCGTCTACGCCTTCGCTCTGACCTGCTTGGCCTCAACCGGCTTTGCCCAAACCACCCTAAACGGCATCCCAGAGGGCGGACGTTGGGTCGTGGGCGGGACTTTTGCGCTGTCCAATATCGGCAACAATGACTCCAGAGGCAGGAAAAGCTACTCCGGCGCCGAAAAAGAGGCCAACAGGGTCGCCACCTTTTTGCCCGGCATGACGATTGTCTACAATCTGGAACCTGCGCCGGGGCGAGCCGGGTATCTGACCGGCACAACACATCACGGAATACGTGTCGTGGTGCTGGAGGATGAATTGTCGACCGGTGCCTTTGGCGACCGCGACACAACCGATGTGGTGACCCACCAATCCTACACCGGGTGCCGGGATCTGGCCTGCACCTCAGAAGCTCAGGTCGGAATCGGGTTCTCGTTCCAGATCGAAGAGGCGGTTGATGACAAGCTGGTTCTGTTCAATCCTCAGTCAGAACTGCGCATCGTACATACACGGGAGGGGTTCGACCAGTTGGAGGCACGCGGCTACACCACTCAGGTCAAGGACCGCATTCATCCCCGCCTGATCATCCACGACGGCTACGCGTCTGAAGTGTCAACAGGCTGCGGCCTTGTGCGCAGCGCCCTGCCCGACATCAAGGCCCCCAAGGCCGAATATGAGGCCAGGCCATCCGAATGGGCAGCCAACAGCCCCAGCTGGTCGCTCAAGGCGATTGAGGTCTTTGGCCTGGGCGATGTTACGCTGAACGAAGCAGGTACGGAATATATCGGCACCTTGGACGCCGAAATCGGAACCGGCACGGAATCTGTGGGCGGCCCGGTTTCGCTGGACTTCACGGTCATCGCCTATCGCGATTCCGAATGGGAAAAGGAAGAGTTCTACAAATTCGGCGGTCTGGCCCAGACGGTCACCTGCCGCCGCGAGAACCCAAGCTTCGGCCAGCTCCTGCCGCGCTATGTCGAAAACGCCTATCTGCATTTCGATGTGACGCCGGGGGAAGAGCCTCAGGATTTCCCTCTGGCCGGTCGCGAACTGCCCGATCAATTCCAAGGCAACAAGGACCTTCAGGATGAATTGCGGGCCTATCTTCCGCGCGCTTTCTACTACAGCGTAAACAATCACCGCCAGTATCAGGCCCTGTTCGAAACGATCGTTTCCGAGACGTCGATCCTCTACCCGTCCGCAATTGCGAATGTAATCGCACGTCTGAACGCATCATGCGCGCGACAAAGCCGCCGGGAATGCGCGAAGATCGTGGACCGGGTCGGAACCCAAAGCAACTAGAGCGCTTGAACGGTTTTGCTGGCCCGACTTGTGGCCAGCAAAAATACTGTTTTACAGAGCGATGCCCAAACAACCCTGATCTGGCGTGTCTATAGCGTTCGGCGAAAATCCTGAGACATCAAGCAACGCATATCGCTCTATAGCGTTTCGGGTTAAACCCGTGACGCTTTAGATCGCGGCCTTGCGACTTTCGTCCAAATAGATCTCGCGCAGGCGTTTGGCGATTGGGCCGGGGGTGCCATCGCCCAACGCCACGCCATCAATCTCGACCACCGGCATGACAAAGGCGCTGGCCGAAGTGGTAAAGGCCTCATCCGCTTCTTTCGCCTCGTCGATGGTGAACAAGCGTTCCTCGACCTCCATCTGCGCCTCGGCAGCCATGCGCAGAACAGCCTTGCGGGTGATGCCGTGCAGGATATCGTTAGACAACGGGCGAGTGACAATCTTGCCGTCTTTCACGAAATAGGCGTTGTTGCTGGTGCCTTCGGTGACATGACCGTCTTCGATCATCCACGCGTCATCACACCCGGCGGCCTTGGCCATCATCTTGCCCATCGACGGGTAAAGCAGTTGCACGGTCTTGATGTCGCGGCGCCCCCAGCGGATATCCTCGATCGAGATGATCTTGGCGCCCTTTTGCGCCGCCGGGCTATCCGCCAATCCCGGCTTGTTCTGCGTGAACAAAACAAGTGTGGGCTTGGTGTCAGCGGAGGGGAACACAAAATCCCGATCCCCATCGCTGCCGCGTGAGACCTGCAGATAGACCAAACCTTCGACAATCCCGTTCAACTCGACCAGCTTGCGGTGAATCTCCAGCAGCTCGTCCTTGGTGCAGGGCTCGGCCATCTGCAGCTCGTCCAACGAGCGTTTCAGGCGCACCGCGTGGCCTTCGAAGTCGATCAGCTTGCCATCCAGAACACTGGTCACCTCATAGACGGCATCTGCCATCAGGAAACCACGATCAAAGATAGATACCTTGGCCTCTGTTTCGGGCAGGTATTCGCCATTCACGTAAACGGTGCGGGTCATGTCATTTCCTTTTTGTCTCGGGGCTTCGCCCGTTCCTCACTGAAAACGATCCACTGGATCGTTTTCCAGGCGTTCGTCACCCCCAAAGCGCCGCACTGGGCGGATGCACTCCGGCGTCGTCAAAAATCAGCGGTTTGGCGCGGTCTTCGGCCAACAGAAGCGGGCCGTCAAGGTCTGTCACCATCGCACCCTGCGCCAGCAGTGTCGCAGGCGCCATGGCCAGAGAGCTGCCAACCATGCACCCGACCATGACTTTGTAGCCTTCAGCCAACGCCGCCTCACGTAGCAGCAAAGCCTCGGTCAGACCGCCGGTTTTGTCGAGCTTGATGTTCACCACATCATATTTGCCCTTCAATTTGGGCAAGCTGGTCCGGTCATGGCAGGATTCATCTGCGCAAACAGGCACCGGACGTTCCATGCCGATCAGCGCCTCATCCTCGCCCGCTGGCAGCGGTTGTTCAACCAGCTCTACGCCCAGCCGCACCAGATGCGGTGCCAGATCCGCGTAAACCTCGGCCGACCAGCCTTCATTTGCATCAACGATGATCTTGGAGTTCGGCGCACCCGCGCGCACGGCCTCAAGCCGGGGCATGTCGTCCGGGGTGCCCAGTTTGATCTTCAACAACGGTCGATGCGCATTTTCCGCCGCCTGCTTCTGCATCGCCTCGGGCGTGGCCAAAGACAGGGTATAGGCGGTGATTTCAGGCCCCGGAAGCGGCAGACCGGCCAGGTCCCAAGCGCGTTTGCCTGCACGCTTGCACTCCAAATCCCAAAGCGCGCAGTCAATGGCGTTCCGCGCGGCCCCGGCGGGCAGCAGGTCCATCAGTGATTGCCGTGTAAACTCGGCAGGCAGCGCCGCGATTTCAGCCTCGACCGACTCGAGCGTCTCATCATAACGCGCATAAGGCACGCATTCGCCCCAGCCCTGATGAGTTCCGTCCGAAACTCGAGCCGTCAGAACCTTTGCTTCGGTCCTCGACCCGCGCGAGATGGTAAACACCTGCGCCAGCCGAAACACATCCCGAGAGACCTCTACCTGCACGCGCCCGCTCCTTCATCTTTTCAAAAATACGCCCGCCGGAGGCGATCCTTCGGCGGGTTTCTTTGATCACAGAGCGGACAGAGCATCCACCAGTTTTCCCGCACCAAAGCGGTAAGGGTCGGTGGTGGGCAGGCCCATCTCTTCCTCGACCTTGGCCAGATAAGCCGTGGCTTCATCCTCGCTCAGGTGCTGGGTGTTGACCGAGATGCCGACGACCTGACAGGCCGGATTACCAACCCGCGCCAGTGGCAGAGCTGTGTCGCGCAGCTGCTGCAGAGTCGGCAGCGAATACTCGGGCAGGCCGCGCATATGGGTCCGGGTCGGCTCATGGCACAGGATCAACGCATCGGGCTGACCGCCATGGACCAGCGCCATCGTGACGCCCGAATAGGACACGTGGAACAAAGACCCCTGCCCTTCAATGTGATCCCAGTGATCCTCATCATTTTCGGGTGTCAGGTATTCAACAGCGCCTGCCATGAAATCCGCAACAACCGCATCAAGAGGAACGCCTTGGCCGGTGATCAGAATACCGGTCTGACCCGTGGCGCGGAAGGTCGACTTCATGCCGCGTTTGCGCATCTCGGCATCCATCGACATTGCCGTATACATCTTGCCCGCCGAGCAATCGGTGCCGACAGCCAGACAACGCTTGCCGCTGCGCTTTTTGCCGTTCGCAATCGGGTAGCCAACGGTCGGTACGCGCACATCGTGCAGGGTACAGCCGTGGGTCTGGGCGGCTGCAACCAGATCGCCTTCATCGCGCAGCAGGTTGTGCAGGCCCGACGCAATGTCATAGCCCATTTGCAACGCCTCGATCAGAACGGTTTTCCAGGCCTGACTGATCACGCCGCCGCGGTTTGCAACGCCAATCACCAGCGTTTTCGCGCCAGCCTCTTTGGCCTCGGTCAGGGTCATGTCGGTCATACCCAGATCGGCCTTGCAGCCCTCCATGCGGTACTGACCCACAGCGTTTTCCGGACGCCAGTCACGGATGCCGATGGCAACTTTGGCAGCCAACTGGTCGGGCGCATCGCCCAAAAACAACAGATACGGTGTCTCGATCATTGCGTTGCACTCCTTTGATTCCACCTCACGCTAGAGAACAGCTTGAACAAGCGTTTCGCGAATTTCCACCACGCGCACCCCTTCGCCAAGATTTTCTTGCGCATTTTCACCTCATACCGCAGCATTCTTCGAAGTTTTTAAACTGATTAGTCTTTGAGCACCCGTGAAATGCAGCTTGCACAACAAATGCTGCAACCGCATTGCCGCATCTGCACAATGACCCTTGCACCACATCGCGTAATTTAATATCTCGAACGCGAACAAAAACGTAACTTCATTACTCTTGCGAGGTCCAGATGAGTTTCCGCATCCAACCCGCCGCTCCGGCGCGGCCAAACCGTTGTCAGTTGTTCGGCCCCGGGTCGAACACAAAACTGTTCCCCAAGATGGCGGCCTCTGCTGCGGATGTGATCAATCTGGACCTTGAGGATTCGGTCGCACCCTCTGACAAGGACTTCGCCCGCGCCAATGTCATCGAGGCGCTGAACACCGTCGATTGGGGCAACAAATACATGTCCGTGCGGATCAACGGGCTGGATACGCCCTATTGGTACCGCGATGTGGTGGACGTTCTGGAACAGGCCGGAGACCGCCTCGACCAGATCATGATCCCCAAGGTCGGCTGCGCAGCTGATGTCTACGCCGTCGACGCTCTGGTCACCGCGATCGAGCGCGCCAAGGGTCGGAGCAAGCCGATCTCGTTCGAAGTGATCATCGAATCCGCGGCTGGCATTGCCCATGTCGAAGAAATCGCCGCGTCTTCGCCCCGAATGCAGGCGATGAGCCTGGGTGCTGCAGACTTCGCGGCCTCCATGGGCATGCAGACCACCGGGATCGGCGGCACGCAGGAAAACTACTACATGCTGCGCGAAGGTGAAAAGCACTGGTCAGACCCGTGGCATTGGGCACAAGCGGCGATCGTCGCCGCTTGCCGCACCCATGGCGTTCTGCCGGTCGATGGGCCGTTTGGCGATTTCAGCGACGATGAGGGCTATATCGCACAGGCCAAACGCTCGGCCACTTTGGGTATGGTCGGCAAATGGGCTATCCACCCCAAACAGATCGCACTGGCCAATCAGGTCTTTACCCCGTCGGACGAAGCGGTTTCCGAGGCCCGCGAAATCCTAGCGGCGATGGAACAGGCCAAAGCCAATGGCGAAGGAGCCACCGTTTACAAAGGCCGTCTGGTGGATATTGCGTCGATCAAACAGGCCGAAGTCATTGTCGCCCAGTCCGAACTGATCGCAGCAAACGGTTGAGCCAAATCAGATCAAGGCACCAAAACGGTGCCTTGGTTTGCTTCAGTTATGTCCGAAAATATCGTTGGGTACCCATTCGAGGTCCTGACCGTCCTTGCCCCACTTCATCATCAGGCAAGAGCTTCCGCCCTTCTGGAAATACAAAGTGGTAAGCTCGTACCAACCCGCCTCGGGGATTTCGACTTCGGTAACACCGTTGCCTTCGCAGGGCTGAGTCCCGTCGTAGTATCCGATGGTCTGGCCACCCAGCTTGGTTTCCGCACCATCGTTTGAGTATACCTCGAACTGGTACATGCCAGGCTCGTCAATCCTGATCAGCCCGTTGATTTCCGCCGCGACATTGTAAGGCTGCGAGGCAGTCATGACCGGGTCACCGTCTTCAGTATCGCGAAAATCAAATGCGGGCACCGGGTCGGCAAGCACGCCAATCGTGTCGATCCATTCCTGAGCCTGTTCCAGACTTTTGATCTTTTTCGGCGCTTCTGCGTAGACCACGTTCAAGCCCGGCTTTATGTCGGTCTGGACTGGTGCAAGCTCTGCAGTTTCCGCTGCGAGACTTGCCGCACCTGCGCTGACCGCAAGCATCGAGATTAATGCCAGTCGCGAATACATGTCGCCTCCCCCAATTGATATCAGTCAAGCTGCACCGAAGCATTTTGAGGAAATGAAGTCAAATTCCTGTCAAATCGGACGCAGAACCGCCTTCACGCCCGCAAATCCTTGGGCGACCCCATGACCACGTAAGACGTGATTGAAGTGACATGAGGCAATGTTCCCAGCACATCCGTGTGAAAAATCTTGTACGAAGGAAGGTCCGCACATTCTACGCGCAACAGATATTCGATCGTGCCGGTGATGTTGTGGCATTCCACCACCTCGGGCGCGCGCTGCAAGGCCCGTTCAAAGCCTTCCTGAGCAGCCTTTGTATGCTCGCCCAAACCGACGCCGATATACGCAACAAACCCTTTCCCTAGCGCAGCCGGATCGAGAACAGCGCGGTAACCGGTAATGACTCCGACCTTCTCCAACTCTTGCACGCGGCGCAAACAGGCCGAGGGGGATAGCCCGACACGATCCGCAAGCTCAAGATTGCTGATGCGCCCATCCGATGAGAGTTCACGCAATATTTCGCGGTTTATACGATCCATCTTCGTCATTAGTTGCCAGATTAGGTCATCTACGCACAATAACGCAATTTCATTTGTGCCATTTGCGGTAAATATCCCCCGCATGACCTACGATATCCTTTTGGCCCTGATCGCCTTTGCCTTCGTCTCGTCCATTACGCCGGGACCGAACAACCTGATGCTGATGGCATCTGGCGCCAATTTCGGCTTTCGGCGTACGATTCCGCATATGTTGGGTATCGGGCTTGGCTTCACCTTCATGGTGCTGCTGGTGGGCGCGGGTCTGGTGCAGGTGTTCAACCAATACCCGGTCAGCTACAGGGTGCTGAAGGCGGCCTCGGTCGCGTATCTGTTGTATCTGGCGTGGAAGATCGCGCATGCCGCACCGGCCGAGAAAGGCGCTGACGTGGGTACCCCGATGAGCTTTCTACAGGCCGCCGCCTTTCAATGGGTCAACCCAAAGGCCTGGGCCATGGCACTGACCGCAACAACAGCCTATGCGCCGGGTCAAACCCTGGATGTCGTCATCGTTGTTGCGCTGGTATTTGGTGCAGTCAACTTGCCCTCGGTCAGCACCTGGACGGTCCTGGGGCAGCAAATGGCGCGGGTCCTGACGAATCCGCGCCGGTTGGTGGTGTTCAACTGGACAATGGCGGCGCTGCTTGTGGCCTCGCTCTATCCGGTATTATGGCCAAGCTGATCACTTCAGCGGCAGGCAGATCTCGGTTAGCAAATCCTCGGGCGCAGTGTCGCGCGGATCGTTGAGGTAAATCTCATAGCAGGGTTGATCTGCTGGCTCTTCTCCTGACTCGGGCAGCCAATTCCCAAACAGACTGTGATAAGCGGCCTCTAGGCCGGAATAGGGCCCCTTGTAAGTTAACACCGCCGTCTTTCCCCCGGCGATCTGCACGTCCTCCATGCCATCGGGGGTGCCCTCCCCACGGAATTCGGCCCCGGCATAGCTGCGCAACTGATCCTCTGGCACCTCATCCGGGCTGTCAAAGTAAATACCAACCACAGGGCCAACCTGCGGCCAAAGCTGACGAGATTCGCACAAAGCACCGAACGCCTCAAAGCTTTTGCCAATCTCGGAATACGCGCCTTTGTGCGGCAGAGCGATCACCCGGCGGGCGGGTTCGGTACGGGTGGTCACGGGATGCATCGGATATCCTCCGGTTTTGAAGTTTGGATGGGCTGGCAGAAACTGACCGGCTTTGCGGAAAGCGGCAGGGCTGCTGCCATAGGCCTCGGTAAAGGTCCGGATGAAAGAGTTCGGGTTGGGGTAGCCAACGGAATGCGCAACCTGCGAAACCGAGCTGTCTGACCGGACCAGTTGGACCGCCGCACGGTGCAGCCTGATCCGACGCACCGCTTGGGCACAGGTCTCACCTGTCAAGGCGCGGAATACGCGATGCCAATGAAACCGCGACATCGCGGCGACATCGGCCAGCGCATCCAGCGACAGATCCCCATCGGGGTGATCGTGGACATAGGTCAGCACCCGTAGGATGCGGTCCTCGTAACTGGTTGCCATGTGGCATCCCTTCCTTCTCTCTGCCCATTCGTGTTCGCATAATCGGCTCTCACAAATCTTGCTGAGTTGCATCCCAAGCGACCACGCGTCATATAGCAGGGAACTTCCGCGTTGAGAGGCGTCATGACCCAGTATCTGGATTTCGAAAAACCGCTGGCCGAGATCGAAGGCAAAGCAGAAGAGCTGCGCGCCCTGGCCCGCGCCAATGAAGAGATGGATGTGGCCGAAGAGGCCTCGGCTCTGGACGCCAAAGCTGCCAAGCTGCTGGATGAGCTGTATGCCGATCTGACCCCCTGGCGGAAATGTCAGGTCGCGCGTCACCCCGAACGGCCCCACTGCCAGGACTACGTCAAGGAACTGTTCACCGAGTTCACGCCGTTGGCTGGCGATCGCAACTTTGCCGACGATCTGGCTGTGATCGGCGGGTTGGCCCGGTTCAACGATCAGCCGGTGATGGTGATCGGGCATGAGAAAGGCTCTGACACCAAATCGCGGATCGAACGGAATTTCGGCATGGCCCGTCCCGAAGGATACCGCAAAGCCGTCCGCCTGATGGAGATGGCCGGACGGTTTGGTCTGCCGGTCGTGACCCTGATCGACACCGCAGGGGCTTATCCCGGTAAAGGCGCGGAAGAGCGTGGTCAGTCCGAGGCGATTGCCCGGTCGACCGAGATGTGCCTGAAAATCGGCGTGCCTCTGGTTTCGGTCATCATCGGCGAAGGTGGCTCTGGCGGGGCCGTGGCCTTTGCAACGGCGAACCGCGTCGCAATGCTGGAACATTCGGTCTATTCGGTAATCTCGCCCGAGGGCTGCGCCTCGATCCTGTGGAAAGACTCCGAGAAAATGCGCGAGGCCGCCGAGGCGCTGCGCCTGACCGCGCAGGACCTTTACAAGCTGGGTGTTTGCGACCGTATCATCACCGAACCCAAAGGCGGGGCACATCGGGATCGTCCGGCTGCAATCGATTCGGTCCGTGCCGCGATCGCCGCCATGCTGCAAGAACTGGACGGCAAGGATGCGGCGGCCCTGATCAAGGACCGCCGTCAAAAGTTCCTGGATATCGGCTCAAAAGGGCTGGCGGCGTAAACCGTCAGCCGCCCAGCCGGCGCAACAGTTCAACAGAAGGCTTGCCGGTTACGGCCAAGCCATTGGCGCGTTGGTAGCCGCTGATAGCCGCTTCGGATTTCTTGCCAATCACCCCGTCCGCGCCTTCGGTATCGAACCCGGCCGAGGTCAGGCGGCGTTGCAATTCCTTTCGATCTTCCAGCGTGAGCCCTGTTTCATCGGGCCCGAACGACGCCTTGAACGGAGCACCGCCAGCGATTCTGTCGGACAGATGGCCCACGCCGATCGCATAGCTGTCCGAGTTGTTATAGCGTTTGATCACGTTGAAATTGCGGAACACGGCGATCTTTGGCCCCGGAACCTGCGGCTGCAAGACCGCGACGGGCGTGCCGGAAACGGTACCGACCTCTCCGCCCCAGGGCTGACCACGCACCCAACCCGCTCGCGACAGATAGGCTGCCGTTGAGGCAAGTGAGTCCGACGGATCCTCGGACCAGATATCGCGCCGCCCGTCGCCCGTGAAATCGACCGCATAGGCCAGGTACGAGGTTGGAATGAACTGCGTATGCCCCATTGCGCCAGCCCAGCTGCCGGTCATGTTGGCCGACGAAGTGTCGCCAGCCTGAATGATCTGCAAGGCCGCGATCAGTTGCTTTTCGAAAAACGCGCCGCGCCGCCCGTCATAGGCCAGCGTCGAGGTTGCCGAGATCACCGGCACATCGCCGCGGCGCGCGCCGTAGCGGCTTTCCAGACCCCAAACGGCCACGACGACCTCTTTGTCGACGCCATATTGCGCCTCAATCTGCGACAGAACACCGTTATGGCGTTGCAGCATCTGTTTGCCGGTACTGATCCGTTCATCCGAGGCGGCGATGGCCAGATAGTCCTCAAGCGAGCGCTTGAACTCAACCTGATTGCGATCCCGTTCGATCACGCCAGGCAGATAGCCCGCCCCCTGAAACGCGCGGTTCAACGTGGATTGTGATATGCCCTGCGAGGAAGCGCGGGATTTGAAACCCGCCACCCAGGCGTCATAGCCCGCGTTGGAAACAGGCTGCATTCTGGATGCAGGCGCGCGTGCAGGCGCGGTCGCATCGCTGCAAGCCGCCAAAAACGCCGCCCCGAGGCCGAGTGAAAAACTGCGTCTGTTGATCATGACTGAAATCTGCTCTGGTTTGTGATTTGCCTTAGCGTAGCGCAGTCTGCACCCGCAAACCAGAACGACTGACCCCTTCGGCCGCCGATCGAGCAAGTCGGCAATTGGCCGCTTAAAGCGTTTCGCGTTTCACCTGAAACAAGATCATCGAAATGCGCGGTCGACCGTAGGGAGAGGCAGCGTATTTCGATTCAAATCAAACGCAAACGATCTAACTGACCAGCAACCGCAAGCCCTGCGTCACGTCCGAGCGGACCGCGAGGCGCAGGCCCGGTTCATCCCCCGCCTTCAGCGCAGCAATGATCAGCTTGTGGTAATGCGGAGGCTCGGTGCGGCGCAAACGGCCATAAAGCGCGCGCATGGTGGGGCCAAGCTGCAGCCACACGGTTTCGGCCATGGCCAGCATCGCAGGCGCCTGCGCGCGCAGGTAAAGCGTTCGGTGAAATTCCAGATTCGTCCGGATATAGCCCACCGCATCGCGCTTGGTCACCATTTCGGCCACGATCATGTTGATGCTCTGCAACCGGTCGATCAGCGCAATATGCGCACGAGGCAAGGCACGGCTGGCCAGTTCCACTTCAAGCAGCGCCCTCAGGGCGGCCAGTTCTTCGATCCGGTCATTCGTCAGCTCAGGCGTCGAGACGCGCCCCGACGACGACAGAAACAATGCGCCCTCTGCGGCCAACCGGCGCACCGCTTCACGTGCAGGCGTCATCGAGACGCCGAACTCCTTGCCGATTCCCCGTAGCGTCAGCGCCTCGCCCGGGGCAATCTCTCCGTGCAGGATGCGCGATCTCAGGGTGCGGTAGACCCGGTCATGCGTTGCGATACTCGAGTCCGTGGGCCGTGTAGTAATCATGTCCCCATGTGATCACAAATTGCAGGGACGTCAACTCGTCGGTGCGTCGAACCGGAACCGGTGCAACATGGCTCCGTTGTCCCTCAGCCAGCGACGTGGGGGATCGTACGGGCCGAATATACGCTCCACCTGCGCCCAGAAGGCAGGCGAGTGGTTCATTTCGGCCAGATGCGCCACCTCATGCGCGGCGACATAGTGCAGAACTTCGGGCGGGGCGAGGATCAAGCGCCATGAGAACATCAGCCCCCCGTGAGAGCTGCATGACCCCCACCGCGACCGCGTATCCCGCAGCGACATTGTTGCATAGGAGCGCCCCAGAATGGCAGCGTAGTCATCGCAGGCCTCGCTCAGACGATCCCGCGCAAGTTCCTTGAGGAAACGAGCCAGGCGACGCCCCTCGGCCCCTGCAGGGACGGCCACTGTATCCGCCCCCAACTGAACGCGCCGACCGGTTGTCGCGACGATTCGGCGCTCAATGCCTTCAACCGGGATCAGGCCGCCGACGCGCACATCCTCCATCTCGGGCTGACCTGCCAGATGTTTGCGGATCCAGTCTTCCTTGCTGCGTGCAAATTTCAACGCTTCGACCTCAGGCACGCCATTTGGGTAAGTCAGGGTAACGCGGCCATCCAGCTGAGAAATTCGCAGACTGATCCGCCGCGCCCGCGCAGATTTGCGCAGCGTCAGCGGCACTGGCGGCCTGCCCGGCAAAGCATGTTCCCCCATATCCCTTCCTCTTCCGCGCAAAGGCTTTGACAGCACCCGCTGCCTGTGGCAGGTGAACTGAATCTTTAAGACGACTCACCTGATATCAAGGGGATTTGACATGCCCAAGGAAGAATGGGGTGTAAAGCGCGTTTGCCCGACCACCGGTAAGCGGTTTTATGACCTGAACAAAGACCCGATCGTCAGCCCCTACACGGGCGAGATCGTGGAACTTGAAACCGGCAAAAGCCGGATGATCGCCGCCGATGCCGAAGATGCGGCAACCAAGAAAGCGCGCGAGAACGCATCCGAAGAGGATCTGGTTCTGGATGATGACGACAATGTCGACGTCGATCTAGATGACGATCTGCTGGACGATGATGACGATAGCAATGATGATGTCCCGCTGGACGACATCAAGGACATATCGTCGGAAGACGAAAACTGATCCGATAGGGGGCGGCCAGTGGCCGCCCTTTTTCGTCGCGCGATGCGGCGCACAGTTTTTCTGAGATTTCAAATTTTACTCTTGCACTCGCCTGCGCTGTCTCATAAACGTCCGCCCACTGCTTCGGCAGTACCTGGAAGGGGCCTTAGCTCAGTTGGGAGAGCGCTTGCATGGCATGCAAGAGGTCAGGGGTTCGACTCCCCTAGGCTCCACCAAAATCTAACAATACAACTAGATAGCAAGCGTTAGAGCGGTGTGACACAAAATGAAGCTGCATGCGTATCTCTCGCTGTCCAGACACGGCATTTATTACTTCCGTTGGCCACTGCCAGACACAAGACCAAAACCCCACACTAGACCAAGCACTACACGTAGGACCCTTCGGGTGTCTTTGCGTACAAGATGCCCTAAAGAGGCTGGTACCAGTGCCGGTATGGTATATGCTTAGCTGATCATCTTAGCATCACATGTTTGGTATATTATATGTATATACATACCATAGCTCTGGATAGCTGATACAATCCGAATAAATTATACTAGTCTATATCTGTATATACATTAGATGTTCATAGTATAGTATATTGCTTAGTATGCTGTGCAGTGCAAATCACCTGTTTAACATCCGAATATGTTAGCCCATCTAACCAGTATTATGCTGTACAGTGTATATACATTGTGCGGTCTATTGGCGTATCTATTTGTTTTATTTTACTTAGCTACGCTCTCAGCAAGCAAATGCAGTCAACACTGCACAGTCAAAAGCATCTTCCCAACCACATTAAGGCGTCTGCATTGATTGAATGCCTCGCCGGTCAGTAGGTCACTCATCTTCCTCATCATCTGCATCCGCTAGATGTGTACTGAGCCGCTCTGAAAGAGTTTGACCGTCTAGTCCCCAGTACTGCCAACCGTTGACGGACTTCCATGTGTAGCCTTCTCGGTGCAGTAGGATTAGCGCAGCTTTGCTGACACTCATCTGTTCGCCTTCGAACAATATCTTCTTAGGCGTCACAACTTCAGCGGTGATGCCATCGTCGCCGGAGTATGTGAGAACGTCACCAACTTTCACGCCTGCATTGTCGAAAACGTAGTTGCGCCTCTTTGACACCGCTTTCGATAACGCCTCGATACCAGTGTCGTCTTCCGCAATGTCGTCTCTCGGCGTAACGTCTTTACCACCTGTCAACTTCATAGCAGCAATTACACGCTGCGGGTCAATTTTGAAAAACTCGCGGTTTGGGCGAGTACGGTGATCAGCGAAGGCTTGGTGGAGCAGTCTTTCTGCTTCGGCTTCGTTCGGAACATCTACCGCATACACACAACGAAACGGCAAGGGGATGCTAGTGTTGTCAAGTTGTCGGAGCCGCTGAGTGAGGTCGATTGTCCTTCCGATCTTCACGTAGCCGTCCAAAGCTGGATTAGTCAGTACATATACTATTGGCACCGTCGGGGTTCTCTACTTGTTTTGATTGCGTGCGGCTTGCTTGGCGTCATATTGTTCCCAGACCTTCATTCGCCCCTTTTGCCGCGCGTCAGCCAGCCACAGTTTCTTTCTTGCATCTGGTAGTTCAAGAGCGCGGTACTTGCCACCTGAGAACTTAGGCCAATCTATCGCCATCCCGAGCTTGACCATTTCTGCAGACAGGTCTCGCCCATCTTCAAGGTAGCACTTTGCCACGGTACGACCGTAGGCATCCTCGGCAGTAACCTCTGCCCTAACTCTCTGCCCCTTGCACAGAGATACCAAAGCCCACTTGGCCTTCTTGCCGTAGGGGTGGTTAATCTCAGGCGCGTCAACGCCGAACAAGCGCACTTGCTTCTTCTGTATTTTTATCGTGTCACCGTCCACAACATAGGCAGGACCTACCAACACGGTTGTGGTGGGTTTCGGTACTGCACTGCCAGCATTGAAACGTGATGGCTGTATTGTGTTCTGGGAACTCGACACACCCAGCTTCGGCTTTAACTCCGAAGTCGTTTGTCGTGTAGGCTTATTCCTTTTGTCGGGCTGGCGTTTGCTACGCGCAATGAGCAGCACAGCTACTAAGGCGACGACTAGCAGTAAAACGACTTCCACAGTATCGGACCTTGTAAACAGTTTGCTTCAATATGGCCGCAGCGAGGCCTACCGACACACTGCACGTCATAGTTGATAGTGGGGTGGCCGCGCAGTTTAATCCAGTGAAAAAAGCCTGCGTTGCTCGCTTAAGTTCTTCAACCCTCGGGCTATAGATGCTTGGCAATTGCGACAAGCGACAGGTGCGCAGTACCAAACACTCAGCCTTATGTTGCGTTTTTAGGCGCGCGCGTGGGCCACAGAAGCAATAGACGGAAACATGGCCCAAGACACCAGCCCAAAGGTAATAGTTGCCTATGTTCAGGTGTGACACTAAGGTGAGACACAGTACTAACCACCACACTACAATAGTGTTTACTATCAGTGCATTAGGCGTTCGGCGGCGTTTCCCCTAGGCTCCACCAAAACCTAACAATACAACTAGATAGCAAGCGTTAGAGCGGTGTGACACAAAATGAAGCTGCATGCGTATCTCTCGCTGTCCAGACCCGCAGCACAGCCACTAACGAGTGAGAAAGAGCGAACTAGAACTCGGCAACCATCGCAGTCTCAACTGCATGTACACCTATGCCTACGACAATGCCCGCAAAGATAAGCCCAACAAACGCGTTGATAACGGCCAAAGCCCGGCTCGCGGGTTTCTCCGGTTTAATGTCTCCGTAGCCAACCGTAGTTGCGTTTATGAAGGCATGGTAAAGGCTCGCTCCGGTCGACCAGCCTTCGATCCGACCAATTGATATCCCCAGCAAGCACACCAAAACCAACAAGAATACGAGTATCGGTGACAGGTAGATCAGGTCCCAAAGGAAAACTGATAGAAACGTGCAAATGTAGCTGGCGTCGCAACCCATGGCGAAACTCTACCTCTCTGCCAGTTGGGGGCCTATTTGAATACCAATGTCTTAACTGGAAGCAGAATGGCCTGTGCCCGCAAGACAATTGCATTTGCTATACCCATGCCATCCACAATCCTTGCAATGAAGGCTGACAGGCCTGTGATCTCACCAGCGTCGATTTCCTTTGCTCGGCTCGTGTACGCAACGCCCACGCACGCACTACCGGGCGGGATGTTATCAAGATGCTGTGGGAAAATAGGTGCTAGGAACGCTGTAACTGTACCGGGTCGCGCCCGATCCTGCTGATCCAGCAGCGCATCACCCGGTCGGAACTGCCCCGCAGCAATCGCCCCCTGCACGTCATCCACAACCATCGGGACTATGGTCAACGGTTTAGACGCGCAGGTAATTTCCACCAGCATACCCGGCTTTAGTACGCTGGCAGAAATCTGACCAAAAGCTGCGATAAAACGCCCTTGCCCCGTGACTTCAGGTACCAAAATCCCGGCCGGGCGTAGAATTGGGTTCACGATGTCACCCGGTTTCAGGAGGAACTGAGTTACAGTACCGCCCACCTCGGCAAACACGGTGGATTTTGATATCTCGGTCTCAGCCTCTCTCAAAACCGCACGCGCAGTTTCAAGCTGTGCAGGGAGAAGAGTAGTTTGGCGCAATTTGGCACCATCGAGAGAGGCAATTGCGGCTGCGCGCTGACTTTCCGCGCCGGACACTGCTGTTTGCAAACGTTCCAGTTCCTGCTCGCTAACAACGGTGTTGTTTCGTTCCGCAAGCTCCAGACGTCGCTCCAAATCGCTCGTAGCCTGAGCAAGGTCAGCTTCCGTCGCATCAACCCTTGCGGTGGCGCTCGCGACTTCTGTTGCGGTCAGACCCAGAGCTGCCTCAATCTCTTCGATACGACGCTGAGCCGTTTCCGCTGCTGCCTCCTGCCGTGTGGTGTCCAGTCGGAAAATGGCCTCACCAGCATTCACGTCGTCATTATTGGCAACGTAGACTTCCGCGACCCGACCCACGCGATCCGACAGAATGGTAACTGTGCGAAACGCCGCAGAGACATTCCGCGTTGAGGGGTGGAAATAGAAGATCACCGTGATCAACGTAACAGCCAATATTGCACAGGCGGTCAAACCCCAACGCAATTCATACCAGACATTGAACAGGGTTATTTCGTGCCCCCAACGCTTGCCTTGCCTGTAACGGCGATACAGATAGTCCGGGACGATTGTGATCAGTGCGGAGAAGACTAACTCAAGCATCGTCGCTCTCCGAGACGTCTACTTCGGTCTTGAGTGGAAAGATTTCATGCAACGGCACGGCGGCGATTAAAATGGCCGCGATCCAGAAAGCGTTGTTCAGGGTGAAGAGAGAGATCAACCCAAGCACACCGACCAACTGCATTTGCACCTTATGAGCACCTGCTGCCATGCGGTCTGGAATGGCCTGTACGGTGAAGTAGAGTGCACCAAAACCCAGCAGCACCATGACTAGAACCAATCCGACAACGATCAGAAACCCGTCTGTCTCCCCCGGAGGTGTTACCCAGAATGGGAGCCTCGCCATCGCCTCATCAGAAATAGAACTGTTCACCTGCCCCCACCCCGCCTTCAAGTGATCATATTCAAATATAACCGATTGAAATCAAAAAGACCAATCTCGCTCCAGATAGCGAAGCGGCTTTGATACGGCCAAGTACGGCATGAGTAAGGTAGTTGCCGAGCAGACCTGCACACAACCGCTCCACATCGTTCGCAACACTTCAAAATGGAAAAAGCAGTAGGTCCGAACAATAGACCAAGCAGGGCAGCAAAGAGGTTTGCATGCTTTGATGTGCACAGCTTGGCGGAAGAGATTGTGCATATTGGAGTGTGACACTAAGGTGAGGCACACTGCAAACCGACACACTACAATAATGTTTATTATCAGTGCATTAGGCGTTAGGCGGCGTTTCCCCCAGGCTCCACCAGAACCTATCATGATGCGCCGCCCATAGTTCTTCCTTTTTGGCAGCAGAACTTTCCTTTGTGGCCGAAACGGAACTAAGTTCGCTGCGCAGTTAACAAAAGAGAACCCCATGCCATCATTGCTGCACCTGCGGAACTCTATCGTTGTATTCGTAGCTCTCAGTCCAATGCGGCCGTTCGCTTAGGTGCCGACAATTCGGCATCTTCGATCTTGCAGCTAACTCCCTGCTGAGACTATCACCCCCCCCTGTTTCACCAGGAGGTCAACAATTGCACTAACCCCCTTTTTGTGGCGAAGAGACGAGAACAAAAATGGCCGTCCTTTGCGCATTCTGGCTGCATCTCTTTCCATGACCTCCAGTGAAGCGCCAACATACGGCGCCAGATCGGTTTTGTTTATGACCAGGATGTCGGATTTTGTTATTGCCGGTCCGCCTTTTCGTGGGATTTCCTCTCCAGCGGCGACGTCGATCACATAGATCGTAAGGTCTGCGAGTTCCGGACTGAAAGTAGCCGACAGGTTGTCGCCGCCGCTTTCGATCAGAACGACATCGAGATCGGGATGGCGTTCTTGCATTTCAGCAACCGCTGCAAGGTTTATGGATGCATCCTCGCGGATTGCTGTGTGTGGGCAACCGCCCGTTTCGACGCCGATAATCCTATCTTGGGGAAGGACCTGCATGCGCACCAGCGCTTCGGCATCCTCCTGCGTATAAATGTCATTGGTGATGACGCCCACTGAACAAACATCGCGCAGGGTTTCAGATAAGGCAGCAGTCAAAGTGGTCTTTCCCGCCCCAACCGGGCCACCAATGCCAACGCGAAGAGGGCCGTTCATACTGCTCATGTTCGGAATATCCTTGAATACTGTATTTCGTGTTTCATCGACGCGATGTCCGTTAGGAACGCAGTCGAACTCAATTCTTCTAAACTCGCCATTTGCGTCTTTTCGGCGATATGAGCACATAGCGGTGTCAAATTTCGGATCAGTTTCTGAGCATCGGTTTGCCCCAACGGCACAAGGCGCGTTGCGCAAGCGACCAAGTTGCATGCGAATGCTTGCAGATACATTTTTGTCGTCAGTAGCAGGGGGAGCTGCTGCAGACGCGCGGCGTGGCCTACTGAAACTGGATAGGAAAGCTGTTGGATGTCTAAATTCCAGACATCTCCTGTGACAGTCCCGAATGCCTGTCCCAGCAGTTCGGTTTCCATTTTCCTTTCGGATGACGCGCAGATAGCCCGTGCATTGGCATCGATGCTGACAAGTTCATCTTTGTCCTGCGCGTTGTATGCGGACACTACGAACAAAGCATCATTCCATCCAGATCCGTGTTCCAGTGCATCTGAAATCCAGGCTTCGGCGTCTTGGGAACTGGCGACCGCTCCTTCTTCAATTGCAGCTTCCAACCCATGAGAATAAGCAAAGCCCCCCACAGGATATGCAGGAGACAACCACTGGGTCAGCGTCAGGATATCGGCGTCAGTGGGCGTGGCCATGTGTCCTGCCATGGCCATAGGCTCCGCCTTCGGGGTTGAACGGTTCGTGCACTTCGCGCACTGTGGCTCCGATTTTCAGAAGCATATCTCGGATCACATGATCGACCTGGATCAGCAGACGGTCCTTTTCGATCTGACACGGAGTGTGGCGATTGCCGATATGCCACGCGACGCGCGTCAGGTCCGGAGCAGAAACCTCTAGCAGTGCTTCAGGTGCAGCCTGTATTTCCACTTCGCGCCCGTCGTCCAGAACCAACGCGCCACCGTGGTTCAACGAGGTGGTTTGCGCCAGATCGACAAGAATTTCCTCGCCACTTTCACAGGTCAGAACCTTGCGGCGCAAAAACCGATCGTCATAAGTCAGCGACAGGCAATCTGCAGAGTCGCCGTGCTTGTGATCCGAGTAACGGCGTGCGGTGCAGAGCAGGGCGGTCATACCGTCGCCTCCTCTGGAGCAGAAATGGTCAGAGCCAGATTGAATCCGCAAACACCCGGTGCACGATCCGTTCGCGTGATAGGCCGCGTTTTTTCAACTCTTCGTCGCTTAGCGATTGCAGGAATTCGACTTGCCGAACGCGCGATTGAGCTTCGGCCACGCTGATCAGAGCCCCGTAGACTGATGCTGCGATGGACGCGATCAGACCGGGCAGCGAAAAGCGTGCGTGAGATTGTGTTGCTGAGTGTGCCATTTGGACCCTCGTAAACGTTGGTCCTCCCTTGGGCATTAATATCTGTCATATCGGCCTCACATTGAAGTGGGTGTTTGGTCATTTCTGCGTTGCGCGCGGTGCAATGCAGCATAATTTTTAGTCAGAACATAAAGTATCGCTGTGCCATTGGCAGCACTTCGGCGGGTTGGCAGGTCAGCAATTCGCCATCTGCCCGGACTTCGTAGGTTTCTGGATCAACTTCGACATGAGGTGTCGCGTTGTTGAGCAGAAGATCCTGTTTGCCAATCTCTCGCGTGTTTTGGACCGCGACGGTCTGCTTTGCCAATCCAAGTGTATCACCGATCCCGTCCGCCAACGCGGCTTGCGACACAAAGGTGATGGCCGAGTTTTCAACGGATCGACCATAGGCACCGAACATTGGCCGACTATAAACAGGCTGCGGTGTGGGAATCGAAGCATTCGGATCACCCATCTGTGCACAAACGATGGTGCCGCCCAGCAAAACCATCTCAGGCTTCACTCCAAAAAAGGCAGGGTCCCATAGAACTAGGTCGGCGCGTTTTCCTTCCTCGATACTGCCAATCTCGTGGCTGAGGCCATGGGCAACAGCAGGGTTAATCGTGTATTTGGCGATGTAACGGCGAACGCGCAGGTTGTCGTTGTCACCGGATTCCTCCGGCAGGCGGCCTCGCTGTTTCTTCATCTTGTCAGCGGTTTGCCATGTACGGATCAACACCTCGCCCACGCGGCCCATAGCCTGGCTGTCGGACGCGATGATGCTGAACGCGCCCATGTCGTGCAGGATATCTTCAGCCGCGATGGTTTCACGCCGGATGCGGCTTTCAGCAAAAGCCACGTCCTCGGGGATGGATTTGTCAAGGTGATGGCAGACCATCAACATGTCGAGATGTTCCTCGACCGTGTTCACCGTAAAGGGCCGCGTCGGGTTGGTAGAGGAGGGTAGGACATGGTCCTCACCACAGATTTTGATGATGTCGGGGGCGTGGCCGCCGCCCGCGCCTTCGGTATGGAAAGCGTGGATAGTACGGCCCTTTATCGCGGCAACTGTATTTTCAACAAACCCTGACTCGTTGAGCGTGTCGGTGTGGATCATCACCTGAACGTCCATCGCATCAGCGACCGAAAGGCAGCAGTCGATGGCTGCCGGGGTCGTGCCCCAGTCCTCGTGCAGTTTCAGGGAACAAGCCCCGGCTCTTACCTGTTCCTCCAGAGCAGCGGGAAGCGAAGCATTTCCCTTGCCCGCAAAAGCAAGGTTCATGGGGAAAGCATCCGCCGCCTGCAACATCCGGCCGATATGCCATGGGCCCGGGGTGCATGTGGTCGCCAGAGTGCCATGTGCCGGGCCAGTGCCACCACCAAGCATGGTCGTCAGGCCAGAATGCAGCGCGTCCTCTATCTGTTGAGGGCAGATGAAGTGAATATGGCTGTCGAACCCGCCAGCCGTCAGGATGCGACCCTCGCCAGCGATGGCCTCTGTACCGGGGCCGATGATGATGTCTACGCCGGGCTGTGTATCCGGATTTCCGGCTTTGCCAATCTTCGCGATGCGCCCGTCCTTTAGACCGACATCCGCCTTGTAGATACCCGAGTGATCCACGATCAAAGCATTGGTGATCACCGTATCCACGGCGCCTTCGGCTCGCGTGGCCTGGGATTGCCCCATCCCATCTCGAATGACTTTTCCGCCACCGAACTTGACCTCTTCACCATAGACATCTTCTCGGTGGCCCGTCTCGCTGAAACGCGCAGTCGTTGCGCGCTCTACGATCAGGTCTTTTTCTACTTCGATGATCAGATCGGTATCTGCCAATCGTACTTTGTCGCCGACCGTAGGGCCGAACATGGAGGCATAGTCACTCCGACTGATCTTGCCCGGCATTTTTCAAAGCCCCCATGATGTGCATATTGAAACCGTAGATGTGTCGGCGACCCTCATATGGCACCAGTATAACTTCGCGAGTTTGGCCTGGTTCAAATCGCACCGCGGTGCCCGCCGGGATGTCCAACCGCATCCCCAAAGCTGCATACCGATCAAAATCCAGAGCCGGGTTTGCTTCGGAAAAATGATAATGGCTGCCGACCTGTATTGGTCGATCGCCGGTATTGGCGACAACAACAAGACGGCCACTGCGCCCCGCGTTCAGCGTCAGTGATCCCTCGGCCGGAAAGATCTCACCCGGGATCATTTAGGCAGCTTCAAAATTGCGGTAATGGCGATGACCGCGATCAAAGCCAACCCAGCTGCGAGCGCGGCGTAGTCACTGCCATGGGCGTGAACTTGGGTATCCGAATGGGCCATGGCCGGACCAGCCAGAATGAGAGCGGGAAACAGCATACGGTTCATGCAGAACTCCTTTGGAAATTAGCGAATGGGGTTATGAACAGTCACAAGTTTTGTGCCATCCGGGAAAGTAGCTTCGACCTGCACCTCGTGGATCATCTCGGGCACGCCTTCCATGCATTGGTCACGGGAGATCACTTCGGCCCCGGCTTGCATCATGTCGGCGACCGAACGGCCATCGCGGGCACCTTCGACTACGGCGTCGGTTATCAACGCAATGGCCTCGGGGTGGTTCAGCTTGACGCCACGGGCCAACCGTTTGCGAGCGACCTCGGCGGCCATGGCGACCAGCAATTTGTCTTTTTCACGAGGGGTCAGGTTCATGTCAGAGCATCCAGCATCGGGGCAATGTGTCTTTGTTCAGACGGCGTAGAATTGGTATCAGCGTTCGGCGCAGAGCAAAGCTGTTGCTGGCCAGAATGCGAATGACCAATAAGTCTTTCCGGATCAGGGTTACCCCGGCGATGTCCGGTAACATTTCTCGGGCAGGTTTCAGATGACCTTCGGCGGAACTTGACGCTAAGACGACTAGCGCCATCGCCCCTGCACCGTTTGCAATATGCGGCTTGGATAAATGCGTATGCCAATCACCAGAGAATCTAATCGCATCGAGAAACACTGGCGTGTCTTCGCGCCGAATCTCGATCCGATCGCGCAAGCGAATGTCCGTCAGCGTCTCGCCCATGGCAATGCGCCCAAAGACCAGCGGCTCTACCATCAGCATTTCAGCATTGAGCGCCAAGTCGATCCTGAGGCGTCGGTCCAAAGCGCTGCCGTTGTACAGAATGGTCTCTTGCGGCAACCAGTTCAGCCGGGCACCAGCTTCAACCGTCAAGTGATTTGCAATCTGGCCTCGTTCATTGGGCTGCGCTTTGTAGGCGCGCTCGCAGGCTTGTGTCGTCAAGGTTAGTGCCGTGCTTTTTGCTGCCTTGCAAGAAAACCGGAATGAATCGCCTCCGGTCACGCCGCCCGCCGTGTTCAGAAGAACCGCATCAAGATCGGGTGTGATCGTTCTGGGGAACAGGCATTTAAGGGACCCGGACTGGCGAAAACTGTCCAGCACAGTCCTGTTGCCCAATTGCTTGGTGCTTAAGCTGACAGTGCCTGCAGCACGTGGCGGTACCGCGCTGTGCGTGGGCAATATGGCTGCAACTTGTGTAATAGGGCACCTTTAGCGCGTCGTTTGGTGCCACCTGTTTCTCTGTTGAAGTGTCAGAACACTAATCTGCAGTGTCGGAATCTGCTTGTTTCCACATCGCGTGTCTAAATTTTAGACAGCAACCTCCGGCTTAGATGAAAAAATATGCGCTTCTCGCCGATTTCCCAAATTGGGCTAAAGGTAAGTTGCCAACTTTGCTGCAATGCAGAAATCGTAAGGGTGCCACCGCGGAGATGACCCGGGGGTGTGTGACGGCTGCGCGAATTGGACCTCGAACACAACCGCCACACGGAACGCAACAACAGTTGCGGGGATCAGGTAGAAGAAGAGTGTGCCTTTGCGCAAGCCCTCTCTCCCGGCCCCGCCAGGAGGATTACATGAAATCGCTCAAATCCACGCTCGCCGGATCGGTTGTCTTTGCTGCCATAGCCACCGCTGCGTTGTCAGACGAAGACACGATTAAGGTCGGAGTGCTGCATTCGCTGTCGGGCACGATGGCAATCTCGGAGACTACTCTGAAAGACACCATGCTGATGCTGATCGACCAGCAAAACGCCAAAGGTGGTCTTTTGGGCAAGCAGCTTGAGGCCGTTGTTGTGGATCCCGCATCGGATTGGCCGCTTTTCGCGGAAAAAGCGCGCGAGCTGCTGACCGTCCACGAGGTGGATGTGATCTTTGGTAACTGGACTTCGGTCAGCCGCAAATCAGTACTGCCAGTGATCGAAGAGCTGAACGGTCTGCTGTTCTATCCGGTTCAGTATGAGGGCGAAGAAAGCTCTAAAAATGTCTTTTACACCGGTGCTGCCCCGAACCAGCAGGCGATACCTGCGACCGATTATTTCCTAGAGGAACTGGGGGTTGAGAAGTTCGCGCTGCTCGGCACGGATTATGTCTACCCCAGGACCACCAATAATATTCTGGAAAGCTACCTTAAGCAAAAGGGTATTGCGGACGCGGATATATTCGTCAACTACACCCCCTTTGGCCATTCTGACTGGTCCAAGATCGTATCTGACGTCGTTGCACTGGGCGAAGATGGCAAAAAGGTTGGTGTGATCTCGACCATCAACGGAGACGCCAACATTGGTTTCTACAAAGAACTGGCCGCAGCTGGTGTTTCGGCAGATGACATTCCTGTCGTGGCCTTTTCGGTTGGTGAAGAAGAACTGTCCGGTCTGGATACCGCGAACCTCGTCGGTCACTTAGCGGCTTGGAACTATTTCCAGTCGGCGGATACTGATGTGAATGCCGAATTTGTCGAAACCTGGAAAGCCACCATGGGTGACGAACGGGTGACCAATGACCCGATGGAGGCGCATTACATTGGCTTCAACATGTGGGTAAACGCCGCGACCGAGGCCGGATCGACCGAAGTGGATGCCGTGCGCGCCGCCATGTACGGGCAGGAATTCCCGAACCTGACCGGTGGCACTGCCGTAATGCTGCCGAACCACCACCTGGCCAAGCCGGTTCTGATCGGTGAGATTCAGGAAGACGGTCAGTTCGATATCATCAGCGAAACCGACGTCGTTCCGGGTGATGCATGGACTGACTTCCTGCCAGAATCGGCAATTCTGATCTCGGATTGGAAAGAGCTGGGTTGCGGTATGTACAACACCGAGACCGAAAGCTGCGTTCAGACTTTGTCAAACTACTAAATCGTACGCAAGGCGGGTGTGATCGCCCGCCTTGCCCAAATACACGCGGGTTTCACCACATGTTAAGACTATTCCTTGCGGGCCTGGCAATTCTCTTCGCCTGCCTGAACGCCAACGCGCAAGAGCGTGGCCTGCAGCCGATCTTGCAGGATCATCAGGAGATCATTGTCAAAAGCTCGCGCAAGACGATCAAACCGGCGATTGATGCGCTTGCCGCCAGTGGGCTGCCGCAAGCGCAGGTGATGCTTGAGACATGGGCCGCCAAAGATATGTGGATGCGCAAGTCTGACGGTCTGTTCTTTGCCGGAACAAAGGCCGAAGGGCGATTGTACGAACTGACTGATTTCGACACGGGCGAAGTGGTCGGCACGTTTGAGAAATCCGACCTGAAGCAATTGAAACCCAACAGCGGTGTCCGCGCTATGATTGGAACAGCTCTAGTGCAGTTCCAGTTGACCGACCCGGACCGAAAAAAGCGCCTGGCCGCACTAAAATCCATTCAACGTGATCCCGAGGGCGCACTGCTCGAACCTCTTCGTGCCTCGATCGAGGATGAGCCAGATGTGGATTTGAGGGCCCAGAAGCAACGTCTCGAACGGCTGCTGACTATTGGATATGGCGAAGACGTTGTGGCCCGCGTGGCTGCAATTGAAGAGATGTCGAACGATCTGGGTGTCGACGTCCGCGCGGCGCTGAACCCGTTAGTGGCTACCTCACGAAAGGCCGCTGCGGACCTGCCATCGGATGTTAACGTCGCCATCATTTTGGAACCCGGATCAGACGCTTTGTCCTGGGACGACGCATACCACCTGTTGGTCGCGAGTGACTTGGCTGCGGCCCCTGTGTTGCCTGACGACATCCGCCTGGCTTTGGCTGCAAACATCGACGGTGGTCGCGTAGGGGGTATCCCGGTCGCGCAACTGAACGAGAATACTGCGCGCGCGCAAGCCTACAGCACTCTGGCCGAAGCCGGACTTGTTCCTGCGCTGGTAACTGAGGCCGATATCGACACGGCGCTGGGTGCGCATGTGTTCTTTGAGGCTTATGCCGAGCCGTCCACCGAAGTAACCGCCGCTGCCGAAAAAGCGCTAAAGAAGATCGAACTGAGAGTTGGCCTAAACCAGGCGCTCGACCTGACGTTGGACGCAGTCTCTCTGGCCTCGATCTATTTCCTTGCCGCCATTGGGTTAGCCATCACTTTCGGAGTGATGGGTGTAATCAACATGGCCCATGGCGAATTCATCATGATGGGCGCCTATACGGGCTATGTCGTTCAGCAATACGTTCCCGACCATACGGTATCGATCATCGTCGCCATCCCAATGGCCTTCGCCGTCACGTTTGCCATGGGCGTCGCCATGGAGCGCCTGGTGATCCGTTGGCTTTATGCCCGCCCGCTGGAAACACTGCTGGCGACCTTTGGTATCTCGATTGCCTTGCAACAGCTTGCCAAGAACATTTTTGGTACACAGGCCCGCCCTCTGACTGCGCCGGGTTGGCTGGACGGTGCCTGGGTGATGAACGATGTGGTTTCGATCAGCTATATCCGTATTGCGATCGTCGTGCTGGCGCTGATTTTTCTGGGGCTGTTCCTTTACATCATGAAACGGACAAGGCTGGGGCTTGAGATGCGTGCGGTCACGCAGAACCCACGCATGGCGGGGTCGATGGGGATCAATCCGGGGAGGGTGAATATGCTGACATTCGGTCTGGGTTCTGGCATTGCCGGGATTGCCGGGGTCGCAATTGGCTTGTTCGCCAAAGTCACGTCGGATCTGGGCAACGACTATATCGTGCAAAGTTTCATGACTGTAGTTGTCGGTGGTGTCGGCAACATCTGGGGCGCGCTGGCAGGCGCGGGGATGATCGGGTTCCTGCAAAAGGGGATCGAATGGTTGAACCCGTCGAACACGCTGGCGGCGCAAACCTACATGATCATCTTCATCATCATTTTCATCCAGTTCCGGCCACGGGGCATCATCGCCCTTAAGGGTCGCGCGGCGGGGGATTGAGCCATGGAACGTAGTTTTGTCGTCAAGAACCCATCTGTGCTGGTCTTTCTGGCCCTCCTGTCGCTGTTCACTCTGGGCGTAACTGTCCTGTCCGAAGGGTTCGGGATCGGTGTGATCTCAACCAGTTTCGTCAAAACGCTGGGCAAGACCCTGTGCCTGTGTTTGATCGCTGTTGCGATGGATCTGGTTTGGGGTTTCACCGGCATTCTATCACTAGGCCATTTCGCTTTCTTCGGGCTCGGAGGCTATATGATCGGCATGTGGCTGATGTACGAACGCACTCGGCTGATCGTGGTCGAATCATTGTCACAAGCCGATATCCCGCCAACGCCTACCGAAGTTGTGGACGCCATTGGCACTCAGATTTTCGGCGTAGTCGGATCATCCGAATTCCCGCTGATCTGGGCGTTTTCGCACAGCTTGACACTGCAGTTGTTACTGGTCGTTGTGGTGCCTGGCCTGCTGGCGCTGATCTTTGGCTGGCTGGCCTTCCGCAGTCGTGTGACCGGCGTCTATCTGTCGATCCTGACGCAAGCTATGACGCTGGCTCTGGCTTTGTATCTGTTTCAGAACGACAGCGGCTTGCGCGGCAACAATGGCTTGTCCGGTTTGCAAAACCTCCCCGGTGTCGCGGTCTCTCAAGACGTTGTTTCGCTCTGGTTCCTATGGGCTTCGGCTTTGGCGTTGGGACTGGGTTACATGCTGGCGGCATGGATCGTGTCGGGCAAGTTCGGCTCAGTCCTGCGCGGCATTCGAGACAACGAGGCGCGGGTTCGGTTCCTCGGCTATTCGGTCGAGGTTTACAAGTTGGCTGTCTTCACCCTTACGGCTTGCATCGCCGCAATCGCGGGCGCGCTCTATTACCCGCAGGCTGGCATTATCAACCCCGAAGAGATGGCCCCCATCGCTTCGATCTATCTGGCCGTATGGGTCGCCATCGGCGGGCGGGGCCGCTTGTACGGCGCTGTGATTGGCGCAGCTTTTGTCAGCCTTCTGAGCACCTGGTTCACGGGCGGGCAGGCACCGGATATTCCGCTTGGTTTTTACACGATCAAATGGGTTGACTGGTGGCAAGTGCTGCTGGGTGTGTCTTTTGTGCTGGTAACGCTGTTTGCTCCGCAAGGTATCGGAGGATTGTTCGACTTGTATACCAACCAGCGTCATCCCGATCGGCATGGTGCCAATCTGGGACCCGATGAAGGCGCTTTGCGTGAGAAAGAGGCTAGCCTATGAGCACCTTGTTAGAGGTAAGTGGCGTATCGGTTACCTTCGACGGGTTCCGCGCCATCAACAACCTGTCCTTCCAGATTGGTGACGCAGAGCTACGTTCCGTGATCGGCCCGAATGGGGCCGGCAAGACTACGTTTATGGACATCATCACCGGCAAGACCCGACCAGATGAGGGAAGGGTCATATGGGGTGAAAAGTGCATATCTTTGTTGGATATGACCGAGGCAAAAATCGCGCAGGCGGGAATCGGGCGGAAGTTTCAGAAGCCCACGGTTTTTGAGGATCAGTCCGTGCGCGATAATCTACTAATGGCGCTAAAGAAAAATCGTGGCTGGATTGGTGTGCTGCTTTACCGTCCATCCAAGAGTGATTTGCAGAAGGTCGAGGACCTGGCCACCGAAATTGGGCTGTATCACGAACTGAGTCGGAAGTCAGGTGAACTGAGCCACGGGCAAAAGCAATGGTTGGAAATTGGCATGCTGCTTGCGCAGGACCCACGGCTGCTATTGGTTGACGAACCTGCTGCAGGCATGACCCCGCAAGAGCGTGAACATACCACAGACTTGCTAGTTCAAGCCGCAAAGACCCGCGCGGTTGTGGTCGTTGAACATGACATGGAGTTTGTCAGGCGCCTGAACTGCAAAGTCACGGTTTTGCATGAAGGATCCGTATTGGCCGAGGGCAATCTGGATCACGTGACATCAAATCAGGACGTCATAGACGTCTATCTGGGGCGCTAGAAAATGTTGAAGCTGACCGATCTGACTTTGCACTATGGGCACTCGCAAATCCTAAACGGGATTTCCATGAAAGCCGTACAGGGTGAAGTAACGTGCGTCATGGGGACCAACGGTGTCGGAAAAACCAGTCTGATGAAGGCAATCTCAGGGGCGCATCCCCGTTCCGGTGGCGAACTGGAGCTTGACGGAAAGCAATTGGGTATTCTGCCTGCTCATCAGATGGCCTGGAAAGGTGTGGCATATGTCCCCCAAGGTCGCGAAATATTCCCATTGCTCACGGTTCGAGAAAATCTGGAAACAGGCTTCTCCTGTTTGCCCGCCAGCGAACATTTCGTCCCGGATGATATATTTGATATGTTCCCGGTCCTCAAAAAAATGCAGAACCGGCGTGGGGGCGACCTTTCTGGCGGGCAGCAGCAACAGTTGGCCATCGCACGTGCACTGATCACAAAACCGCGCCTGCTGCTGCTGGATGAGCCAACCGAAGGTATTCAGCCAAACATAATCCAACAGATTGGCGAAGTGATCCGGCACCTCAGAGAGACGAGCGGAATGGCAATTGTCTTAGTCGAGCAGTATTTCGAATTCGCCTATGATCTGGCTGACAGGTTTGTTGTGTTGCGACGTGGCGAAGTCATGGCCAAAGGCACACGAGATGACCTGACGCGTGATCAGGTGTTGCGGGCCGTATCAGTTTAGCGCTGCTCCGTGAAGTAGACTCCGGTATAGATACACAAAGCCCAGATCATGTTCTGCACTAACGCTCGGGACATGGTTCGATCCTACAAAAACGTACAATTTGAGAGATGCTTGTTTTTTGCGAAACCACCCTCCGGTACCTCTTGCCTTGATAGATGAGTACTTTCGGACAGATCGACAGGCTTGATGTTGTATCAAGGTTCGGCTTGAGCTCGACCCTTTCCGCAACGTTGCACTCCACGATGGTCAGTGCTGACCGCAGTGAAAGGGCGGTTTGGGCTTTACCGGTTTATGCCCGTGCAAACGCTCGCAAATTGGTGTCCGCTGCATTGCCGAAAACACATTGCTGCTGGCGCGAACACTTTCTGCGTCACCAGCATGCGAAATCCCAAAAGTCCGGCTTTGTCCGCGTTGCTGTCATTGGGGCACCACGCAGCGTTGGTCAAAGTGAGACTTATTTCGGGCACTCGCCACGATCTGCCCCACGGACGGTTGACACGATGTTGTAGGGCCATGGCTCTTTCCTGCGCCGCTCTCTTGTGCCACTTTGCGCCGGAAAAAGGAAAGAGAGCAGATGGCAATCACGACCTGTGTTTTTGACGCCTACGGCACATTGTTCGACGTGGCCGCTGCTGCACGTCAGGCCGCAGCCGAGCCGGGCTTTGAGGCTTTACGCGACACATGGCCGGATTTGGCCAACCATTGGCGGCTGAAGCAGTTGCAATACACATGGCTGCGCGCCGTGGCTGACGCTCATTGTGATTTCTGGGATGTCACACAAGACGGGCTGGACTGGGCGCTCGAGGCGACTGGGTTGCAAGGGGATGCCAGACTGCGCCAGCGGCTGCTGGATCTTTACTGGGAGTTGCGCGCCTATCCCGAGGTGCCCCAGATGCTGCAGACCCTGAAACAGGGTGGGTTGCAGACGGCGATTCTGTCGAACGGGTCGCCCCCTATGTTGGATGGCGCGGTGCAATCGGCCGGTATTGGCGATGTGCTGGACGATGTGCTGTCGGTCGAAAGCGTCGGCATCTTCAAACCCCACGCCAAGGTCTATGATCTGGTCCAAGACCGGTTCGGCTGCACCCGAGATGAGGTTCTGTTCGTCAGCTCAAACGGTTGGGACGCTGCAGGAGCCAGCGGTTACGGCTTTGTCACCGCATGGGTCAATCGCGCGGGCGAACCCATGGACCGGCTGCCGTGGAAACCGGCGCATGTTCTGTCCGACCTGACCTCGATCCCCGAACTGGCCGGGCTGTAATGGCTGAATTCAAGACGTCCGATGGTCTTCGGTTGCACTATGAAGACTACGGCACTGGCATACCCCTTCTGTGTCTGGCCGGGCTGACGCGCAACGGGCGTGATTTCTCGCGGCTTGCGCCGCATATGGCCGATACCCGCCTGATCACTCTGGATGCGCGGGGGCGCGGGCAGTCGGATCATGATCCGAACAACGCGAACTACAACGTCTTGCGTGAAACTCAGGATGTGGTCGAGCTGCTGGATTATCTGTCCCTCGACCGAGCGGTGGTGCTGGGTACGTCGCGCGGCGGGATGATTGCGATGACGCTCGCGACCCTGCAACCAGACCGGCTGGCGGGTGTGATCCTGAATGACGTTGGTCCGGTGATCGAGCCTGCAGGCCTTGCCCGGATCATGGACTATGTGGGCGTAGCACCCACCTCAAAGACCTATGACGAGGCCGCCGTCGTCCTGAAAGCGGTGATGGAGCCGCATTTTCCAGGCGTCCCACTGGAAATCTGGCGTTTGCAAGCCGAAAACCAGTATAAGGAAACGCCCGAGGGGCTGGCCTTGCGCTATGATCCAGCCCTGCGCGCGGCCCTGGTGGAACAGGCCGCAGCTGGCCCCATGCCCGATTTGTGGCCCTTCTTTGAGGCACTACAGGGCATTCCGACGGGCGTTCTGCGCGGCGCAAACTCGGACATCCTCAGTCAGGCAACACTAAAACAGATGCAGGCCCGCCATCCGGACCTGATCACGGCCGAAATCCCGGATCGTGGCCATGTGCCCTTTCTGGATGAACCGCAATCCCTCACCGTTATTCACAAAATTCTGGACCAAGCATGAGTACACTAGACCTGATCGAAGCCGCCGCCCATCGACTGCAAGGGCACGTCCGCGAGACGCCCCTTCTGACCTCACCCTTTCTGGACGAAATCGCCGGGCGGCGGGTGTGGGTCAAACCCGAATGCCTGCAACACACCGGTAGCTTTAAATTCCGCGGCGCATGGTCTGCTATCTCGGCGCTGAGCGAGGCGGCAAGACAGCGCGGCGTGATCGCCTATTCCTCGGGCAATCATGCGCAGGGGGTGGCTCTGGCGGCAGCGAAGCATGGGATCTCCTCGGTCATCATCATGCCTTCGGATGCACCTCAGCTAAAGATCGACAATACCCGCGCTTTGGGCGGTGAAGTTGTTCTGTACGACCGAGCCACGGAAAGCCGCGAAGAGATTGGAAATGCGCTGGCCTCCGAACGCGGACTGACGCTGATTCGCCCCTACGACGAACCCCAAGTCATCGCAGGGCAAGGCACCGCCGGGCTTGAGATCGCGCGACAAGCCAACACCGCAGGCGTGTCCAATGCCGACGTTTTGGTCTGTTGCGGCGGCGGAGGTCTGACCTCGGGCATCGCGCTTGCGCTTGAGGCTCACGCCCCCGGTCTGCGCGCCCGCCCGTGTGAGCCGGACGGATTCGACGATGTCAAACGCTCGCTCGAAGCGGGGCAGATCCAAGGCAATTCAGCCACCTCAGGCAACATTTGCGACGCAATCCTGACCCCACAACCGGGTGATATCACCTTCCCAATTCTCAACCACCTCTGCGGGCCCGGCCTTTCCGTGACCGAGGACGAGGCGCTGCATGCCATGGCGCTGGCCTTTCTACGCCTCAAGATCGTGCTAGAGCCGGGCGGTGCGGTGTCGCTGGCCTCGGCGCTGTTTCGCAAGGACCAGATCGAAGGGGATGACGTGATCGTTGTTGCCTCGGGCGGGAATGTTGATCCCACCGTCTTTGCGCGTGCGTTGGAATTCCTGACCTGACACCCATATCGGGTGTGTGCAATCTGCACGCAAAGGCCGAGCAAGGAATCAAAGCATGACGATCGCTGATCTGGGTGGCGTTCAGCTGAACTACCGGATTGATGGCGCGCCAGACGGTGCGCCCATCGTGTTTGCAAATTCGCTGGGCACCAATCTGCACCTGTGGGACGATGTGCTGCCACATCTGCCCGACGGGCTGCGGATCATTCGCTATGACAAGCGCGGCCACGGACAATCCTCGGCCCCGCCTGCGCCTTACGCTATGGGCGCGCTGATCCGCGATGCCGAGGCACTGTTGGATCACCTCAACGTCCGCGATTGCGTCTTCGTCGGCTTGTCGATTGGTGGTATGATTGGCCAAGGGCTGGCGGTGAAACGGATGGATCAGGTCCGCGCACTGGTACTGTCGAACACCGCTGCCAAGATCGGAATGCCGAAAATCTGGCAGGACCGGATGGAGGCCGTCCGCACCGGCGGGATCGAAGCGCTGGCCGATGCGACGATGGAGCGGTGGTTCTCGCGCGATTTCCGGGCCACCAACCAACACCTCGCATGGCGCGAGATGATGGTCAGCCAACCGGTCGAAGGGTATCTGGGCTGTTGTGCGGCCATTGCGGGCACCGATTTCTATACGCCGACCAGCGGCCTGCGCCTGCCCACACTTGGGATTGCAGGCAACGAGGACGGCTCGACCCCGCCTGATCTGGTACGCGAAACGGTGGACCTGATCCCCGGCTCGCGGTTCGAACTGATACGCCGGGCAGGCCATCTGCCTTGCGTCGAAAAACCCGCCGAATACGCCGCCCTGTTGCGGCAATTCCTGACCGAGATCGGTCACATCTGAAGGAGCGTCCCTTGGCCGAGTTTCTGTTGGTCCATGGATCCTGTCACGGCGCCTGGTGCTGGCGCGACCTGATACCCGAGCTTGAGGGTTTCGGCCACTCCGCCCGTGCAATCGACATGCCCAGCCACGGCGCGGACCCGACCCCGATCTGCGAAGTCACGCTGGAGAGTTGCAGGGATGCGGTACTGGCGGCCTCGACACCGGACACGATCATTGTCGGGCATTCCTGGGGCGGCTATCCGATCAGCGCCGCAGCCGAGGCTGACCCGCGCGCCATGCGCGCTCTGATCTATCTTTGCGCCTATGTCCCGCAGGACGGGTTGTCTCTGGTCGACATGCGCAGACGTGGTCCGGTACAGACCATTGGCGATGCGGTCGACAAATCCACCGACGGGCTGTCCTATACTGTGCATCCCGACCGCGTTCAGGACCTGTTTTATCATGATTGCACGCCCGACACCCTGCCCTATGCATTCGCCCGGCTATGCCCGCAGGCCATCAAGCCGCAGGACACACCGCTTTCAATAGGGGATCACTTTGACCGGGTCCCAAAGGCCTATATCCGTACAACCGAAGATCACACTATCCCTCCGGCCTATCAGCAAGACATGAGCGCCCGGATTCCGGCCCATTTGCGAAGGGATATCGACAGCTCACACTCTCCGTTCTTCTCACACCCCCGCCAACTGGCGCAGATACTGGATGAGCTGTCGGACAAGCTGTAACCCACTGACGAGGCGTCGTCCGGGTTGGAGTCTTTACGCCCTTCCCTCATCCTGCTGGCCCCTCTAGGGTGAGCGACGGGTCAAATAGCCGGGTTCCATGCGTCTTCCATTTGTCTTTGTTCTTCTGACCGTCATGATTGACGCGATGGGTATTGGCCTTGTGATGCCGATCATGCCGCAACTGATCGTCGAGGTGCAGGGCGGAACGCTTGCTGACGCCGCGCTTTGGGGAGGCGTCCTCAGCACCGCTTTTGCCGCCATGCAATTCGTGTTCGGTCCTATTCTGGGCAACCTGTCAGACGCCTATGGCCGTCGGCGTGTCTTGCTGGTTTCGTTGTTTGTGATGGCTTTGGACTATGTGGTCATGGCCATCGCGGGCAGCATCTGGTTGCTTTTGATCGGTCGACTTGTCGGCGGCATCACGGCCGCGACCCACGCGACCGCAGCTGCATTCATGGCCGATGTCTCGAAACCAGAAGACAAAGCAGCCAATTTCGGCCTGCTGGGCGCGGCCTTCGGCATGGGATTTGTTCTGGGCCCCGTGATGGGTGGGCTGCTTGCCGAATACGGAACCCGCGCGCCATTCTGGGCGGCTGCGGCACTTTCAGCCCTCTCATTCGGCCTCGGGCTAATGGTCATGCCCGAAACGGTCACAGACAAAACCCGCCGCGCCTTCAGCCTGCGACGCGCCAACCCTGTCAACGCCCTAAAGGCCATTGCCGCCCTGCCGGGAATTCGCCCCCTGCTGTGGGTCTATTTCCTCTACTCGGTGTCAATCTACGTCTACCCGGCGATCTGGTCCTATTTCACGACCGAGCGTTTCGGGTGGTCGCCGCAGATGATCGGGGTATCGCTGGGCATCTATGGCATTGGCATGGCCGCCGTTCAGGGCGGTTTGATCAGACCCGCGACACGTCATCTTGGGGAACGTATGACCATCATCTGCGGCATGGTTTTCGAGATCATCAGCTTCGCCCTACTGGCCTTCCTGACCAATGGCACTATCGCCTTGATGTTGATCCCGATCACCGCCTTGGGCGCCGTGATCACGCCCGCCCTGCAGGCACTGACCTCACGCGCGACACCGGATTCGCAACAGGGCGAGCTTCAGGGTGTTCTGACGTCTCTGCACGCCTTGTCCATGGTGATCTCGCCGCTGTTGATGACCAGCGTGTTTGCGTGGTTCATCCGCCCCGACACTGCGATCTACCTGCCCGGAGCGCCCTTTCTGTTTGCTCTGGTTCTCATGGCTGCCGGATTCATCCTGTTTCTGCGCGCCCGACCTACCGTAGCGTAACAGCGACATACCTGTGACGGTTTCCGTCTTGCGAGATGCCAATTCCCGCGCCACCGTAAAACAAACGGAGTGAGGGACAACATGCAAACCATCAAAGCCGCCGTATGCCGGGCGTTCGGGGAACCTCTGACCATAGAAGAGGTGCAACTGGCCGCCCCCGGCACCGGCGAGGTCGAGGTTACACTGGACGCGGTGGCCATCTGCCATTCGGATATTTCATTTGCCGACGGCGCATGGGGCGGATTTCTGCCCGCTGTCTACGGGCATGAGGCCGCCGGGGTCATCAGCGCAGTGGGCGAGGCCGCAGGGGATTTCAAACTGGGCGATCCGGTGGTCGTCACACTGATCCGGGCTTGCGGCTCTTGCCCCTCTTGCGCGGGCGGCAAGCCCACGATCTGCGAAACCCCCTATGACACGGTCAAAGGTCCCTTGCGCACAAGCGACGGTGGACCTTTGGAACAGGCGATGGCCTGCGGTGCCTTCGCCGAGAAAGTCGTGGTCAGCCACCGGCAGATCGTCCGGATACCTGAAACCCTGCCCAAAGACCTCGCCAGCCTGTTGTCTTGTGGCGTGATCACCGGGGTCGGCGCGGCAGTCAACGCCGCAGGTTTGCGCCCCGGGCAAGACGTGGTGGTGATCGGCGCGGGCGGAGTGGGCCTTAACGCCATCCAAGGCGCGCGGATCGCCGGCGCGCGGCGTATCGTTGCGGTCGACATGACCGAAGAGAAGCTTGCGATCGCCAAGGAATTCGGGGCCACCCACGGCGTCCTCGCCAGCCTGAAAGAGCCTTGGAAAGCGGCCCACGAAGCGCTGGGCGGACGCGGCGCAGATGCGGTTTTGATCACCGTTGGCGCGATCCCCGCCTATGATCAAGCCCCACGATATCTGGGTCTGGGCGGCAAGGCCGTGATGATCGGCATGCCCCATTCCGGGGACGAAGCCCGCTATGAGCCGGTGATCCTTGCCGCGCTTGGTCAGGGTCTGGTGGGGTCAAAGATGGGCGACGTGGTCATCCAGCGCGACATCCCCTGGATGATCGACCTTTATGAGCAAGGACGGCTGAAACTGGATGAACTAATCTCGGGACGCTGGTCTCTGGATCAGATCAACGACGCGATTGCCGATACCAAGACCGGATCGGCCAAGCGCAACGTGATCCTGTTCGACAGGTAGGCCGATGCTGCGTTTCCTGACCGATCTGTTCAAACCCGAGGCAGCGAAACCTGCGCCCTCCACCTCGGAAACGTCGATGAATTTTGATCTGGCAGAGGTCCCGCCATTTCTGACCGGCCTCGCCAACAATCCCCGGTTTGGACTGCCCGACGCTCTGGTCACCCAGATCGCGGACAACCTGTCGGATTTGCCCGTGGACCAGAGCAGCCGTTGGCAGATCGAGGGCAGTTTCGACGGCAAGCCAGCGCTGATCGAAATTCAGGCATTCATGGATGATGTCAACGCGCCGGATATGGCATTCTTCGGCAGCGCCGAGGTGGTGGCCGAGATTGACCGCGAACTTATCGCCTTTGACAAAGCACGAGAGGGTTAGAATGAAACTGCAAGACCTCGATATCATTGTCACGGCCCCGCCAGCCCCCGGTTGGGGCGGGCGCTATTGGATTCTGGTCAAGCTGACCACGGATACCGGCATTACCGGCTGGGGTGAGTGCTATGCCTCGTCCATTGGCCCCGACGCCATGCGCCACGTGATCCGGGATGTGTTTGACCGCCACATGCTGGGCGAGAATCCGGAAAACATCGAGCTGATGTTCCGCCGCGCCTATTCCTCGGGCTTTACGCAGCGCCCGGACCTGACTGTCATGGGGGCGTTTTCGGGGCTTGAGATCGCGTGCTGGGACATTCTGGGCAAAGACCGCGACCGCCCGGTCTATGCGTTGTTGGGCGGCAAGATAAATAACCGTATCCGCGCCTATACCTACCTCTACCCCCTGCCCCAGCACAACCTGACCGATTTCTGGACCTCGCCCGAACAGGCGGCTGAGGCTGCGGCCGATGCAGTTCGTCGCGGTTATACCGCCGTCAAGTTCGACCCCGCCGGGCCCTATACGATCCGGGGCGGCCACATGCCTGCGATGTCCGACATCTCTATGTCCGTTGCGTTTTGCAAAGCGATCCGCGAGGCGGTGGGCGACAAGGCCGATCTGCTGTTCGGCACCCATGGCCAGTTCAACACCGCCGGTGCCATCCGGCTGGGTCAGGCGATTGAACCATACTCTCCGCTTTGGTTCGAAGAACCCACCCCGCCCGACAATATCGAGGACATGGCCCGCGTTGCCCGAAACGTCCGCATCCCAGTGGCGACCGGAGAACGCATGACGACCAAGGCCGAATTTGGCGCGGTTCTACGCGCGGGCGCGGCCGAGATTCTGCAACCGGCGCTAGGGCGTGCAGGCGGCATCTGGGAAATGAAGAAAGTCGCCGCAATGGCCGAAATGTTCAATGCGCAGATGGCTCCGCATCTATATGCCGGACCGTTGGAGTGGGCTGCGAACATCCATCTGGCGGCCTCCATCCCGAACCTGTTGCTGCTGGAAACCATCGAAACGCCGTTCCATGACCAGTTGATCAAGGGCTCGATCCGGGTCGAGGACGGTTTCGTGACCCCTCCAACCGGGGCGGGGCTTGGGATCGAGGTGGACGAAGATCTGGCCCGCGCGCACCCTTACAAAGGTAACGAGCTTCACCTTCAGATGCAGGAAGAACCGTGCGATTATGCCAATGGCAACGCGTTCCAGGGCGGGGCTCCGGCGACCGAGGGGTGACACTATAACGTTTCTTGGGGCATATTGTCAGAATCTATGGTTCAAAGAACGGTTGAATGGTGACACTCGACGACAACCCCGCAAGACGTTCGGTCGAATTGGCCGAAATGAAAGAGAACGCAACCCGTGCTGCGGCGTTTTTGAAAACGCTGTCCCATGAAGGGCGGCTGATGATCCTGTGCCATCTCGGAGACGGAGAGAAATCGGTCGGGGAGCTAGAAGTGCTTTTGCAAATCCGACAGGCGGCCGTCAGCCAGATGCTGGCCCGCCTGCGCGAGGACAGGTTGGTCTCGACCCGGCGCGCCGGGAAAACGGTGTTTTATTCGCTTGCAGACGGCAACACGAAACAGGTGATCGAGTTGCTCTATCAACAGTTCTGTCAGCCGAAAGACTGACATGACGGCGTTCCACGCCTAACCCAAAACGGCTCTAGTTCGATACATATCCCGCAACCACCTGCAGCAGCTTGAACGCTGTCGCCGCGTCGTTCTCGACCACGGCCAGGAATTCCTCTTCCCCGATGCGCAGGCAGGACAGGTCGGTTTCAGACACCATACTCAGCGCTCGGGGTTCTTTGCGGATCAAGCCCAACTCGCCCACCAACGCCCCCGGCCCGACGCGTAGGATCAGCTCATCTGGCGTGCCCGATTTGGGCAGATACAGACCTGCCTCGCCTTCGAGAACGACGTAGGCACCATCCGTCGGTTGGTCATCCTTGAGGAAGATCACCTGCCCGGCAGAGGCCTCAAACCACCGCGCCCCAAAGGCCAGCAGGCGCAATTGCCGCCGATCAAGGCCCGAAAACAGCGGGGTCTGTTCCAACGCGCGCAGTTTGCGTGCCAGGTCGGCCGAAGCCGCGCTGTCCTCTTCCACATCCCCCGGCCCTTCGTCCGAGACGACGCGACCCTGACGGATTTCGACATACATGTCGAAAACATCGGGGCTTTGGAATTGGTCGTTCAGATAGATGACCGTGGTTTCGGGCAACAGCGCGCGTAGGTTTTTATAGACTGCGACCTGCGTTTGCATGTCATAACTGGCCAGCGCGTTCTCCAAAATCAGAATATCGGGTTTCTTGATCGTCGCACGGGTAAACGCCAGGGGTTCAGCAAAAACCGCAGGCAGGTTTTGACCGCCAAGCGCGACCGGCACGTCATAGATCAGCTCAATCACCAACGAACGCGCGCCGTGTTCGGCCAGAACGTCGACGATCAGCTTGCGCACCTCGTCCGAGCGCGCGCCGCCGATCTCGCTGACCTTGCCGAACAGCGCGTTCTCCATCACGGTCAGGCCGGGTGCTGTGGCCTCGGGGTCAAGCGGCACGAACACGTCCATCAACGGCTGTAACAGCTTTTCCGAGTGGCTGTGACGCAGCTCCAGAATGCGATCTTTCAACTCATCCGAAAAGGCCGGACCGATCTGTTCGGCCGAGACGACCAAAGGCACCGCCAGTAAGGTGGCCAGCTGTTCGTCATCCAGACCCTCGGCGCCTTCCTTGCGGGTGCGTTCGACCAGTTCAACAGCTGTCTCGTAGGTCTGAGCCTCAAGCCCCAGCTTGCGAAACAGGGGGTGATCCGTCCCATCCAGCCCGAAGATCTGGCGCAGTAAGTCAATCACATCACGGGTCAGGGCGATCAGGGTCTCATCCAATCCCAATTCGCGCAATTGACCCAGAAAGACCCTCTGCTGTGCCAACAGCGCTTGCGTGACTGGCACGCGGGGCGTGGCAAACAGCAGGTTCTCGGCCACAGGCAAGGCCGGGTTATAGGTCGTCTTGTCGAAGATCAGCGCCTGCTGCTCAAGCCCAGCCTTCTTCACCGCCTGCTGTACCAACGGGCGCAGTTTCACCAGTTTCTGCGCCAGTTCCGGATGCAATGCTGCGTCGAAAACCTGCTCGGCCCCGCGCTGGAACAAGGCCGCGCCTGACCCCATTCCATCAATCAACTGCAGCCACCAATCCCGCAGGGCATCCGCCGTTTCCAGCCCTGCAAGAGACGGGTCCAGCCACTCGGCCTTGAAGGGGTCGGCGCTGTTGCCTGCCCGCAAGGTTTCGGCAAAACCGGGATCGTCGCCTACTTCCGACAGGGGCTTGTAGCGCATCGGCATCATCACGTTGTCGCCCAGCGATCCCTGAAACATCACCGGTCGAGATGAGGCATAGCCGATCCGCGCGGCGACGACGCCCTGATGAAGCTCGGCCAGATTCTGCGCGCCAATCCGCACCTGCCCAGCGCTTGGCAAAATCTCACGGGTCAGCAGCTCGGCAATGGCGCGGCGGTCTTCTTCGCTGGGCGCGGCGATGCCGATCGTTTGACCACGCGGGAAGGTCAGGTTCAGATCGTCCAGGATCTGGTTTCCGTCCATATCTCGCACTGACACCCGGTCCAAAGCGATGTCGCCATCAAGATGCGGGCGGGTTTTTGGTTCACCTTCAAACAGCGATTCATCCTGCATTCCGGTCGGTGCAAACCGTTCCAGCACCACATCCCAGCGCAAAGACATGTCCTGCGTCTGGTTGTAATAGGTCAGCAGTTCCTTCCACGGAGAGCTGAGGTCCTTGTACGCCGCCAGCGCCGCCACCAACGCGCCCAGCGAGACCGAGCCTTGCAGGACCAGCAGACCGCCCACCAGATAAAACATGAACGGCGTCAACTGAGAGATGAAGTTGTTTATGAACTTCATAAAGAACTTCTTCTGGTAGATCTCGAACCGGATCCCGAACAGACGCCCCAGTTGATCCGAAATCATCGCCCGGCGATAGCGCCAGCCCCCATTTGCGCGCAGGGTCGAGGCCCCCGCCGCGTTCTCACCGATCTGGGCGGCAAGGATGCGCACCTCCTGAATGCGCTTTTTATTGAGAAGGTTGATCTGGCGTTGCAGCTTGGGAATCAGCCAGGCCTGCACGGGGATTAGCGCCACCGCGGCCAGACCGAACCAGACGCTTTGCAGGAACAGAAACGACAGGATGGTGATCATCTGCCCCGCCTGAAGAACCGGCTGGCTGATCGCATCCCCCATCAACCCACCCATCGGCTCGCTTTCGGCGGTGATCATCGAGACCATCTCACCCTGGCTGACCCTCTCAAAATAGGGCTGAGGAAAGCGCAGGGCGCGGCTGATCAATTGATAGCGAAAGCGGCGCAGCATGCGCTCGCTCAGGGCACCTTTCATGGTGTTGATGCGCATTTTCATCAGGCCGTGGGCCAACACCGCCGCCAGAAAGGCAAAACAAAGTATGATCAGGAAATTCGTCTGCGGCAAGCTGTAGCCCCAAACCTGAACCACACTGCTCGAAGCACCGATCGCGTCATTGATAATGCGTTTGGGCAGCTCAAGCGTCAGATAGAGCAGCGGGAACAATGTCGAGGTCACGGCCAGCAGAATCAACTGGTCGCGTTTGGAATATTTCCAGATGAAGCGGAAAATCGTGCGTTCTATGGAACCCGTCCCTGCGTTTGTTCAATGATCCGATTTCGAAACGATGCGCGGAAATTTAACAGCCTGAATTTACAGTCATCTTGCTTTGCTAGGCAAATAGTTTCCGACAACGCGCCAATCCTTGCGCATGTGTGAACTAGTTCATTTGCCTATGCGCATTTTAGCGCCTAGAGTTCCCTTTAGAACGATATCGGGAGGATACGTTTGCCCGAAAGCTATGGTGCCGTGTTGCTGTTGCTCTGCTTGTTGCAGATCAAACATATGTTCGCGGATTTCTATCTTCAGACGCCCAAGATGTTGGCTGGGCGTGGCGAGTATTTTCATTTGGGACGCGCACAGCATGCAGGGGTGCATGTTGTGGGCTCGGCCCTTATTTTTTTGCTCTTTGGCGCACCGATCAGCTTTATCGTGATCATCTCGGCCTTGGAATGGATCATCCATTTCAACATTGATTTCGCCAAGGCGAGCTATTCAGACAAGAAAAAGCTGCAGCCCAATCAGGCCGCGTTCTGGCGGGCAACTGGTCTGGACCAGCTGATGCACAGCCTGACTTACATTGCGATGGTTTGGGCCTGGATTACTTTCGTCCCCTGAGCCATCTGGCGATACCGTTCAATTGCACGATCTGGCAGACGGACATCCAAAGGCACGCTTCGGTCTCCAGCACGTCATGCAATCGGCAAGTCAACGGCATCAGGTCGCCTTCCATTCTCGCCCTGTTCCGTGGCGGATAAGGCAACCCGCTTTCACGTACCGACAAACGCACCATGCGACACCCCTGAGCGGCAGCGGATCAGCGGTTTCCGTATCGTAGTGTCGCGTCTTCCGCGATCCCGGGCAGCCACCGCAAACGGCGCGCTGCCAAGGATCAGGGCGTTGTTTGGCATCTGATCCATCACGTATCTGTTCTTTCTCGCACTTACGTGATGTCAGGGCCAATTTTTGGATCGTCTATCCCAGGACCGAAAAACTGCTTTCTTCATTGATCGGACGATTGCGCGAATAGAAGCCCACATCAATCACGCGCTTGATATAAGGCAGTTCAAACTGCAAAGGCTGGGCATCGTGATCGGCGCCACCTTCGCAATACTCGATCAGAGCCGTCATCATCTTGCCCGCAATCGGCGCGTTTTTATATTGGTTCCCGCTGGTGCCACAGGCCATGTAGAACCCCGGCAGGCTGGATTTGTCGTAGATCGGAATCCAGTCGGTCGACGCATCATAAAGGTCAACAACGCCCCGCGTTTTGGACGGAATACCAAGGCTCGGCACCCGCTGTGCGTATCGCATCGCTTGCGTCGTCCACTGGTCGGTGAAGTCGCGGTTGTATGCCTTGTCATCCTCGCACCATTGATGCGGATCGCATTCAGGGTCCTCGGACCCCACGAGGATATGGTTGCCATGCTCGGGGCGGCAGTAGCAGGCGATGTCACTGTCCGAGACGATGGTCCCGTTGTTTTCGAAATCGAACCCCTCAGGCGCGGGAACATGGACCACTTCTTGCCGCAAGGGGCGGGTTTCAATGGTCATGTCGTCCAGAACGCCCGCCATGCCGTTGACAATAGCCGATCCCGGCCCGGCCACGTTCACCACGACCTTGGCGCGTATCTCTTCACCCGAGGCCAGTTTGACACCCGCTGCGCGCCCGTCCTCGATCAGGATTTCGACGACCTCGGCCCCGGTGCGCAGCTCGGCCCCGCTCTGGATCGCCGCATCCATCAGGTTCTGCGCCGAAAGCGCCGGATCGGTGACATAGCCTGCCTGAGGCCAGAACACCCCGCCCTGCATCTTGCGCCCATTTGGTTGTCCGAACTCCGGGTCGTCCATCCGGCGGGCAGGGGCGAAACTGTCCTGAGAATAGACCGGCAGGCGTTCGGTAACAGTCTCGGGCGACCATTCCTCGAACGGGCAATCCAGATCCGCACTGTTTTCCATGTGCTTTTCCAGCATCCCGTTGGCATCTGTTTTCATCACCAGGCACCCGGTCTCGCGGAACTGCGCCAGATTGGCATCTGCGGGCAGGCCCAGATACGCGGCCCAATCGCGCCAATAGTGATAGCCCTCCCACGCGAAAGCCGTGCCATCAAACGTCGAATAGTGCATACGAATGATCGCACAGGACCCCGCGGTCGAGCCATGGCCAACCTGCGTATTGCGGTCCAGCGAAAGGGTTTTCCAACCTGCCTTGGCCATCTCGAACGCGATGGCCGCGCCAATGACACCTGTCCCGATTATGATTGCATCTGGTTGGCTCATTCTGTCTTTCCCTCCCAATAGCGCTTTGAATAGGCGCGAAACTCTTCAATTTCCTCAGCCTGAGGCTGAACCCCTGTGAAAGCATGCAGGTAGTGAGGCACCAACGACAGCCGCGTTTCCATCGGCTCATTCAGCTGCGCCAGATCATACCCGATCTGCATATAGTAAAGGACACGCGCCCGGGTTTCGGCCTCGATGTCCGAATAGCCATACCGCGCAAACATCGCATGCAGCGCCCTAAGGCGGCGCGTGTCCGACTGATCCAGTGCATTTCGCACCTTGCCCGATTTGCGGGCCCAGTCCCGGATGGCAAAATCCAGTGCCGTATCGAACAGATCGGTGTTCACCACGCATCGCTGCACGTTGCAAACCGCGCTGGTAATTGTCTCGGCCGGGGCCTCGGCCTGCGCGATCAACGCCGCCGTATTGGTTGCCTGCCACCGCGCCAGCAACGCATCAAGAAGCTCCTGCCGCGATTTGAAGTACCAATAGAAAGACGAGCGGGACACAGCCATGCGCTCCGCCAGGTTCATGACCTTGATCTGATCTACCCCGTCCGAGATCAGCACGTCCATCGCCACATTCAGCCAATCATCCCGCGTGACTTTAATATTGCCGACCAGTGGCTCGGCCTTGGGGTCATCACGGTGCAGGATCGGTTTGGTGCTCATTTAACTCTCCGGCGGCGCGCCGCCTTCGGCAGTTCGCTTGGCGATGAAATCCTGCAAGGCGCCCAGACGATCGCTATCGCCTGCGGGCGGTTTGAAATCGCTCAGGATGCTTTTCCAAACACCCGTTGCACGGTGATTGGCATCGACAGATCCACGCTCGGCCCAGGTTCCGAAATTGGCGTAGTCGTGGACATGCGGCTGGTAGAATTCGGTATTGTAGCGCTCCATCGTCTGGGACGAGGCAAAGAAATGCCCGCTGGGGTCAACCTCACTCAGGGCGGTGTCAAAGCCGATCTCGGCCTGTCCGGCCTGCGCGCCTGCACATAGCTCGGCCACCATGTTCAGCACTTCGGCGTCGCAGATCATCTTCTCAAACGACACGCTCAACCCGCCTTCGAGCCAGCCTGCCGAGTGGATGATCACCGTCGCCCCGGCCATCAAACAGCCCCAGAGGCCAAACTGGTTCTCATTCGCGGCCTGCACGTCGTTGATGTTCGAAGCCGACCCCGCCGCCGACCGCCAAGGTAGACCAAGGAACCGTGCCAATTGGCCCGCCGCCAACGAGGCCTGAAAATGCGATGGTGTCCCAAAGGCCGGGGCACCGGATTTCATGTCGACATTGCTGGTGAAGGTTCCATAGCAGACCGGCGCGCCGGGGTTCGTCAATTGCGTCAGGGTCACTGCCGCCAGAGCCTCGGCATGGGAAAGCGTGATGGCCCCCGCGACCGTGATCGGGGCCATCGCCCCCATCAGGGTGAACGGCGTGACGATCGACATCTGACCATGACGCGCAAAGTCGATCAGGCCTTGCGCCATCGGGATATCCAGCGTGCGCGGGCTGTTGGTGTTGATGATCGTATAACAATGCGCGTTTCCGCGGAATTCATCATCCGAAAGACCCCGCCCGATAGACAGCATCTCAAAGCTGTCCAACACCTGCGGGGTGCCGCGCGAAAAGAAGAAAGGAAACTTGTCCGTCAACTCCATCTGCGCCTGCGTTGTGAAATAATGGCGCACGTGGGTCGGAACATCCTGCGGCTCGACCTGAGGCGAAATCATCTGGAAGACGTCAAAGTGATGCGTCAGCTTCAGAAACTCGATGTAATCCTGACCCGACGCCGGGCGCCTGCCCCGTTCCAGATCGGTTGCGTTCGGAGCACCTGCACCGGGTTGAAACACAAGCGAACCCAGTTCGAGGGTAAAGTCGCGCTCTCTCGCCCCGGCACGGCAGGCGATGGATTTGGGGGCCGAGGCCACCGCGGCCTCGACCACATCGCGCCCGATAAAGACCATCTGGTTGTCTTCATCCACGCGCGCACCTGCCTTGGCAAAAATGCGACGCGCTTCGGGCAGCAGGACTTTCACACCAAGTTCCTGCAACATACGCAGCGCCGTCTCGTGCATGTCCGCGATCTGATCTTCGGGGAACACCTCCATCTGCGGGAACGGGTTGCGCAGCTGGCGGTAGTTCACATCGCGCGAGGGCGGTGGGGCGGCATCTGCACCCCGCCCGCGCCGTCTCCGACCACGTTCGGACGTTTTTGAGATCACCATCAGCCCCTCATCGCCTTGCCCTGTGGATCGTAAGGAGACGGTGCAACCACGCGCGCAGGCCGTTCCACACCGACCACATGCACGCTCAGTTCCGTTCCCGGTTCGGCCTTGTCGCGATTGATCAGCGCCATCGCCAGAGACTTGCCCGTGTAGTGCCCGTAGCCGCCCGAGGTGACAAAGCCGACGCGTTCGCCATTGGACCAGATCGGCTCGTACCCGCTGGCGTCGGCATCTTCGGCATCAACCTCGAGCGTGACCTGAATCTGTGCCGGGCCATTGCCGTCGCGTTCGGCCAGCGCGGCCTCTTTGCCGACGAAGTCCTTGTCCCAGTCGATCCAGCGATCCATGCCGGTCATGCCCGGCGTGTAAGCTTGGGTGAACTCTGCCGTCCAGATGCCAAAGCTTTTCTCAAGCCGGGTTGATCCCATCGCGTTGAAACCGCATTCCCGAATGCCTTCTTCTGCCCCGGCTTCCAGCAACAGCCGGCGCAGTTTGATGTGATCGCCGTAACGGCAATTGATCTCATAGCCCTTCTCGCCCGTCACCGACATGCGGGCGACGCGGGCACGAACAAGGCCAATGTCGAAATCACCGCATCCCATGAATTTCAGTCCCGAGATATCCTGTTCCGCCAGTTTCTCGACCACCGCCTGCGACTTGGGGCCAACCACGGCGAACCCGCAGTATTCTTCGCCCAGATCACGGACGGTCACGCCGTCCATCATGTGGTCATCGAACCAGCGCATATGCCACGCGCGCAAATAGTAGCTGCCCATGATCCACCAGGTGCCATCTCCCCAGTTGAGCACGGTCAGGTCGCCCTTCAGCCGCCCGTCCTCGCCCAGCATCGGCGCCAGCTTAGCGCGCCCTGGCGCAGGCAATTTCGAGGCCATGACCTTGTCCAGCCAGGCCTCAGCATTCGGACCCGTCACCTCGAACCGGGAAAAGCCCGATATATCCATCAGGCCGACGCCTTCGCGGATGGTCTTGCATTCCTCGGCCACAATATCATGCGCGTTCGAGCGCTTGAGCGTCGGTGTTTCCTCAAACCCTTTCGGCGCGAAATACAGCGGTACCTCAAGGTCCCAGCTGACACCCCATTTGCACCCGGCCTCGGTCATGGCGTCATGCGCGGGGGCCATTTTCAGCGGACGACCGGCAGGCAGTTGTTCGTTGGGATAGGTCATCACAAAACGGCGGGAATAGAACTGGCCCGTGGTTTCGCGGATATAGCGTTTGTTCTGCGCAAAATCGCCATAGCGGGCAACGTCCATTGACCACGCGTCTGCCTCGGGCTCGCCATGGATCATCCACTCGGCCAGCGTCTTGCCGACACCGCCACCTTGCAGGAAACCTGCCATCACGGCGCAGGCCGACCAATAGCCACGCTTGCCCGGAACCGGACCGACCAGAGGGTTCCCGTCGGGCGAGAAGGTGAACGCGCCGTTGACCCATGTCTTGATGCCCACGTTCTGGATCGACGGGTAACGTTCAAAGCCCAGCGTCAATTCGTTCTCGATGCGGTCCAGCTGTTCCTGAAACAGTTCCTCGCCATAATTCCACGGCGCGCCGTCCATGGCCCAATGTTCATGATCGACCTCGTAGATGCCAACCAGAACACCCTTCTGGTCCTGTCGCATGTATGTGAAACCTTCGAGGTCCACGACCATCGGCATCTCAAAATCGGCCTCAGCCACTTCGGGCACGGTGTCGGTGATCAGGTAATGATGTTTCAGCGGCGAAACGGGCAGCTCCACTCCGGCCATGCGCCCCACCTGCTTGGCCCATAGACCGGCGGCGTTGACCACATGTTCGCAGGTGATGGTGCCCTTGTCGGTCACAACTTCCCAACCATCCGCAGTCTGCGTCAGGCTTTCGACCTTTGTTTCCTCATAATACTCGGCACCGCGTTTCTTCGCCGCCGTTGCGTAGGCCTGCACAGTACCGGTTGTGTCGATGTAACCTTCGCGGTCCGCCCACATGGCGCCCAGCACACCGTCGGTGGACATGATCGGGCAGCGGCGCTGCGCCTCTTCCGGGGACAGCAATTCGCAATCGTCAATGCCGATGGATTGGAAGATACGATAGTTGGCCTGCAACCATTCCCATCGTTCAGGAGTGCCCGCCAGCGTAAGTCCACCGGTCATGTGCATACCGATATTCTGGCCCGACTCTTTCTCGATCTCGCTGAGCAGGTCAATGGTATAGGATTGCAGCGCCGCCATGTTCGGATCGGCGTTCAGCGCGTGAACACCGCCCGCCGCGTGCCAGGACGAGCCGGAGGCCAGCCTTCGCCGCTCCAACATGACCACATCCGACCAGCCGAACTTGGCCAGATGATACAGGACCGAGGCCCCAACGACACCGCCCCCGATGACCACTACGCGATACTGAGATTTCATCCTGCCCTCCGCTGCACGACTCGGGTGCAACGCTAGAGGCACTGTTCACTTCTGTCTAGACATTTCTGTACAGTGTCGGGCGCTAGCTGGATGCGGCCAATTCAGGCGCCTTTTAAAGGCTGGCGCTAGGTCGGGACTTGATCGTGTCGAACCAGGCTTGAGTCGCGGTATTTGCTTCCGGGATACGCATTTTGATCACACGGGCGAAATCGACAAAGACGAACCCGGTGATATCGGCGAGGCTGAAATTCTCGCCCGCCAAAAACGGGCTACCCTGCAATTGGTCCTCGAGCAAATCGAAGAACGCCACCACCCTGTCGCGACCCCGTTGCGCAAGTTCGGGGATTTGCGGATAGTTTTCAGGCCCCGGAATGGGGCGGTCCTTGAAAGCTGGGTGACCGTTGCGCAGGGCCTCGGCGATGGGCATGCCGCCTTGCTGCTCGGCGATTGCGTTCCACATCAGAACACGGCCCTTTTCATCCGGCGTCCTGCCCATCAACGGGGGTTCCGGGCTCTGCGCCTCAAGATACGCCGCAATCCCAAGGTTCTCGGTCAGAACCGTGCCTTCGTCGGTCACCAGCACAGGGATCGTGGCCCGAGGGTTAACGGCGCGAAAAGCATCGCTCAACTGCTCTCCTTTTGCGATCGAGATTTGCCGGGTTTCGATCTCCAGGCCCTTCTCGGCAATGAACATACGCGCGCGGCGCGGGTTCGGAGCAGTGGCGCAGTCGTAAAAGATCATCCGTTTTCCCTCTGGTGTTTAGGTCAAGGCCGTGGCGACCGCCCGTGCGATCACCCGTTCTTCGTCGGTCGGTATCACAAGCACCGGTATACCGCCGTCTGATATCACCGTCGCGTTTTGGGCGTTGGCCTCGGCATCCAGATGGATGTTGAGAAATCCCATCCCATCCAGCACACTTTGCCGAACAGGCGCAGCGTTTTCACCGATGCCGCCGCAGAACACGACCGCATCTACCCCACCCAGAACCGCCGCCATCGCGCCCAGTTCCCGCCTGATCCGGAAGACATAATAGTCTATCGCCTCACGTGCATGCGGGTCATCACTGTCCAGCAATGTGCGCATATCGTGGCTGATCCCGCTGAGGCCAAGCAGGCCACTTTTCTTGTAGAGGATATGCGTGATCGCCTCGGCAGAGTGACCTTGCTCCATCAGATAGAGCAACACGCCGGGATCAAGCTGACCACATCGGGTCCCCATCGGCAGCCCATCGAGCGCCGAAAAGCCCATGGTTGAGCCGATACTCTTGCCATTGGCCACAGCGCACATCGACGCTCCGTTGCCCAGATGCGCGATCACCACCCGGCCTGCTGCGAGATCCGGGAAATCCTCAGCCATCTTGCCGGTGATATAGTCGTAGGACAGTCCGTGGAACCCATAGCGCCGAACGCCCTTCTCATAAAAACGGCGCGGAATGGCGAAGGCATCGTTCACAAACGGATGGCCGACATGAAAGGAGGTATCAAAACACCCGATTTGCTTCGCGTCCGGGAAAGCCGTTCGCGCAGCGCGGACAGCCGCCAGATTGTGCGGCTGATGCAACGGCGCCAGTGACGAGAGCGTTTCAAGTTGGGCCAGCACATGATCATCCAGAACCGTGGGCCCTTCGAAGGTCTGCCCGCCATGGACAATGCGGTGGCCTACACCAGTGATTGGATTCGATCGCAGCAGAGGCTCAATGGCCAGCAAGATCGCCGAAACCCCAGCCGCATGGTCCGCTGGCCCGATATCGCGCGATTCGTCCAAGCCGTCGCCTTTCACCTGCAATTGGGCGACCGGTCCCAGATTGTCCACCTGCCCGTGCCACAGCAACTCGGGCTCAGCGTCGGCGCGATAGACACCGAATTTGATGGTCGAACTTCCCGCGTTCAGCGTCAGGATAGCTTGCATTGCGTCCCTCCGGTTTGCCCGGCCTTTTCGTGGTACCTCGGCGACGCCTGAGGCGTCATCTCCGGTAGATAAAACAGCGCCCTTCAACCGCGCCCGCTGGCAACGGCAATTCAGTCAGCGTATCGAAATACATCCGGTCGCTGGACACCATCAGTCCACCGGGTGCCAGAAGCGGTTCAATCAAAGGCGAAACAAGCCGCGCAAAGGCATCGTTTTTTGTGCGGTTGTGCCCGCCCAGATCCGCATGAATCAGGCTGGCCGCCGCACCGAACCGATCCACTGATGCTGGCAGAGTGTCGCGCACGTCGCCCAAAATCACCTTGTCCTCGGGCGGGGTCGAGTCGGGGTGTGACGCCACCGCGCGTTCAAAGACAAATACCGGGCGATTTTGGATGTACTGGATCATGTGGTGGTAAGTTCGACCATTGCCCAGACCCAGTTCAAACACCGGCCCCGACATGCCATTTGTCTGTTCGATTGCAAAATCAAGGCAGGCGCGCTGCGACACCATGCGGTCAATAAACAGATCCAGTCGGCTTTGGTTTTCGGACACAGGGGATTCTCTCTTTGATAATCAACGCCAGCTCAATTGTTGCTGGTCACGAACTTGATGGCAAAAACTCAACTGTTTGTGTAGTTGTAGTTGCGAAAGTTTCACATTCCCGCGACATTTCAGCCTAAGAACGGGTTTGACGAGTCGCGTGAAACCGCGCGACAGTAAGTCAAAAAACGGGGAGACTGAAAAGCCGATGCTCATCTACGGCCAAACGGGTGGAAAACCCGAATGACTGCGTTGTTGTCCGTCAGGGATCTCAGCATCGGTTTCGGCACGGCAGATTCAGTCGTGCGAGACGTGAATTTCGATGTGGAGGCCGGACAGACACTTGCTTTGGTGGGTGAGTCGGGCTCGGGCAAAACAATCTCCTGCCGGGCCGTGTTGCGTATCCTACCGCGCGTAGCGCAGATTCGCAGCGGCTCGATTATTCTGAACGATTCCAAGGGCAAGGCCGATCTGACGCGAATCAATGAGCGGGAGATGCGCAGCATTCGCGGCAACCGCGTCTCGATGATCTTTCAGGAGCCGATGCGATCTTTGTCGCCACTACACAAGATCGGCAATCAGGTCAGCGAGGTCCTCTGGCTGCATCGCGGCGCGTCCGAAGCGCAGGCCCGCAAGGAAGTTCTAACCCAATTTGAACGCGTGGGCTTTCCCGACCCGCAGCGGGCCTATGACTCTTATCCCTTCGAGATGTCTGGCGGTATGCGCCAGCGCGCCATGATCGCCATGGCGATGGTGTCCAAACCTGAACTGCTGATCGCAGATGAGCCGACCACTGCGCTGGACGTGACCACGCAGGCGCAGGTTCTGGGGCTGATCAAGGAACTTCAGCGCGAAACCGGTATGGCACTGATCCTTGTTACACATGATCTGGGTGTGGTGGCGAATATGGCTGAACAAGTCGTCGTCATGCACAAGGGTCGCGTGATGGAGTCAGGCCCCGCCGCCCCCATTCTGACCGCCCCCGCGCATCCCTATACCAAACAGTTGTTCGATGCGGCCCCGGCCATTCCCGATCAGGACGCCGTCGGGTTGCCGATGCCCGACGAGGACCTGATCCTGCATATGAAAGGGGTCTCAAAGACCTATACGATGCGCTCCAGCAAGGGCTGGCAGGCCGACAAGCAAATCCATGCCTGCCGTGGTGTCGACCTGAAACTTGCACGTGGCAAGACGTTGGCGATTGTCGGCGAAAGCGGCTCAGGCAAGACAACGGCCGCCCGGATCGCCCTTGGTGCCGAGCTTCCCGACCCCGGCGGAGAGGTTCTGTTTTGCACCGCACAGGGCGAAGACCCTATCCCGGTTCACCAGATGACCCGCGCCCAGCGCACCGCGTTTCAACGCAAGGCGCAGATGGTGTTTCAGGACCCCTACAGCTCACTCAGTCCGCGGATGCGAATACAGGATGCGATGACTGAGCCGCTGGAAATTCACCGCATCGGTTCGATCTCGGAACAACGCGACAAGGCCGCCGAGATGCTGCAACGCGTGGGGCTGAACTCGGACATGCTGAAACGCTATCCGCATGCGTTTTCCGGCGGACAGAGGCAGCGCCTTTCTATCGCGCGCGCCATGATGCTGGACCCGCAGTTGATTGTCTGTGACGAGCCGACCTCGGCGCTGGATGTCTCGGTTCAGGAACAAATCCTGACACTGTTGGAGAACCTGCAGGACAGCCTGAACCTGTCTTATTTCTTCATCTCACACGACCTTGCCGTAGTCGCCCGTATCGCTGACGAAGTCGCCGTGATGCGTCGGGGGCTGATTGTCGAACAAGCCCCTCCCGAAACACTCTTCTACAATCCGCGCCATCCTTACACCAAGGCGTTGATTGCCGCTCAACCAGAACCCGACATTAACCGCCCGATTGACCTGCAAATGGTCTCTCTGGGTGCCGGCGCGCCGGACAGTTGGGATGAGGCCTTTCGTTTCTCGGACACCGTGATACCTTCGCTGGTGGAATTGGAACCGGGCCATAAGGTACGTTGCCATGTTTAAGACCACTCGCCCTCTGATGCTGGCCGCCACGCTGGCCTTTGGCTGGACGCTGCCCGCGCTGGCCGATCTGCCCGTCCTGCAAGAAAGCGGCTTTTGGTCGGATGAGGTGAACGCGGGCGATCTGCCCCCGGTCGCGGACCGTCTGCCCAAAGACCCGCTGGTGGTGGATTTGGCCGCGAAGGGCCGTGAATTCGGCACCCCCGGCGGCACGATGCGGACCATGGTGACCCGGTCCAAGGATATCCGCCAGATGGTTGTCTACGGCTACGCCCGACTGGTTGGGTTTGATGAGACCTATAGTATCGTGCCCGACATTTTGGCCTCGGTTGACAATGACGGGAACCGCAAATTCATCCTGCATTTGCGCGAAGGGCATAAATGGTCCGATGGCTCGCCGTTTACATCCGAGGATTTTCGGTATTGGTGGGAAGATGTCGCCAATAACGAGCTACTCAGCCCCTCCGGACCACCTGATTTTCTGATCGTCGAGGGCAAGGCCCCAACCGTCTCGTTCCCGGACGAGACGACAGTAATCTACGAATGGGATGATCCGAACCCGGATTTCCTGCAAACGCTGGCACAGGCCCGCCCGCCTTTCATCTACCGCCCGTCGGGTTTTCTGAAACAATTTCACGAGAACTATGTCGACCCCGAGGATCTGGCCGCGCAGGTCGATGATGCCCGCGTCAAAAGCTGGGCCGCCCTGCACAACAAACTCGACAACCTCTACAAGTTCGACAACCACAAGCTGCCCACGCTTCAGCCCTGGCTGAACGCAAGCTCGGGCAAGAAAATCCGCCACAACTTCGTCCGCAACCCGTATTACCACCGCATCGACTCCAAAGGGGTGCAATTGCCCTATATCGACGTGGTCGAGATGGAGATTGTGGCCCCCGGATTGGTGGCCGCCAAAACCAATGCGGGTGAGACCGACCTGCAAGGGCGTGGTCTGGCGTTCCGGGATGCTTCGATCCTGAAAAAGGGTGAGGCGGTTGGCGACTACAAGACGCTGCTGTGGGAAACCGGTGCGGCCTCGCAAATCGCGATCTATCCGAACCTGAACTACGCGGATGAGGTTTGGCGAGACGTGATGCGAGACGCGCGTGTGCGCCGCGCCCTGTCTTTGGGGATTGATCGCAAGACCATCAATCAGGCGCTCTATTTCAAACTGGCAAAACCGGGCGCGATGGCAGTTCTGCCTGCCTCTCCCTTCTACAGCGAGGAAAACGCGCAGGCCTGGGCCCAGTATGATCCCGATATGGCGAACGCCCTGCTGGATGAGGCCGGGCTGGCCGAGCGCGACAAGAACGGCATTCGCCTGCTGCCCGATGGCCGCCCGATGGAGTTGATCATCGAAACCGCCGGTGAGCGGCAGGAGGTCGAAAATGCCCTGCAGATCGTCACCGACACCTGGCGCGAGATTGGCGTCGATCTGGTGATGCGCCCACTGGACCGCGATATCCTGCGCAACCGGGTGTTTGCGGGCAACACCATGGCCTCGGTCTGGTTCGGCTGGGATGACGGTCTGCCGCAAATCCACACCTCGCCTGCCTATCTGGCCCCGACGGATCAGGTGTTCCTCGCCTGGCCAAAATGGGGGCAGTATTATCAGACCGGCGGCGAAGTGGGTGAGGCCCCCGACATGCCCGAGGCTGAGCGCCTGATGACCTTGGCCCATGACTGGGAAATCGCCGCCACAGATGAACAGCGCGCTGCCGTCTGGACCGAGATGCTGGATATCCACGCCGACCAGCTATACGCCATCGGTATTCTGAACGGCGCGCCGCAGCCCATTGTCGTCTCGAACCGTATGCGCAATGTCCCCGAGCGGGCCATGTGGGCGTGGGAACCCGGCGCACATTTCGGCGTGCATCGCCCGGATGAGTTCTTTTTGGTCGACTGAGCAGGAGCAGCTAAATGATCATGCTGCGCTATGCGGTTTATCGCTTCTTCACGATGCTGCTGACCCTTTTGGTGGTCTCGGTTCTTGTTTTTGTCATCATCAACCTGCCGCCCGGCGACTACCTGAGCAATCAGATCGCCGAGCTTCAGGCCTCAGGCCAATCCGCTGGTGTCGCCAAGGCCGAGTTTCTGCGGGCCGAATACGCATTGGACCGCCCCATGTGGGAGCAATACCTGATCTGGATGGGGTTCTGGCCCGGTCCTCATGGGTTCGACGGCCTGATCCAAGGCAATTACGGCTGGTCGTTCGAGTTTGACCGCCCTGTCTCGGATATTGTGGGCGACACGCTCTGGCTGACGGTTGTGGTCAATCTGGCGGCGATCCTGTTCGTCTACGCCGTCGCCCTGCCGCTGGGTGTGATCGCCGCCGCGCGGTCGCGGACGTGGATCGACTATACCTCGGCCTTTGTCGGCTATCTGGGTCTGGCCACGCCGAACTTTCTGCTGGCGCTGATCCTGTTCTACTATGGACACCAATATTTCAACCTGCCCATCGGTGGCCTGATGGACCCCAAATTCGAAGGCGAACCGATGAGCTGGGACAAGCTGAAATCCATCCTTGTCCACCTGATCGTGCCTACCTTCGTCATCGGCACCTCGGGCGCGTCGGCGATGATGCAGCGCCTGCGCGCGAACATGCTGGACGAACTGGGCAAGCCTTATGTTGAGACAGCCGTTGCCAAGGGCATGGCCCCGTCGCGGATGCTAACCAAATACCCGTTGCGCGTGGCCTTCAACCCGTTCGTCGCCGACATTGGCAACCTGCTGCCCTCGATGGTGTCCGGCTCGGTTCTGGTGTCGGTGGTGTTGGGCCTGCAAACCATTGGCCCGACCCTGCTGACGGCGCTGAAAACGCAGGATCAGTTTCTGTCGGCGTTCATTTTGATGTTCGTGGCACTGCTGACCCTGATCGGCACCATGATCTCGGACATCCTGCTGGTCCTGCTCGACCCGCGCATTCGGTATGAGGGGCGAGACGCATGACCCAACGCCCTGACGATCGCTATGTTGACGACGCCCCGTTCGATCCGCAGGCCTCGGTCCAACAGCTTGAGCGCGCCGATCTGGACGCCCCGAACTGGGTGCTGGTCTGGCGTAAGTTCCGTACGCACAAGCTGGGCCTGATTTCGGGCGTCTTTCTGCTGTTGTGCTACCTGATGCTGCCATTTGCAGGATTCATCGCCCCCTATGGCCCCAATGACCGGAACGGAGAGCACCTCTACGCCCCGCCCCAGTCGATCAACTGGTTCCACGAGGGCGAGTTCGTCGGTCCATATGTCTACCCCATCACGGCCGAAGCGGATCTTGAGACCTTCCAGTGGAAGTTCATTCCCGACACCGAGGATCCTCGTCCGATCAAGTTCTTCTGTGAAGGGTCCGAGTATCGCTTGGCCGGATTCATCCCCTCTGACACGCATCTGTTCTGTGCCCCTGATGGCGCGACACTGTTCCTCTGGGGCTCGGACCGGCTGGGCCGCGATATCTTCAGCCGCATCCTCTATGGCGCGCAGTTGTCGCTGACCGTCGGTCTGATCGGCATTTCGGTATCGTTCTTCCTTGGCATCCTCTTCGGCTCTATGGCCGGGTATTTCGGAGGGCGGATCGACTGGAGCATCAACCGCGTGATCGAAGTCCTGCGATCCCTACCTGAACTGCCGCTCTGGCTCGCCTTGTCCGCCGCCGTGCCCTCAAACTGGAGCCCCGTCGCAGTCTTCTTCATCATCTCGATCATCCTCGGCATTCTCGACTGGCCCGGCCTCGCCCGTTCCGTTCGCGCCAAGTTCCTGTCCCTGAGGGAAGAGGAATATGTCCGCGCGGCTGAGATGATGGGCGCAAGTTCGAGCCGGGTCATCCGCAAGCACCTGTTGCCGAACTTCATGTCGCATCTGATCGCCTCGGCCACCTTGTCGATTCCCGCAATGATCCTCGGGGAAACGGCGCTGTCCTTCCTCGGCCTCGGCCTGCGCGCGCCTGCGGTCAGTTGGGGCGTGATGCTGAACGATGCGCAGAACCTCGCCTCGATCGAGATCTACCCATGGACGGCCATTCCGATGCTGCCCATCATCGTCGTCGTTCTGGCCTTCAACTTTCTTGGTGACGGTTTGCGCGACAGTCTGGACCCCTATCAGCAATGAGCCTGCTGTCCTCCCTTCCGGCGGCCGACAGCTATCGCACCACCGGCGAGGGATCCCTACCCAGCGCCTTTGCCGTCTCCGAGCTGGCAACAGCCAGCTTTGCAGCCGTTGGTCAGGAGCTGGCCCGCTTCATGGCCGCCGCAAACCTGTCATCAACCGTGCCAGAGATCACGGTAGATCATCGCCTCGCTTCGCTCTGGTATCGCTATTCCTTCAAGCCCGATGGCTGGGAAATGCCTAACCTGTGGGACGCCATCGCAGGCGACTACCGCGCGTCTGACGGTTGGATCAGGTTGCACACCAACCTGCCCCACCACCGCGCTGCCGCCCTGAAGGTTCTGGGTTCAGAAGCCGACCGCGAAGCCGTATCTCAGGCCCTGCGCAGCTGGGCAGTCGCTGACCTCGAAAGCGCCGTTGTGGCCGAGGGCGGCGTCGCAGCCGCCATGCGCAGCCGCGCCGATTGGCTGGACCACCCGCAAGGCCGCGCCGTTGCCCGCGACCCGCTGATCAGTTGGCAGAACCCTCGGCAGATCACTCTGCAAGATCGGCCGGCTGCAACAGCCGAACGCCCGCTTGCCGGCCTGCGCGTCCTCGACCTGACCCGCGTTCTGGCTGGTCCTGTCTCAACCCGCACACTGGCAGGATTCGGAGCAGATGTATTGCGCATCGACCCTCCTGACTGGGATGAACCCGGCGTGATCCCCGACATCTCGCTGGGCAAACGCTGCGCCTATCTGGATCTGAAGTCGACCGAAGGCCTGACCCAACTGCAAGACCTGTTGTCACAAGCAGATGTATTCATCCACGGCTACCGCCCCGGCGCGCTTGAGGCCCTGGGGATTGGCAGAGCGAAACGCGACGAGCTTGCCCCCAACCGGATCGAGGTCACTCTGGACGCCTATGGCTGGCAGGGCCCTTGGGCCACACGCCGAGGTTTCGACAGTCTGGTTCAGATGAGCGCGGGCATCGCGCATGCCGGGATGGAATGGGCAAAGGCCGACAAACCCACCCCATTGCCGGTTCAGGCTCTGGATCACGCGACCGGATATCTGATGGCAGCAGCCGTTCTCTCGGCACTGGCCGAGGCAGCATCGGGGAACTCGATCATGCACGCCCATCTGTCGTTGGCACGCACCGCCGAGTTGCTGGCCATTCTTGGCAAAACCGACGCAGGGCAAGACAGGATCGAGGCTAAGCAACCCGACTATGGCGATGAAACGGAACAGTCCGGATGGGGGGTCGGCCATCGCCTGAAATCGGCACTGACCATTGGTCAAACAGCGATGAGGTGGGACCTGCCCGCCCCCCGACTGGGCACATCGAACCCAACCTGGCCCTGATGCGCCCACCGCCGCGCGGCACGCGCGGCCTGGCCCAACGCTTTGGAAGGCGTCTCGTCAGAGACGCAGCCCAAAGCGGCGGGAGAGCGCCCTAGCGGTCGTCGCCACCCGGTCCGATATCGTCCAGATAGTCCTCGTCAATCGCGGCCTGAACCGCGCCCGTCACCGCCTCGCGCTGTTTCGGCGTCAGGTCTTCGGCCTCTTTACCATCGGCTAGGCGAACGGTCACCTCGCGATGGGCAAACTTGATGCCTTCGCGGGCAAACAGCTCTCGGATGTCCTGATAGACCTTCTTGCGCACCAACCACTGATCACCCGGCTTGGTCATGAACTTGACCCGGATGATCATCGCCGAATCCTGCATCTCGATCACACCCTGCGACTTCAGCGGCTGGATGAAATTGTCACCGATCACCGGATCACTCAGCAACTCCTGACCCAGTTTCTTGATCAACTTGCGCACCTTTTCAACGTCCGTGTCATAGGTCACGCGCAGAGGCAGCTTCATGATCACCCAGTCACGCGAATAGTTGGTCAGAACCTTGATCTCGCCAAAGGGAATGGTGTTCAGCGCGCCCAGATGGTGGCGCAGCTGGAATGACCGGACCGAGATCTTCTCGACCGTCCCTTTCACATCGCCGATGTCGATATACTCCCCCTTGCGGAACGCATCATCCATCAGGAAGAACGCGCCGGAAAAGATGTCCCGCACCAGAGTTTGCGAGCCAAAACCAACCGCCAGACCAACAACGCCAGCACCAGCAAACAGCGGGCTGACATTGATCCCCAGCTCCATCAGCGCGATCAGCACGATGGTCACGACAACAACGGCCAGAATGGCCCCCCGGAACAGCGGCAGCAACGTGGCCAGACGGCTTTGCCCGCCTTCACCGCCTTCATCGCCCAGTTCGGCCTCGTCGCCACTATCGGCCACTTCATCGGCAATCTTGGTGTCGATCCAGATGCGGAAGAAATTGAACAGGATATAACCGATGAACAGGATCACCATCACATCCAGCGCCCGGCCTACGGGCAAATCCTCGCTCCAGCTTGCCTCGGGGTTCCAGATCACCACCAGCGCGTAGCTGCCCACGACAAATGCCAGAATGCCAGCCACCCGGCGGGCCAGATCCTCGAATGTCAGAATGGCATGTTTGCGCTGCGCCGCCTCGGGCGAGGGCGCTATTTGCTCGATCTCTGCCTCGGCATTGATCCGCTCGATCTGGCGGTTGCGGTCAAAATAGCGCTCCAACAGATAATTCATCGCGCCATAGGCCACGACAACCGACATGAAGATCGCATAGCTGCTGGCAACAATCGGGATCGAATTGTCATTCTCCAGCACAAGATCCACAGCCAGTTTGCACCAGCTGAAGGCGATGTACACAATCAGGACCGGCGCCCAGGCATAGGAGATAGAGCGCAAGATCCAGGACACCTGACCGGGCGCGCGGCCGCCTCGGATCGCGTTCGAAATGGCCCCCGCATTGAACAGGATCATCAGGATATTCAACAGCGCGCCAAACAGGGTCAGGCACCCATAAACCAAAGCGTACACGTTGTAGTTCAGACCGAAATCCGCCACCCAGGTCGAAAACAGAACGACCGATACGTCATAGGTCGCCACCGCCGAGGCCCAGATATACAACCGCTTGGCGTGGCGGTCGGAAAAGGGTGGCAGGCGATATTGGCTCAGATAGGGTGACAGAACCATCCGCCACAGATCCGAAATCGTGCGGGACAGGAAAAAGGCCGTGAAAATTGCGGTCACGGTAAACTGGATCGAGATATCTTCAGCCTCGCCAAAGAACAGATAGCCCACGATCAACGCCATCAACATGGCAAAGATCGTGCCGCCAATCCCCATTACAAACCGATAGACAAGAAACGGCATCTTCTCGCGATAGCCTCGCGGGTTTTCCTTGATCCGGGCCACAACCCAGCGTTTGGCGAACCGTTTGCCGTAAATCTCGGTCGACAGCCAACGCCCCAACAACAGGAAGAGGATGTTCCAGCCCAGAACCTCGACATAGGTCTGGATACGGCCGTCCGGGCTGGTTTGACGCAGGACATACTCGACTTCGAACACCGAATAGGGCAACGCCTCAAGGCGCGACTGAACCGACGCGCGGAACTTCGAGAAACGCTCCTGCGTCCTCATAAGTTGCGAGGACTCGGCCATGGGGTCAGCATCAGCTGGTTCTGCTTCGGGCTGCTCGCCCGCGGACGAGACCAGATTGCCCGAACTGTCTATGACAATGACGCTGGCACCGGCCTCGGTGGCGGTACGGATCGCGTCAGCCAGATCGCTGTCTTCTGTCGAATTATCCTCGGACACCGTGCCCGAACTATAACCCGGTATCAGCGAGGTTTGCGCCATGACACTGGCCGGAAATGCCAACAACAAGGCCCAAATCGCAAAGAGCGTCGCGGCCAGAAAGTTCGTTTTCATAGGGTCTTGCATCCAATTGCGGTACTGGCGCACACCGTACAGAACCTGTTGGCCATGTTCAAATCCTCACGCTCGACTGTTTTCAACCGATGACCGAAACGGCAAAGACTGGTGCAAATTGAACCCATACCCCAATATCCTGTTGCCAAATCGCCATGTTTGCCACATTTGCAGGCAGGCGATTTCCCCTTTGGCAAGCGCATCATAAGGATATACGGTAGCGCTTGCATACGCGCGGATGCAGCACCCAGACCAATAAAACGGGCGACCCTATGAGCCTAGGCAAAAAACAAGACAATCCGGACCGCGCGCCGCGCCTGCTATTTTACAGCCACGATACCTTTGGGTTAGGCCACTTGCGCCGTTCGCGCGCGCTGGCGGCGGCGATGACCGAAGCCGACCCAAGCGCATCCGCGTTGATCCTGACCGGATCGCCTGTGGCCGGGCGTTTCACCTTTCCCCGCCGCGTCGACCATGTGCGCCTGCCCGGGGTGACCAAACGCTCGGACGGGTCCTATGCGGCCCGCACGATTGGCATGGGTATTGATGAGGTGACCGAGCTGCGCTCGAGCCTGATCAAGACAGCCGTTCAGCAATTCGACCCCGATGTCCTGATCGTCGACAAGGAACCCACCGGTTTTCGCGGAGAGCTGCTGCCGACGCTGGAATTCCTCGAACAGTCCTGCGACACCAAGCTGGTTCTGGGCCTGCGCGATGTTCTGGACGAGCCCGAGGTTCTGGCCGCTGAATGGGACCGCAAGGATGCGATCGCCGCGACCGAACGGTTCTATCATGAAATCTGGGTCTACGGATTGCATTCGATCTACGACCCGACCGAGGGTCTGCCCCTCAGCCCCTCGGCCCGGTCGCGCCTGCACTGGACCGGCTATCTGCGCCGCGACCTCGGCCCGATCGGAGACTCCCCGGAACAACCCTATATCCTGATCACGCCCGGTGGTGGCGGCGATGGCAAGGCGATGGTCAATCTGGTCCTCTCGGCCTACGAACAGGACCCGACCCTGTCGCCCCGTGCGGTGCTGGTCTATGGGCCCTTCCTGTCGGGCGAGTCGCGCGATGAGTTTGAAACCCGCGTGGCCGCGCTGAATGGGCGCGTGACGGCGGTCGGGTTCGAATCCCAGATCGAAACGCTTTTTGCCGGGGCAGCGGGCGTTGTCTGCATGGGCGGTTACAACACGTTCTGCGAGGTGCTGTCCTTCGACAAACGTGCGGTCATCGTGCCGCGCACCACGCCCCGATTGGAACAATGGATACGCGCCTCGCGCGCTGAAAACCTTGGCCTTGTCCGCATGCTGGACGAACAGCGCGACGGGTTGACGACAGACGCAATGATCCGCGCAATCCGCGAACTGCCGAGTCAGCCCCTGCCCTCGCAGGCGATCAGCGACGGTTTGCTGGACGGTCTGGACTATGTGACAGGCCGCGTCGATGCGCTGCTGCGTCGGGAACAGGAACGAGCGACCGGATGACATCCCAAGACCCGAAACTCGCGGTGCTGGTCAAAGGATGGCCGCGCCTGTCCGAGACGTTTATTGCTCAGGAACTGGTCGCCTTGCAGGAGGCCGGGCATCAGTTTGACATCTGGTCCCTGCGCCACCCAACCGACACCAAGCGCCATCCTCTGCATGACCGGTTCAAGGGTCAGGTGCGCTATCTGCCCGAGTACCTCTATCAGGAACCACAGCGCGTCTGGGCCGCACGGGCCATCGCCCAGCGCCTGCCCGGCTATGCCGAGGCCCACCGCGTTTGGCGGCAGGACCTGCGCCGCGACCCGACCCACAACCGCATTCGCCGCTTCGGACAGGCCTGCGTTTTGGCAGCGGAACTACCGGGCGCAACGCAGGCGCTCTATGCCCATTTCATGCACACGCCCTCATCGGTGGCGCGCTATGCCGCCATCATGCGCGGTGTACCATGGAGCTTTTCGGCCCACGCCAAGGATATCTGGACTTCGCCCGAATGGGAAAAGCGCGAAAAGCTGCAAGCGGCAACCTACGGCGCTGCCTTCGGGGCCACATGTACCGCTATAGGGGCCGCCCATCTGCGGGAGCTGGCGGATGACCCCGCACGCGTTGACCTGATCTACCACGGGTTGGACCTTGCCCGCTTTCCAAGCCCCGCGAACCGGGAGCTTCGCCCGGCGGACGGGCCGTTTCAAATGATCTCGGTCGGGCGGCTGGTCGAAAAGAAAGGCTTCGACCGCCTGATTGATGCCTTGGCCTTGCTGCCCGAGGCGCTGGACTGGCATTGGACCCATATCGGCGGTGGCGCCTTGGGGGACGTACTGCGCGACCGCGCCACGGCAGCCGGCATCGCCGACCGGATCAGCTGGAAAGGCGCCTGCGATCAGCCTGAAGTGATCGAGGCCATGCGCGCGGCCGACCTCTTCGTCCTGCCCAGCCGCATTGCCGAGGATGGTGACCGCGACGGGTTGCCCAATGTGTTGATGGAGGCCGCCTCGCAACGCCTGCCGATCCTATCGACGCCGGTGTCGGCGATTCCTGAATTCATCACCTCAGGCACCCACGGCATCCTGTCGGATGACGACCCAAAGGCGCTGGCCGACGCGATGCTGATGCTTGCGCGCGATCCCGAAACCACCGCCAAAATGGCCCATGCCGCCTATGACCGTTTGCTGGCCGAGTTCCGGATGGACCCGGGTATCGCGCGGCTTTCGGATCGGCTGAACGCTTTGTGCCCGGAAACGGTCTGATGGCTCGCGTGGCGTTCTACGCCCCTATGAAGTCTCCACACAGCCCGACCCCTTCGGGCGACCGCGAGATGGCGCGGAACCTGATCACCGCCATTGCCGCCGAGGGGGATCACGTCGACCTTGTCTCCGAGCTGCGGATCTATGACAAGCACGGAGATACCTCCAAACAGCACGCCTTGCGCGCGGCGGCCGAAGCCGAAACTCAACGCCTGATCACCGCGTTGCCGCAAGACACTTCGCTTTGGGTGACCTATCACAACTACTACAAAGCCCCGGATCTGATTGGCCCGCAGGTCTGCGCGGCGCGGCGGATCCCCTATGTTCAAATGGAAAGCACACGGGCCAGCAGCCGCCTGAATGGCCCTTGGGCCGGGTTCGCGCAATCCGCCCATGAGGCCTGCGATGCGGCCAAGGTGATTTTCTATCACACCGCAAATGATCTGATCACGTTGGAGCGAGACCGCTTTGGCACTCAGGCTCTGGTCGAATTACCACCGTTTCTGCCGATTTCGGATTTGCCCCCTCAGGCCGCTGCCGAGGGCCCGATGCTGGCGGTCGGCATGATGCGGCACGGGGACAAGCTGGCCTCATATCAGCTGCTGGCCGAAGCCCTGACATATCTCACTGGCGATTGGCAGTTGCAGATCGCAGGCGACGGACCGGCCCGAGGCGAAGTTGAAGCACTCATGGCCCCGTTCGGCGAAAAGGTCACGTTACTGGGCCAACTGGATCAAGAGAGCTTGGGCCAACTCTATCAGAACTCGGGGTTTGTGGTCTGGCCCGGCGTCAACGAAGCCTACGGCATGATCTATCTTGAGGCTCAGGCCGCGGGCCTGCCTGCGGTCGCGCAAGACCGCCCCGGCGTGCGTGACGTGCTTTCGCCCTCGGACTACCCGAGTGTCGAACAAGCGGCGCAAGGCCTGGCCCGACACATGCAGTCCCTGTTGCAAAACCGTGAAGAGCGGCGGCGGCTGGGGAGAAAGGCTCGCCAATACGTTGCCGACCGCCACCTGATGTCGGGCGCGACGCGGCGGTTCTGGCAGGCCCTCCGGCCCATGTTGGAGGGTTCCGCATGACCAGATTGGCCTTGCTGCGACACGGTCATACACCTTGGAACCGCGCCGGACAAATTCAGGGGCGCAGCGACATCGCACTGGACCCCGAAGCGCGGACTGAACTGTCCGGATACGCTCTGCCCGCCTCTTGGGAGCAGGTCCAGATCTGGGCCAGCCCGTTGCATCGTGCGCGTGAGACGGCGCAGATCATCTCGGGCCGTGCCCCGATGACCAGCGATGCGCTGATCGAGATGAACTGGGGCGATTGGGAGGGGCTGCGCGGTGTAGACCTGATTGCAGACCCGGCCAGCGGCTACAAACATATCGAAGACTGGGGTTGGGACTACCGCCCTCCGAATGGCGAAAGCCCAGCTGAGGTTGCAGATCGTCTCGCGCCTTGGCTGGCAGAACTCCGGCAAGACGCCCTGGCCGTATGTCACATCGGCATCATGCGGGTCATTCTGGCGCGGGCCTGGGGATGGGGTTTTGAAGGCCCTGCCCCTTTCAAAATCAAGCGCAACAGGCTCTATGTCATCGACATGGAGACGATGACGCCCGAAGCAGAACCAACCCGCCTGAACAAGCGCGAGGCCACGCCATGAAAGTGATGCTTGTCGTCACCCACCTGTTGGGAACCGGGCACCTGAGCCGAACCTTGACGCTGGGGCGTGCCTTTGCTGGTGCAGGCCATGAGGTGATGGTGGTTTCTGGCGGCATGTCAGCGCCGCAGCTTGACAGCACGGGCCTGACGCTGTTTGGCTTGCCGCCGTTGCGCTCGGACGGGACCAACTTTACCCGGCTGTTGGGTGAGGATGGCAAAGAGGCCGATGAAACCTATCGCAACGCGCGAACCGTGGCGTTGGTTGAGGCCGTCCGCTCGTTCCGTCCGGACGTGCTGATCACCGAGCTTTTCCCCTTTGGCCGCCGCGTGTTGGCAGGTGAATTCGAGGCTGCTCTGACCACCGCGCGGGCACTGCCGCACAACCCCGTCATCCTCAGCTCAATCCGCGATATTCTGGCGCCGCCGTCCAAACCCTCCAAGGCCGAACGGGCCGAAGAGATAATTGACGCGTTTTATGACGGTGTTCTGGTTCACGCGGATGAGCGTATCACGCCGCTGACTGTCAGCTGGCCCGTCTCGGAGCGGCTGGCCGGATATTTGCACTATACCGGCTTTGTCGCGCCGGTTGCACCGCAGCCCCATCCGGACGGTGTTGGTGAGGGAGAGATTCTGGTCAGCGCGGGCGGTGGATCGGTAGGGCAGCCGATCTTTCACGCGGCCATCGAGGCCGCCCGAAAGATGCCCAACAGGCGCTGGCGCCTGTTGGTGGGCGGGCGTGATGCCGAAGCACGCATTTCTGAACTGTCGCGGCTGGCCGAAGGCGCGCCTGTGATCATCGAACCTGTGCGCCCGGATTTTCGGCAAATGCTCCCTCATGCAGCGGCGTCGGTGAGCATGTGCGGCTACAACACCGCAATGGACCTGCTGCAATCGGGTACTCCGGCGGTGATGGTGCCGTTTGATGACGGGAATGAAGTGGAACAAAGCCTGCGCGGGCAAAGCCTGTCTGCGCTTTCGGCGATGGAAGTTCTTCCCAGCAAAGACCTTGACGCGGCCCGTCTTTCCGAGGCGCTGCAGAGAGTCATTTCAGACGTGCCCCGTTCGACGCAGGGCTTTGGCTTCGACGGAGCACAGCGCAGCGTTGAGATCGCTCAGAGGCTCTGGGACGCGCGCAGATGATGGTAGACTGGCACATATTGGACGAAGAACTGGCGATTTGGCGCGACCAAGGGTTGTCTTTTCCGCTGTGGTGGCGGGACGACGATGCGATTGCTCCGACGCCTCAGTTGGACCAACTCTCCGCCTTGTCTGAACGGCTTGGGATTTCGGTTCACCTGGCGATCATCCCGCGTGATGCGACAAGCGAACTGGCCTCTTCCATGGCGCAGCGGCCGAACCTGATACCGGTTGTCCACGGCTGGGCGCATGAAAACCACGCTCCGCCAGAGGAAAAGAAATCCGAATTCCGGCTGCACCGTCCCATGGAGACGATCTTGCAGGACGCCGAGGCCGGTATGACGCGCCTGCAATCCCTATTTCCGGATAGTTTGTGTCCCATGTTCGTCCCCCCGTGGAACCGTATCGCGCCCGAGATTGCCGCACGTCTGCCCGATCTCGGGTATGAAATCCTCTCGACCGCGACCCCTCGGACATCGGCGCAGGCCGCGCCGGGGTTGGAGCAGGTCAACACCCATATCGACCCGATCGACTGGCGCGGCAGCCGCAGTTTGGCGGCACCTGACGCGCTGATCCGGGACACCACCGCGCTGCTGCAGGACCGCCGGGAAGGGCGCGCCGACAACAGCGAACCGCTCGGCGTATTGACCCATCATCTGGTCCATGATCAAGACATCTGGGCCTTTACCGAAGCCTTGCTGAAACACCTGCTGAACGGGCCGGCGACCCTCTGGACCGCCCCCGGACACGGAAACGGAGACCCCGAATGAGCCGACTGGATTCCATGCTGCGCCGCCTGACCGCGCAACGCGACGGGCTGAATTGGGCCGCTGCGAAGATCGCTGATCAGACAGGTGATGTGCTGGACATGGGGTTGGGCAATGGGCGCACCTATGACCATCTGCGTGAAATCCTGCCTGAGCGTCGCATCTGGGTGATGGATCGCGTTTTGCAATGCCACCCCGACAGCACGCCTCCGGAACAGGATTTCCTGCAGGGCGAGGCCGAACCGATGCTGCGAAAGCTTGCCAGCGCAGGTCACAAGATGGCGATGGCGCACTATGATTTCGGTCGGGGGATCAAGGCGGATGACGTGGCCGAGGCGGCGCGCCTCAGCCCTCTGATCGCGCAGGTGATGCAGCCCGGAGGATTGCTGATCTCGGGCCAGCCACTGGTCGGGTTCGATCAGATCGAAGGGCCAGAAACCATCGCTCCGGACCGCTACCTGTTCTACATGGCCTGATCAGGCGACGCGTCGCCCGCGCGACCAGACCGCATTCAGGGCGGGAACACCTGCCCGCATGCGGAACCGGATCAGATCCGCGCGGGCGCCGGTGCGCAACACGCCCCTGTCCTCGAGCCCCACGGCCTGCGCCGGGGATTGGGTTGCAGTCCGCAGCCCGCGCGCCATGTCACCCCACATCTGCCCCAACCGCACAGCCGACAGCAGCAAGGCCGAGGGCACGTAGTCGGACGAGATGATATCCAGATGGCCCAGATCGGCCAGTTCCTGCGCCGCGACGTTGCCCGAATGCGACCCACCCCGGATGATGTTCGGCGCCCCCATCATGACCTTTATATCGTGCATGTGGCAGGCACGAGCAGCTTCAACCGTCGTCGGGAACTCGGCCAGACGAATGCCGTGATCTGCGGAAACCCGGACCTGCTCTTCCGTCGTGTCATCGTGGCTGGCCAAAACCGCACCAAATCGGTTGGCGGCCTTGACGGTCTCAACCTCATGCTTTTCGCCATTCCGGTCACGCAGCCCTTTCAGATGGGCCACGTGTTGCATGAACGTATCATCGTCCATGGCGTATTTGCCCTTCATATAGGCCTCAAGCTTCGAGAGATCGCGAAACTGCCTCTGACCCGGTGTGTGATCCATGATCGAGACAAGACCAACACGGTCCTCAGGGCCGAACTCGTCTAGTTCTTCGACCAGTGTTTCAGAACACACCTCGGCCCTGAGATGCAGGAAGTGGCTGATCTTCAGCGCATCCTGTTCGCGCAGGTCCCAAAGTTCCTGCGACAGGCCGCGCGCGTATTTCAGATACCGGGCCGCGCCTGAGGGGATGGACCCGATCCGCATCGCGTCAAACACGGTGGTGATCCCGGTGCTTGCCAACTCGGCATCATGGGCGAGGATCGCGGCGGCGTGGGGCCAGTCGACCTTGGGGCGCGGCTGGATGTGACGCTCAAGGTTGTCCGTGTGCAGCTCGACCAGACCCGGGCTGATATAGTCGCCTTCGCAATCGACCGCGCCAGCGGGGACCACAGCGCCTGTGTCGATATCCGCAATGCTTTCTCCTATGACCCGAACGCTCCCTGTGACGGTTTCGTTCGGAAGAACGAGCGTGGCATTGGCAAGGATCATTTCTTCTGTCATCTGAACTTCACACAGTTTGAGCTATTGAACGGGCCACGAAATAGGAGGCCAATGTGACATTCACGCGATACGCGATCTACTATGCCCCCCCTGCCGATGCAGAGTGGACGCAATTTGCAACCAGCTGGCTGGGCTGGGACATAGAGACCGGCGCACCGGTGGCGCATCCCGCCGTGGACGGGATCGACGTTGCCTCGGTCACCGAGGTGCCGCGCAAATACGGGTTGCACGCGACGATGAAACCTCCGTTCCGGCTGCGCGATGGGCAGACGGTTGAGGCGCTCTACGACGCCTGCGCTACGCTGGCCGCACGCCAAGCGCCGGTCTCGCTGGACGGACTGGAGATCGCGCGACTGGGCCGGTTTCTGGCGTTGCGCCCGGTCGGAGAGACCTATGCCCTGAACGCCCTCGCCGCGGCCTGTGTGCAAGAGCTTGACGCGTTCCGCGCGCCTGCGTCCGAGGCCGAACTGGCCCGCCGACGCGCGGCAATCCTGACCCCGGTGCAGGACGTCAATCTGGTGCAGTGGGGCTATCCTTACGTGTTGGAGGCCTTCCGCTTCCACATCACGCTGAGCGGAAAACTGGCGAAACCCGTTCTGGCGGAGGTCGAAGCGGCTTTGGACGCGCATCTGGCCCCAAAGCTGCCCGCGCCCTTTCGGATCGACGATCTGGCCCTGATGGGCGAGGCCGAGGATGGTCGTTTTCACCTGATCCATCGCTACGCCCTTTCCCGCTGAAGCCGCGCAAGGATCGCGCTGACCGTATCGTCCAGCGCGCCCGAGTTGTCGATCTCGATCACCCGGCGCAATCCTTCGGGCAGAGGCGCTTTTGCACGGCCAAGGCGCCTAGCCTGTTCTTCGGTGGTCTCGCGCGCCCGTGCCGCAAGGCGCTGTTCCAGAACCTTCGCGTCGGCGGTCAGCGAAATCACGATGAGGTCCCCGAACACTTCCTGCGCTTGCAGCAGAACCGCACGGGAGAAATTGACCAGAACAGCCTGACACTGCGTGCGCTGTTCCGCGATCTGCACAGGTACACCGTAATGCAGCCCATGCGCCTGCCAGTGCATCGAGAACGCTCCGTCCAGCACCATCTGCTCAAACACCTCGACCGAGACCCGGTCGAAATCCTCGCCCTCTTCCCCCTCGGGCCGCGTGATCACACGGCGCAAGCGCTGAATTCCCAACGCGCGGGCCTCTAGTGCAGCCATGACGCTGTCCTTACCCACACCTGACGGGCCAACAACCGCTATGACGGGTGCAAGGCTCATGCCGCCTGTCCGGGCGTGAATTCCGAGACATTCACCGAACGGTCGCACACACGCTCGCGCGCCTCGACGTCGTGGAAAATCCCAACAATTGCGGCCCCGCGGGCCTTGGCCTCTTCGATCAGCGACAAAACCGTTTCCCGGTTCTGCGCGTCCAGGCTGGCCGTCGGCTCGTCCAGCAGCATCGCTGGGTAGTCATGCGCAAAACCGCGCGCGATATTCACGCGCTGCTGCTCACCGCCTGAAAACGTAGTTGGGCTGAGCGACCAGAGCCGTTCGGGAATGTTCAACCGAGCCAGCAACCCCGCCGCCTTGTCCAAAGCGGCTTGCCGGTCACAGCCTAGCGCCAAAAGCGGCTCGGCTACGACCTCAAGCGTGGGGACCCGAGGGACAACCCGCAGGAATTGGCTGACATAGCCCAGCGTCTCACGCCGCAGCGCCAGAATCTCGCGCGGTTGGGCTTTTGCCACGTCCAACCCGCCGACCAAGACCGTGCCAGAAGCTGCCAGATAGTTCCCATAGATCACCCGCATCAAGGTGGATTTCCCCGCGCCCGAGGCCCCGGTCAGCGCAACGCATTCACCGGGTCCTACTTTCAGCGAGGCACCCTCCATCACCGGAATGACCGCACTGCCCTGATTGTGCAGGGTAAAGCTCTTGCTGACGTCTGTAAGCTCAATCATCGCTTCATCTTTTCCCAAATAATCAAACCTGCAGAACGCTGGACACAAGCAGCTGCGTATAGGCGTGTTGCGGATCGTCCAGCACCTGATCGGTCAGGCCGGTTTCCACCACATGGCCGTCTTTCATCACCATCAACCGGTCTGCCAGCAGGCGCACAACAGCCAAATCATGGGTGACGATGATCGCGCTCAGACCCATCTCACGCACCAAACCGCGCAAAAGGTCCAGCAAACGCGCCTGAACCGAGACGTCCAGCCCTCCGGTCGGTTCATCCATGAACACCAGCCGAGGCCCCGTCACCAGATTGCGCGCGATCTGCAGACGCTGCTGCATCCCGCCCGAGAACGCCGTGGGCCGATCGTCGACCCGCGCCTCGCTGATCTCGACCCGGCCCAACCAATCGATCGCCTTGTCGCGGATGTCGCCATAGTGACGATCCCCGACGGCCATCAGGCGCTCGCCGATATTGCCGCCCGCACTGACCGACATCCGCAACCCGTCGCGGGCGTGTTGATGAACAAAGGCCCAATCTGTGCGGCTCAGCATCCGCCGCTCGGGCTCGGACATGGTGACCGTATCGACAGGACCGTCTGCGCGGGTGTCAAAGATTACCTGCCCAACATCAGGTTCAAGATGACCCGCCAGACAGTTCAACAACGTCGATTTACCCGACCCGCTTTCGCCGACAATCCCCATCACCTCACCGGGATAGAGATCAAAACTGACATCCGTACACCCGATCCGGGCGCCGTAGTTCTTTTCGATGTCCTTGACTTGCAACAGCGGGGTCATGCCGCGTCCTCTCTGGTCATGGGGCCTTGGTGGCCCGCTTCACGGCGCGACCGGCAGTAGTCCGTATCCGAGCAGACAAACATCCGACTGCCCGCGTCATCCATGATGACTTCGTCCAGATAGCTGTCCTCGGCCCCGCAAAGGTCGCAAGGGTGATCGGCTTTGGAGGCCTCAAACGGGTAGTCCTCAAAATCGAGGCTGACGACCTTGGTATGCGGCGGCACCGCGTAGATCCGCTGTTCGCGTCCCGCGCCGAACAGTTGGATTGCGTCCATTTCCAGCTTCGGGTTGTCGAATTTAGGGATTGGCGATGGGTCCATCACATAGCGGTCCGACACTTTGACCGGGTAAGCATATGAGGTCGAGATCGCGCCATGTTGGCTGATATCTTCATAAAGCTTCACGTGCATCAGCCCGTATTCCTCAAGGCTGTGCATCTTTCGCGTCTCGGTCTCGCGTGGTTCGAGAAAGCGTAGAGGTTCTGGGATCGGGACCTGATAGACAAGGATCTGATCCTCGGTCAGCTTTGCTTCGGGAATGCGATGGCGGGTCTGGATGACGGTGGCCTTCTCGGTCTCTTCCGTGGTCGCAACACCGGCTGTGTTCTCAAAAAACTTGCGGATCGACACAGCGTTGGTCGTGTCATCTGCACCCTGATCAATCACCTTGAACGTATCGTCAGGCGTCAGCGTTGCTGCCGAGACCTGAACACCGCCGGTACCCCAGCCATAGGGCATCGGCATCTCGCGGCTGGCAAAGGGCACCTGATATCCCGGCACCGCCAATCCTTTGAGGATCGCCCGGCGGATCATCCGTTTGGTCTGCTCATCCAGATAGGCGAAGTTGTACTCGGTCATAGCAAACCTCTTTCTGTCAACGCGACGTCCAAAGCCTGCGGCGACGTGAAGTGAATGGCGTCCATTCCCACTGCCTTTGCACCTTTGACATTGTGCAGGCCGTCGTCGATGAACACGCAGTCTTCGGGCGCGTGGCCGGAACGTTCGCACAGGATCTCGAAAATCCGGGCATCAGGCTTCATCACACCCTCCTGCCCCGACACGACCAGCGTGCCAAAGACCTCACCCAACCGTGGTTGCACCTTCAGCCCCTCGGGCCAGGTTTCCGCCGACCAATTGGTGATGGCGTGGACCGGCGTGCCTTGCGTCTTCAGACGGTCCAGAACGTCCCATGTGCCGTGGATCGGTGTCTCGACCGTGCGGGCGTAGAGGTCGACATAGGCTGCGAACAGCTCCTGATCGCGGGGGTCCGAAAGCTCCTGCGCCATATCGGCGAAGCGCTCACCATTGTCGCCCCGCGCGTTGCGCGCAAGGAAATCTGTCCTTTTGATGAAGGCATGGGCGGCGTCTTCCGATCCCAACGCCTCAACCCACGCCAGATGCGGTTGCCAATCGACAAGTACGCCACCGATATCAAAAACAACTGCTTTCATTCTGCGGCCTCCTTGGGGGCTATGCGTTCTTCCGCCTCGCGGCGCAGCTTGCGCACAAGTTCCAGTTCCGATTGGAAATCCACGTAATGCGGCAGCTTGATGTGTTCGAGGAACCCGGTGGCCTGAATATTGTCCGCGTGACTGAGGACGAATTCCTCATCCTGTGCTGCAGCCCCCAGGTTGTCTTCGCCCAGTTCTTTCCAACGCAACGCCCGGTCGACCAGAGCCATCGAGATCGCCTTGCGTTCGGACTGCCCAAAGACCAGACCATAGCCGCGGGTGAACTGCGGCGGTTCCGTCTTGGAACCCTGGAACTGGTTGACGGTTTCACATTCGGTCAGCTCGACCTCGCCGATCTCAATGGCGAAACCCAGCTCAGGGATTTCCATCTCGACCGCAACTTTACCGATCCGCAGCTCACCCACAAAGGCGTGGTTGCGGGCGTAGCCGCGTTGGGTTGAATAGGCCATTCCCAGAACGAACCCCTCATCCCCGCGTGTCAGGGCCTGCAAGCGCAGAGGGCGGGTCGACGGAAACTCCATTGGTTCCCGCGTCAGGTCGCCCGGCGCATCCTCGCTGAGCGGCTCGTCCTGAATAACTCCCTCACCCTTGAGAAAGCTCGTGATATGCGGTGTCGGCTCTTGCCGGGCGTCGCCTTCGGGTGCCGGGGCAACCCCTCCATCGGCGGCCAGTTTGAAATCCAGCAGACGATGCGTGTAGTCGAATGTCGGCCCCAGCACCTGCCCGCCCGGCGCGTCCTTGAACGTGGCCGAGACGCGACGGTCACAGGCCATATCCCCCGTCTTGACCGGGTTGGAATAGCCAAACCGGGGCAGCGTGGTGCGATAGGCGCGGATCAGAAAGATCGCCTCGATCAGATCCCCGCGCGCCTGCTTGATCGCCAGCGCGGCGAGGTCCGGGTCGTAAAGCGACCCCTCGGCCATGACCCGATTGACGGCAAGGCTAAGCTGTTCGCGGATTTGCGCGATGCTCAGATCGGCGATGTCGGTATCGCCCCGGCGCTCCTCGGCCAGCCAGGCATGGGCGTTTTCGATGGCCTTTTCACCACCTTTGACGGCTACATACATCGGCTATCCCTCTGCCTGAATCTGCGTGCTGCGCGGCAAGGCCGCGACCTGATCCCCGCAGGTGAAGAAGAAGTCACAGCCCAAGGGAAAGAGCATCGCATTGTCCTGTAGCGCCGGGATATCCGGCAGCGACAGACGTGCCGCGGTCTTGATCCCCGGGCCGCTCAGAACCGCACCCTTAGGCGCGAGTGCATCACTCTCAACAATCAAAGTGGTCGAGCGATCGGGGTATTCGGAGGTGCCGATCCTGTAGTCACCCAGAGGCATCAGATCAGACCAGCGGCCCACGGCGAAATCCGCTTTTGATGCCTCGACTATCGGCGCACCTGTATGAAACCTGAGCCATTGACGCATTTCCGGCGTATCTGCCGCGCCCGCCAGATAGACGCCCGTATCCGCATCACACAGCGTCAACAACAACGTGCCTGCCGCGACTGATAGCGGTGCCGGAGGCGCTGCCCCGACCAGCGTTCTGATCTCGCCGGGCCGTGCCATCACGGTCATCGCGGCCCGAAACGCGTACGCAGCATCGCGCGGGGCGTCCTGAAATCCACCTGAAAAATGCGATTGTGCGTTCATCAGTCCTCTCCCCGGACCAGCGTGAAGAATTCGACCTTGGTGGCCGCCGCTTTTGCCGCACGTGCCCTGCGGGTATTCTGCATCTGGGTCTTGAGCGGCGTGATCACCAGTTCGGTCAGACGATCCGCCGCCTCGGTCTGCATCAGAGCATCAATCAGTGCGGCGGTCTCGGCCTTGGGCTTGGAGCGGCCCTGGACATAGCCATGCCCCACTGTGCCGTCCTCCAAGGCCAACGAACAGCGCGTGACCGTCATTTCACCCAGATTGAACGGGGTCCCAACGGCGCCCGCACGACCGCGCACCATCACTCCGCCAATCTCGGGGCTGCGCAACCACTTGAACGACGGACGATCCGCCACCTTGTCCCAAAGCAGCATCATCGCATCTTCGGGGGCGCGGGCCAGGAGGCCCATCCATTCCTGACGCGTGATCCCGTTGCTTTTCATCTGTTCTGTCATCGAAAGCCCTTGTCGCGGTTGTCTGCTCGAACTATACAACTAGACAAATCTTAACCTGCATCCGCCTTTTAGGCAATCCATGAGACCGTGAAGTTTTGATGACATGAGCAAAACACCGATCTGGAAAAGCATCGCACTCAGCCTGACCTCGGATATCGCCGAGGGGCGCTTTGGTACAGGCGACCGGCTGCCGACCGAGGCGCAGCTGGCGGCAACCCACGGCGTCAATCGCCATACGGTCCGGCGCGCGCTGGCCGAGCTGGCAGAGCAGGGTTTGGTTCAGCCTCGCCGCGGGGCGGGTGTTTTTGTCACCGCGCGGCCAACGGATTATCCGATTGGCAAGCGGGTCAGGTACCACAAGAGCATTTCCGCCAGCGGCAAGATACCGGGCAAGCGCATCCTATCCCTGACCACGCGCGCCGCTGATGAGGCCGAAGCCGAAGCACTGGCTTTGCGGCCCGGTGATCCGGTTCATGTCTATGACGGACTGTCACTGGCAGACGGCCAACCCATCGCACTGTTTCAAAGCGTCTTCCCGGCGTTCCGTTTGCCTGAAATCCTCACCCACCTGACCGAAACGCAATCCGTCACCAAGGCACTTCAGCTCTGCGGGATTGAGGATTTCATACGGACGTCCACGCGGCTGACGGCCCGCGCAGCAACAGCGACGCAGTCGCTGCACCTGAACCTCAATGAAGGCGCGCCGATCCTGCATTCGGTTGGGATCAATGCGGCCCCAGATGGGCAACCGGTCGAGTATGGAAAAACCGTTTTCGCCGGTGAGCGCGTGACTCTGACGTTGAACGAGACCTGACAAAGGGGCGCTCCCGCCCGTCTTCAGCCTCCTGCCGGAGGCCTCATCCCGTTGGGGGTCGCGCCGCGCAAAGCGCGGCGCCGGGCCCAAGGCTGCCAATGGGTATCGGCGCAGCCGATGCACATGCAGGCGCGGGAGGGTTACTCGTATTTTTCCAGAAACGCCTCGATGTGCAATGCACGGAAATCCGGCAGCACGTGACGCAATCTGTCGTGGCTCCAATCCCACCAGGCCAGTGCCAGTAGCCTCTCTGACACCTGTTCGGAAAAGCGCCGTCGGATCGGTTGCGCGGTCACCCCGGCAACAATCGTGTAGGGGGCGACATCCTTGGTCACGATCGCACCGGACGCCACAACCGCCCCGTGCCCAATCGTCACCTCGGGCTTGATGATCGCCGCGTGACCGATCCACGTGTCATGGCCAATCGACGCCTGTCGCCCGGCACGATGCGCAAACCACTCTGCATCGTCTTCAGCATCCTCCCAATAATCCGCTGAGCGATACAGGAAGTGATGCAGGGAAGCCTTCTCCATTGGATGATCTGTCGCGCCGATCCGGGTGAAGCTGGCGATATTGGCGAATTTGCCGATCTCGGCATTCGCAATGTCACAAGTTCGGTCGCAGTAGGAGTAGTCATCGAACCGCGAATTGGCGACCCGCGTCCCGGCACCGATCTCGACATAGGCTCCAAAACTGCTGTTCGAGATCTGGCAGTCCGGATGGATGAAAGGCTGATCAGAGCGCAGACGCGTCATCGTATTCCCCATCCGCTCAGGACTGCAGCTTGGCTGCGCCGCGCGGCTTGCGCTTTTTACCGGTATCACCCTGAATCAGACGCTTGCGCAACCAGCCCGAGAACCAATCCATCAGCATCACCATCAGAATGATGAGAACGATGTAATAGGCTACCTCTTCCCAGTCTTTCTGCGTGATGATCGCCTGCGTCAGCAACAGACCTATCCCGCCACCGGTGATCGCGCCAATCACGGTCGCACTGCGTGTGTTGGATTCGAGGAAATACAAAAGCTGGCTGAGCAGAACTGGCGTGATCTGCGGGATCACCCCGAAGCGGTAGCGCTGCGGCGCGTTGGCCCCGGTGGACTGGATGCCTTCGATCTGCTTGTTGTCGACGTTCTCCAACGCCTCCGAGAAGATCTTCCCGAAGGTTCCGGTGTCGGTCACCAAAATGGCCAGCGCCCCTGTCAGTGGTCCCGGGCCAAAAGCACGCGCCAGAACCACGGTCCAGATCAGCGCATCCACTCCGCGTACAAAGTCAAACACGCGCCGCGTTGCAAAGCGGACCGAGCGCAGCGGGTTGAAGTTCCGCGTCGCGAGGAAGGCCAGAGGCAGAGCGATCATGCCCGCGCCCAACGTGCCGAGGAACGCCATAAGGATCGTCTCAAAGATCGCCCAGGCCACGTCCTGATGCCGCCACATCTTGTTGGTCCAGAAGTCATTCAGGATCGCGCCCGCCTCACCGGATGCCGCGAGACTTACAAGCTCGGGGAAGGACTTGCCGTAGTAGGGGCTGTCGAGCGTGAACCAGAACAGCTCCCACCCGGTGAAGTAGCGGAACACCTCGGACCGGTTGCGGGTCACAGTCAGGCGGCCTGCATCGGTTTTGATGGCCAGACGGTTCTTGGAGACATTGATCCAGTCCGGAACCTCTCCGGCAGGAAGTTCGGCCTGCACACCAGCCGATCGGCTGGGGGTTGCGCGCACGGTGCCGTAGCCGGGGATAACGTATTCAATCGTCTCGGGCCCAAAACGCACCACATGGCCGTCTTCCAGATCGATCACCGTGGTCTCACCCAGCGCGACCCAATCCGGCGCTGTGCCGTCGGGATAGCGCCCCTTCCGCTCACCCTCGATCGCGGCAGAGATCTCGCCAGTACGGTTGTCGCGTGCGATATGGGTCTTGTAACTGTAGCTGTCCGCCACAAGCGTCTTGCCGTTTTCCCAGTTGGCCCGCTCGGTCAGACCCGGCACGTCGAAGGCGAAGAATACGTAGATCAGGTAAAGGGCAACCAGCCCCGGCAGACCGAAATTCACGATGCGTTTCCGGCTGAAAAGGCGATCAGCTTCGGCCTTCAGGTCGTCAATAGACAGATCGGTGGCAAAGGTACTCATGCCGAGGCTCCTTTTTCCGACCCGTGGGTCAGACGGTCGCGCAGATAGCCAGAGATCTGATCAACGACCACAATAGTGACAAAGAGAAGGATGAAGATGGCCGCGGCCTCATCGTAGCGCCCCTGCCCCCAGGACATGGCGTTGCGCAGCTCGTAGCCCAGACCTCCGGCACCGACGAAACCCAGGATGGCCGAGGCGCGGATATTGATCTCGAACCGCAGCAAAGCGTAGCTGACATAGTTCGGGCCAACCTGAGGGATCACGCCCAGATACATGCGCTGTGACCAGTTGGCCCCGACGGACTGCAACCCCTCGACGGGTTTGAGCGAGGCGTTCTCGTTCACCTCAGAGAACAGCTTGCCCAAAGCGCCAGCCGTGTGGATGGCAATGGCGATCATCGCCGGCACCGGCCCTCCACCCAGAATGAAGATCAGAACCAGAGCAATCACGATTTCCGGGATCGCACGGCATATATCCGAGATCCGACGGAACAGCGGGATCAAAGAGGGCCACAGCGCCATACCGCGCGTCGCCATCAGGGCCAGAAACGTGCCCGCAATCGTCCCGACCAATGTCGCGGCAGCGGCGATGTTGATCGTCTCGATCAGAGCCGGAAAGAACTCGACCAGATTGGCCGGCAACTCGGCAATTTTTTCCCACGCCTCGGACAGAACCTCGGACGGGTAATCCAATACCCGGTGCCAGCCATCAATGAAGCTACCGGCGTTGCGGTCATCTGCCGTGCGGAAGCCTGCTGCCATCAGGGCAACGAACAGGATCAGGAGGATACCACCATAGACCCGTTTGCGCCGCGTCATCGCGGTATAGTCGTCGCGGATCTGATCGACGCTATAGGACCCTGCCGAAAGGTCTGTCATGGAATGCTCCTGAGTGGAAAACGGGGTCCGGCAAAGCGCCGAACCCCGCAAGTAGAAGAGACAGGCTTAGTTGGACTTCAGCTTGCGTGCTTCGATGATGATTTCGTAGGCCTCGTGGGTGATCGGCTCGAACGCGCGGGCCTCACCTGCTGCAACACCGTAGAAGCAATCGCGGTCCTTGTCCGCCAGACCTGCCATGAGCGCGGTCATCTTTTCCTTAACGTCCGCAGGCAGAGCCTTGCGCAGAACAATCGGGCCTTCGGGGATCGGCTGCGACTGCCAGATCATGACCAGATCGTTCATGTCGACCAGACCGGCATCAACCGCGCGACGCAGCGCGCCCGAATTGAAGCCGTCTTCCCAATCGCCAAGACCGTCGGCCCAGGTCACGCCACCGTCAACGTCGCCGTTGTTGACCGCAACGATGGTTTGCTCGTGACCGCCGGTGAACTTCACTTCGCCAAAGTAGTCGCCTGAATCCATGGTCGCACCAGTGGCCTGCGGGATTTCGATCGACGGGATCAGATAGCCCGAGGTCGAGTTCGGGTCGCCGAAACCAAAGGTCTTGTCCTTCATGTCTTCCAGCGAGGTGATGTCACTGTCCTTGCGGGCAAACCCGATCGAGTAGTAGCCGTAGCCACCATCAACGTTCACTTTGACCAGAACCGGTTCAACCGCTTCGGGCTCGCTCAGATAGGTTTTGGCGTAAGCTGACGCGCCCAGCCAAGCCATATCGATAGTGCCGCCCAGCAAGCCCTGAATAACGCCGTTGTAGTCGGCGGGGGCAAACAGCTTGGTCTCAACACCCAGCGCCTCTTCTGTGTATTCCCGCAGACACTCGTTGTTGTTCAGACGGTCCTGAGCGTTCTCGCCGCCCAGAATGCCGATGCGGAATTCGCTGATGTCCTGAGCCATTGCAGGCGCAGCCATGGCAGTGGTCGCAACAAGGGCAGCAACTAGTTTTTTCATCTGTCTCTCTCCAGTTTGATGTTCCCGGCCTCTCATCGGGCCGGGCGATGAAAGGGGTTGGGCTGGCTCAGACGGTCGCTTCGGCTTCCATCAGCGCCTTTTGTGTGGTGTCGAGGGTTTCGATCTGGGTCGATGTCGCCTCTTCCGAGAAGCTGGCATCAGCGCCGTAAATCTCGCGGGCGACACCGGTGGTCAGCTGCTCGGGCAGACCGTCAAAGACAATACGGCCGTCGCGCATACCCACCACGCGGTCGCAATAGCGCCGCGCAGTATCCAGCGTGTGCAGGTTGGCGATGACGGTGCGGCCATCCTCTTCGTGGATACGGCGCAGCGTCTGCATCACCACCTGAGCGTTCATCGGGTCCAGCGAGGCAATCGGTTCATCCGCCAGAATGATCTTGGGGTCCTGCATCAGGGCGCGCGCGATGGCCACGCGCTGCTGCTGGCCTCCCGAAAGCGCCTCGGCCCGTTTGGGCGCATGTTCGGCGATGCCTAGACGATCCAGAATGTCGATGGCGCGGTGGACCTCCTCCATCGGGAAAAGGTTGAACATCGTCGTCAGGGTCGAGTGGCGGTTCAGCGTGCCATGCAGCACGTTCGACACCACGTCCAGACGCGGCACGAGGTTGAACTGCTGAAAGATCATCGCGCAATCCGCTTGCCAGGCGCGCTTGTCGCGGCCCTTCAACTGGGTCACGTCGCGGCCTTGGAACAGGATCTCGCCATCGCTGGCATCCGTCAGCCTGTTGATCATGCGCAACAGCGTCGATTTACCCGCGCCCGATCGACCGATAATGCCGATCATGCAGGGCTTGTCCACGTCCAGCGTCGCAGTATCCACCGCGACATTCTCGCCGAAGCGTTTGGTCAGTTTTTTGATGTGCAGCACGTGCCACCCCCAATTCGTATTGGCGGGTAGCTACGGTTTGCACTCAACGGATATGTGTCGGTTCAGTGAAAGTTTTGTAAACACCGCAGTCTGTACCACAGGGCCTACCCTTTAGGCTCATTCCCCGCTATACGCGCCCGCAACCCCAGTTTCCTGCATGAGGCCCGCCATGAGCTTTGACCGTTCCATAAAGATCGCTCCGTCGATCCTGTCCGCCGATTTCGCCAATTTCGGAGCCGAGATTCAGGCCATCGAGGCGCAAGGCGCCGATTGGGTCCATGTTGATGTCATGGATGGCCATTTCGTGCCCAACCTGACCTTTGGCCCCCCGGCGGTCAAAGCGTTCCGCCCCCATGTGAAAACGGTGATGGATGTGCATCTGATGATCACGCCAGTCGATCCCTACATTCAGGCCTATGCTGACGCGGGTGCCGACATCCTGACTGCTCATGTCGAGGCTGGCCCACATACACACCGCACCCTGCAGGCCATCCGCGCGGCTGGCATGAAGGCCGGCGTTGCCCTGAACCCCGGCACCCCTGCCGAGGCGGTCGAGCATCTGCTGGACCTGACCGATCTGGTCTGCGTCATGACCGTGAACCCGGGATTTGGGGGCCAAAAGTTCATCGACATGACCAACAAGGTCCGCAAGCTTCGCCAGATGATCGGAGACCGCCCGGTGCATATCGAAATCGACGGCGGTGTTGACCCACAAACGGCTCCATTGGTCGCGGCAGCGGGCGCAGACGTACTGGTCGCGGGGTCGGCCGTGTTCAAGGGCGGGTCCGTCGACAAACCCGAGGTCTACGGCGAGAACATCCGGGCCGTGCGCGCGGCGGCTGAAACGGCACTGCCCGCCTGACCGGCATAGGGTTTCGCTGGCAGCACCGGCTTTCGAAAACCTGACACATGACTTAACGACAGACCTCTGGATAGAAACAAACGAGAAGAACCCTCATGATCGAACGCATAGAAACCGGAGAGCGGTCCTCTAAAATCGTAAAGCACAACGGCGTAGCTTACCTGACCGGGCAAGTCGCCGAAGGTGAGACGATTCAGGAGCAGGTTCGCATTTGCCTTGAAAAAATTGACGCCCTGCTCGAACAGGCGGGTTCATCACGCGAAAAGATGCTGCGCGTGACGATCTGGCTGGCGGACATGCAGGATTTTGCGGGCCTGAACGAGGTCTGGAACGCGTGGGTGCCCAAGGGCCATGCACCCGCCCGCGCCTGCGGCGAAGCCAAACTGGCGCGCCCTGAATTGAAGGTCGAGTTCATCGTGGATGCCGCCTACGACTGATGCCGTCAGGGCCGCAACCCGAGCCGCACTGGACGAAAAACACACATTGCCGACCATCTTCGGACTCAAAAGGCGGGGATTACCCCGCCTTGACGTTCTTATTGAGAACTCGCGCGGGTTGGTGGGGCTAGTGGGGTTAGGCAAGGGGGAATTCACATGCTTCCGCTCTATTCAGAGCATTGCGGCAGCTTCGTCCGGCGAGCATATCTTCAAGTGTTCAAACCCAAACTTTCCTGAAAGTTTTTTCTCGAAGTTCTTGTCACTGGTAACGAATACGTCTCGCTGGTGGTGTTCATGCGCCCAGATCATTTGCCTATCACACCAAGCGTTGCGCCATTTCTTCCGATATTTGCATTCGTCAACATCAGAGCGTGGAGACGCACTTTCAATATACTCCGCTGATTTGAAATCGATGTTTGGAAACAATGCCTCGTGAAACTGTCGCTCCCTTTCAAGCATTGTGTCACCCGCTATCAGCGCATGATCAATGTAACTGATGTCAATGTACATCATGCCCAAAATCAGCGGTATATCTCCAAAGCCTGATGTAGTTAGTCTTTCCTCAAACTCTTGATACGAGTTCAAATAGGTGTCGCCCTCTTGTTTTTCGGAGGCGCTAACAGCGACAAAAGCTGCATTACAACGTCGCTTTCGATGAGCGGTAACTATTGTCAATATTGAACGGCTACCGTCTCGGCTTAGTTCCACGTCGATCAAACAGTTTGTGTCAAACGTAAATTTCAGCATTTTGTAACTCTTAATCTTTAGGTCGCCAGCAATCTAAATACGATCCAACACTGGCGAGACAGAAAGCCTAAAGTTCTTCTCGGACAGGAACGAAAAGCCAAAGCAAGACAATTGCTCCAAACGGGTTGATAAAAAGCGCCGCCACTTGCCAAAGTAGTCGATCTTGCCCCCGCCGCTCCGCCATATCACCAACCAGCGCAAACAATTGCCAGATCACCCAGAGAATGAAAGCAACAAATAGGAGAGCGAATATTGCTTCCATCGTGTACCTACTATCTATTTATGCCTACCGATATTTGTGGCATTCGAAGTGTCATTGCGCAACTGATCCGACGCTAACATCTATCTACGATTTGGTTGGTGCTTGCACGCGTTTGTCAAAGATTTATGGGTTTAGAAAAACTCGACTCAGACCGGCAAACAGAAAAAGGCCGCACCCTAGGGAGCGGCCTTCTTTAGTCTCACCGATGTGCCGGGCTGAAGCCCGGCCTACCGTGATTACTCGGTGATTTTCGACACAACGCCGGCGCCGACGGTGCGGCCGCCTTCGCGGATGGCGAAGCGCAGGCCCTGCTCCATCGCGATGGGCGCGATCAGCTCAACGTCGAACTTCAGGTTGTCGCCGGGCATGACCATCTCGGTGCCCGAAGGCAGGGTCACGGTGCCGGTCACGTCAGTTGTACGGAAGTAGAACTGAGGACG
>NZ_JBXWMG010000010.1:0-174028 GCF_059609705.1 Ruegeria sp. YTSC192
TGTAGAGTGATCGCTCTACCAAAGTGGCATGACTGAAACACAGCAGAAAATCGCAGAGAACCTTGACCGGCAGTTTTTCGCACTGCCGACGCAAACTATGCAGGGTTCTGATCCTTCCATGCTTTTAGCTCATCTTCATCCCAGAACCCCAGGTAAACCCCTTCGACCGCATCGTCGTGGCACATTTCTTCGTCGACCTCACGATTGGAGACCGTGACGCGGTTGTGCTGTTTGCGCGCCCAGGCAAACATGGCGGCACTCAACCGGTCGATCTGATCCTGATGGGATGGGTCCGCGCCCAGATCGTGATATTCGTCCGGGTCGGTTTTCAGATCAAAAAGCATCGGGCGATGGCCTTCGACCCATGTCATTTTCCACCTCCCGTCAAACACCATAGTCAGCGCACAACTGCTGGCATCCGGGCTGAGGTGGCGCAGATGGGGCCGCGGGGAATAATCATATTCCGAAATTGCGACTTCCCGAGATTGGGCAGGATGCCCATGCAGCCAGGGCATCAGGGATTGGCCTTCCAGAATATGATCCGGGATTTCGCCGCCGTGATAGTCGACAAATGTGGGTAGCAGATCAATCGCCTCGACCAGATCCCGTACCACCGTGCCACGGGTCCCATCAGCCCGCGCGTCCGGGTCTACGATGATCAGTGGAACCCGCGCGGATTGATCGTGGAACAGGTCTTTTTCACCCAGCCAGTGATCGCCCAGATAATCGCCATGGTCCGAGGTAAAGACGATCAACGTGTCATCCAGTTGCCCGCTTTCCCTGAGGTAGGTCATCAAACGACCGATCTGATCGTCGATTTGGGTGATCAGGCCCATATAGGCCGGGATGACGCTCTTGCGCACATCGTCCCGGCTGAAGGCGTGTGAATAGCGATGATCATAAAACCCCTTGAGCAACGGGTGCGGGTTTTCGCGCTCGGCCTCGGACCGTTTGACGGGGATGATGTCGGTTTCATCATACATGTCGTGATAGGGGGCCGGCACGATATAGGGCCAATGCGGTTTGATATAGCTGAGATGCAGGCACCAGTTATCATCTTTGGCCTGCTCCATGAATTCAATCGCGCGGGTGGTGGTATAGGGCGTCTCGGACTCCTCCTCTGGGACCGCTGCGGGTTCCGAGGCGTGTTTGAGCAACCAGCCCGACAGGATATCACCGTCTTTCCCCCGACCCGAATTGGCCCATTCGTGCCAGGGGTTGGGGCCATCGAAGCCTTGCTCGGTCAGGTGCTTGTTATATTGCGTCCCAAGCTTTGAGGACCCGTCCGGTATCACACCATCATTGCGGTCCCAGACCTCGAACCCGCATTCCGAGGTCAGCGCGCCTATACCGGTGGTCGGGTCGATCCCCAGCCGCTTCATCCCTTCGATATCCGCCCGCATGTGGGTTTTCCCACAGAGCACGGTCCGCACCCCCAAAGGGCGCAGGTGATCGCCCAATGTCATCTCGCCCACGCGCAGGGGAAACCCATTCCAGTTCGATCCGTGGCTACGCATATAGCGCCCGGTGTAAAAGCTCATCCGGCTGGGACCACATATGGTCGACTGAACATAGGCCTTGTCGAACCTGACACCACGTGCGGCAAGTGCATCAATATTCGGGGTCTTGATGCTGGGATGACCCGAGCACCCCAGATAATCAAACCGTAGTTGATCGCACATGATAAACAGGATGTTCTTTGCCATCAGTTTTCATTTCCCCTTTTCGCGACATTGCGCGCGAATTTTACGCCGACCGGTTTCTGAAACCCAGCCAGTAGATCGTAAATACCGACATCACAAGCAACACCAAGGCAATCGGGTGGTTGATCAGATTGGTCACATCACCCCGCAACAGGGTTGCGGTCTGCCCAAATGAAAGCTCAAAGCGGGGGCCTAGAAAGAACGCGATGATCAGAATCGCGGCCGATGCGCTGCCCGGCAAACTCAGCGCATCAAACGATAATGCCTTTGCAGAATGTCGCCTGACTGGAGCTCAGGTCACGTTTGAGCGCACCTGGAACCGGTCATCCTTCCAGGTTTCGTTCTTGAGGATATCTTCAAGAATGCTCACCGCCTTGAGAACGTCGTCTTCGTTGATGAAAAGCGGCGTGAAGCCGAAGCGCATCGTGTCAGGCGCGCGGAAATCGCCAAATACGCCTTGCGCGGCCAGGGCCTGCATACAGGCGTAGCCGTGTTCAAAACGGAACGCGATGTGGCTGCCACGTTCATTCGGGTCGCGTGGGCTGGCCATGGTCACGCCGGGGCAGCGCGCCTCGACCTCGTGGATGAACAATTCGGACAGTTCCACGCGGCGCGCATCCAGATCGGCCATGTCCACATGATCCCAGACATCCAATGCCGTGGCCAGCAGGTTGAAGGCCGCGATGGACTGAGTGCCGATCCGCATGCGCGTGATGTGGTTTTGCGACGGTTCATATCCAGTGTCGAAGGCAAACGGGTTTGCGTGCCCCCACCAGCCCGACAGATAGGGTTCGGCGCTGTCATGAAGCCGGGGCGCGACATAGATGAAGGCGGGCGAACCGGGGCCGCCATTGATGTATTTATATGTGCAACCGACCGCAAAATCGACATCCAGCCCGCCCAGATCAACCGGGATCGCGCCCGCCGAATGCGCCAGATCCCAAACCACGACCGCGCCGAGGCTGTGCGCCTTTTCAATGATCGCCCTCATGTCATGGCGACGGCTTGTGCGGTAATCGACCTCGGTCACCATAACAACGGCGACCTCTTCGGTGATCTGGTCCAGAACATCCTCGGGGTTGGGGATACGCAGTTCGTAGCCCTGATCCTTGAGCTTGATCAGCCCTTCGGCGATATAGAGGTCCGAGGGGAAATTGCCGTTATCCGACAGGATCACACGGCGTTCGGGCACCATGGCCAGACCCGCGGCGACGGCCTGGAAGACCTTGATGGACAGGCTGTCGCCGATAACCGTTGTGCCCGGGGCCGCGCCGATCAGCTTGCCCACCCGATCCCCAAGTTCGTTGGCGGCCGTCCACCAACCTTTGGTGTTCCAACCCTTGATCAGTTCGGATCGCCATTCATCGTTCAGGAAACGGGTCATTTCTCCGGGCGCTGCTTTTGGCATCGGGCCAAGCGAGTTGCCGTTGAGGTAGATAACCCCTTCGGGGATATCAAACATGGCGCGCGTTTTTTCGAAGTCGGTCATAGATATCTCTCCGGTTTGATATGACTGAAAAACTCGAAACGTCTCCGCGACATCGGACCAGACCACTGCACGACCCGACGGGGATGAAGCGCATCACGTATTCAGGACAGTCAATTTAATGCATTATTGCGTAAATCATATACGATTTTAACGGGCAAGTAGTTTCTGCCAGCTGGATATCAGAAATTTGAAAGCTGCTTTCGTCAATCGGGAAAACACCGGGCAAAGAAACGGGCCGCGAACTGGATATGTTCCTCAAGCAGCGCAACCGCGCGAACAGAGTCTCGGTCCAGAGTGGCCTCCATCAGAAGCTTGTGATGGGGCACGCCAAGGGATTGCTCGAACGCGCTTTTGAGTTCGGGGGATTCTTCCAACTTTCTCAAGAGGGCCTCGTTCATCGTAAACTTGAACCTGCGCAGCAGCTGTTCGTTGATCTGCCCTTGAAATACGTACAGCCATTTCGACCGCGACCCCCCGATGAGAGCATCGTGAAAGTGTTGATGTCGCTCTGCCCAGATGTTTTGGGTCAGCTGGTCAGGCATGTCTACCGGCACATCCATTTTGGACAACTGGTAGAACGCGGCGACAATTCTGCTTTCCCATTGGTCGTCCCCCTGCGAAATCGATTCCTTCAACAAGGCGGTTTCAACGACAAGGCGGCTGCTCTCAAGGTCCTTGATTTCGTCAAGAGACAAAGGCGCAGACCGGAATCCGCGATTGACCTCGGAAACGACCAGGCTTTCTGCCTCCAGCCGCCGCAACGCTTCGCGCACAGGTGTGGTGCCATAGCCTGTTTCCTTGCCCAGAGTTGCGATGCGCAAAGGGACATCCGGCGCGATTTTGCCGGAAATAATTGCGTCTCGCAGGTGCTGATAAGCGAGATCAGATTTGTTGACCATGTTTTCTGTGCAATCCAAAATGAAATACGATTTTGCTTATCATAGAGGATGTTGGGCGGGTCAGAAAGCCCTCGGCAGCAGACCCTTGCAAGGCGACTCCGCAAAACTGGATGCCCCCTGCCCTTTGATTTGGCGCCACCAACCGGTCAATTCGTATTCCACGTCATATGCAGGTTTTGGGATCACCTATTCTATAACCTGTCGCAATCAGACAAGCCTTTTGGATCACAGGTTCACCTCGACAGACGGGACGAGATGAACCTGTCGACGTCAATGCCCGGTCAGCACAAGCGTGTTCACCGGCATCAGGATCAGGCGCAAACGCAGGCCTGCTGCGTGAACCACACCGATCGTGTCGACCACATGCAGAAACGCCTTGTTCCAGAAGCCCAGGCTTTCATCCTCAAGCTTGTGGTGGTTGTCCGTGTAGACATTGGCCAGACAGTTGCTGCCCGCAGGGATATCGTCCGCCATGCCTTTATACAGCGGCTCCATATACACCAAAATCGAGCCGGGCACCGTATTGCTTTGCACGTCGCGCAGCTCATCCGTGGGTCGGATCTGGCCCGAAGGGATGACGTCCTGCACCTCAACCACAACCATCGGGATTACGGTGAATGGCTTGGTCATGCAGCCCAACTCTCCGATCATGCCCGGTTTGATGACCTGAGCCGATAGCTGATTGAAGGCAGCTTGAAACCGGTCATGACCCGAGTTCGAAGGCACCAGAATACCCGCCGGGCGCAACAGCGGACTGACATAATCGCCAACCTGCAGACCGAACTGTTCCACGCGACCGGTAACGCCCGCGCTGATCACGGTCTTGTCCAGCTCGGTCAGGGCTGCGTCCAGCTGGGCATTGGCGCTGGCCAGTTGGGCCGGGATCAGCTCTTCGATCTGCTGGACCACGGCGGCGCGTTGCGACTGGGCTGCGGTGACCTGCGCTTCGCGTTCGGCCACCAGGTTCTCCAACCGTTCGATCTCGGCCAGACGCACCGCGCTGGAGCCTTCGTCGCGCAGTGTGGTGTTGCGTTCAAGGTCTTCGACCGATTGCGCCAAGGCTGCGCGCGCACCGGCGATCCCGGCATCCGCCTGCGCCAGATCCGTTTCAGCCACTTTCAATGAGGCCTGAACCTGCGCGACCTGCGCATGGGCTGATTGAACCTGCGCCTGCTGGGTGAAATCCTCGATCCGGAAAATCGGCTGACCGGCGATGACCGCCTCGTTGTTGCGGACATAAACCTCGGACACCCGCCCACCCAGTTGCGGCAGGATTGTGACCGTTCGGAAATACGAGGCCGCCGTGCTGGAGGCCGGATGAAAGTAGAACAGCGTGGTGATCACAGTCAGCGCCAAAATGGCACAGGTGGTCAGGCCCCAGCGCAGCTCGTACCACATGGTGAATAGGGTAATCTCATGCCCGATCCGCTTGCCCTGGACAAAGCGGCGAAACAGGTAATCCGGAAGCACCGTAATCAGGGCGCACAGCATCGTTTCGATCATGGTTTATTGCTCCGGCGTGTTGTTGGTCTGCGGTGCCGGAGGGGCCGGTTCGACCGGTGCCTGAGGCGCAAGTGATTGCCCTAGCGAGCGGATGGCATCCGCTATGTTTCGCAACGGTGTCGCAAAATCGGGGAACTGGAACCCGGCAACCAGAACGGCTGCGACCCAGAAAAGGCCGTTATGTGTGAACAGTGCCAACAGCGCCAGAATGCCCACCAACTGGAATTGAGGGTGGTTGTTCTCATGCGCCATCTTCTCGGGAACCGAATGCAGCGTCAGATATCCGACACCAATCATCACCACGAGAGCGACGAAAAACACGACCATTACTGAAAAGAGATAATCGCTCCCGTCGGCTGCGACGACATATTTGGGGATATGTCCCGTAGCCATGGGATGTAGGTCCGCTGAAGTCACCTTAATCTCCTTCTTTTCTATCAAGCGTCTCTGGCCGGGTTGATCGCCAAATTCAAGCCTGTTTAAAGTTCTTCGAAATCCAAGCACATTCTAGGCACAAGCACCAAGGCTCTTATGACATCTGCTTCAATACACTCTTTCCCGGCCACCAAACTATGATTGATTTTCTTGTCATCGGCGGCGGCATCGCGGGCCTCAGCGCGGGCGCGCGCCTGTCTGCCCATGGCTCTGTCACCGTTCTCGAGGCTGAGGACGCTCTGGGCTATCACGCATCAGGCCGCTCGGCCGCGTTGTTCGAGGAAAACTACGGCCCCCGCTCAGTCGTTGCGCTCAATCAGGCGGGGGTGGAGTACCTGCACACAGAGAACGGAGGGTACCTGACCCCCCGCGGCCTCATGCTGGTTGCCAGCTACGATCAGGCAGACCTGTTTGCCAAAGATGTCGAGGCGCTGAATGTACGCTCCATTTCGCTGCAGCAGGCCCTGGACAAGGTCCCGATCCTGAACCCGGACGTTCTGGGCCATGCTGCCATCAGTGAGAACGCCTTCGACATCGATACCGATCGCCTGATGCAGGATTTCGCACGCGTGATCCGAGGGAACGGCGGTTCGATCCTGACCCGTCAGGCCGTCACCGGGATCCGAAAAACCAGGCATTGGGTCATTCAGGCAGGCGACGTGTTCGAGGCCCGAAACCTGGTCAACGCAGCCGGCGCATGGGTGGATGAGGTCGCGACGATGGCCGGGCTGCCGCCCATTGGCATCGTTCCGAAACGTCGCTCTGTGGCGCGCATTCCCGCGCCGGGAGGGCATGATGTGTCCGACTGGCCCATGCTGATGGGGTCGGGGGAAGGCTGGTACGCCAAGCCGGATGCGGGCAAATATCTGGTCTCACCCTCCGAAGCCGAGCCGACAACGCCGCACGATGCCTATGCCGACGATATGGTGCTTGCCGAAGGGCTGGCGCGATATGAGGCGATGGTGACGACCCCGGTTACCCGGCTCGAAGCGAACTGGGCCGGACTGCGCAGCTTTGTATCGGATGGCACGCTGGTTCTGGGGCCGGACCCGCAGGATCGCTCGTTCATTTGGTGCGGCGGGCAAGGTGGCTACGGATTCCAGACATCGCCTGCTGCCTCATCCCTGCTGGCCGGCCTCGTGACGGGCGCGCCGTCTGTATTGCCTCAGGACATTGTCGCGCAGTTGCATGTGGAAAGGCTAAGATCATGACCAAACGCGCGCTGCCTTCGAATGCCAGCGTCGCGACGCAAGGCGACGGGGCCCGAATGATCGCCCCGGCGGCAAGCCGAAACTCGGACGCGCTTTGCGCCTTGTTGGCCAGGATGGCCCCTGCCTCGGGTTGCGCACTCGAGATCGCAAGCGGTACCGGCCAGCATGTTGCTGCCTTTGCGAAGACACTGCCCAACTTGGTCTGGCAACCCACGGAAATCGACCCTGACCGCCGCGCCAGTATCGACGCCTACGCAACGGATGTTTCCAATATCCTGCCTGCCACCGATCTGAACGCTACATCCGCAGGCTGGCAGACGACCTTTCAAGGACAAGACCTGATCGTTTTGATCAACCTGCTACACCTCATCTCATGGCCCGAAACTGATACTTTTTTCAGCGAAGCCTCAAAGGCGCTGCGTCCGGGCGGCAGGTTGATCTTCTATGGCCCATTCAAGCGAGACGGCTTATTGACTAGCCCTGGGGATGAGAAATTCCACGAAGCCCTCATCTCACAGGATCCAGAGATCGGATACAAGAACGACACCGAGATCAAAGCGCGCTTACAGCACTACCGCTTGCAGTTGATTCACCAAATCGAAATGCCCTCCAACAATCTGGCGTTTGTTGCACAACGACCAGGAACCTGAGCGGCAATTGGGCTAGTCAAAGCCTGCTGACGCAGGCTTGCCTCCGGCGGAGGTATTTTTGAACAGAAGAAGTAACGGATCGTTAACTCTGAAATGCGATTGTGAATTTGCGGTACAGGCGGAGGCGCCGATGACCGCAACAGGAGAAGGCCCCCCTAGCCAAAAGCAGGGGGGCTGGATCTTGCACCAGCCCCTGCTTCTTCTGTTTTAAAATACCTCCGCCGGAGGCATGTGTCGCCGCAGGCGGCGCATTTCCTCGCGCCGCCGCAATCGTCCAGAAGGTCAGCCGTCCTTGCGGATGGTTTCGTTCTTCGGGTCGTAGGGGCTGTCGCAGGTGACCACGGCATCCCACAGCTTGTCCTGAATCTTGACCTTCAGCTTGGTTCCTTCGACCGCCAACTCAGGCGTCACATAGCCCATGCCAATGGATTTCTCGAAGGCCACCGAATACCCACCCGAGGTCAGACGACCCACGCGCGCACCTTCCGGCGTGTAGAGCGCCTCGCGACCCCACGGGTCGGCATCGTCGGGTCCGTCGATCAACAGGGTGCAGCATTTCACGCGCACGCCGGTATCTTCCAGCTTGGCTTTGCCGTAGAAGTCTTTCGACAGATCGACAAAGCGCGGCAGGTCGGCCTCCAGCGGGGTCGCGTCGCGGCCCAGTTCGGTGCCGAAGGCGCGGTAGGATTTCTCCTGACGCAGCCAGTTCTGAGCACGCGCACCGACCAGCCTCATACCGTGCTTCTCACCGGCTTTTTCCAGCAGGTCGAACAGGTAGTTCTGCATCTCTACGGGGTGGTGCAGTTCCCAACCCAACTCACCGGTGTAAGCCACGCGGATCGCGTTGACCGGGCACATCCCAAGTTCGATCTGGCGGGCCGAAAGCCAGGGGAAGCGCTTGTTCGACAGTGCGGTTTCTGGATCGGCGTCTTTGATGACCTCTTTCAGGACGTCACGCGACTTGGGTCCGGCGATGGCAAAGACGCCCCACTGGGTGGTCACGTCCTGGATCTCGATGTAGCCGAACTCCTCCATCTTGTCCTCGGCCGCCTTGCGCAGATAGTCGGCGTCGTACTCGGTCCAGGCACCAGCAGAGACGATATAGTAGTTGTTCTCGCCATTGCGGACGATGGTGTATTCGGTACGGGTGGTGCCAAGCGACGTCAGCGCATAGGTCAGGTTGATACGCCCGACCTTGGGCAGCTTGTTGCAGGTGAACCAATCCAGAAACTGGGTCGCTCCGGGGCCTTTGACGACATGCTTGGTGAAGGCCGACGCGTCGATCAGGCCAACGCCTTCGCGGATTGCTTTGGCCTCTTCGACGGCATATTGCCACCAGCCACCTCGACGGAAGGAACGGCTTTCTTTGTCGAAATTGTCCGGTGCATCAACGGGGCCGAAATAGTTCGGACGTTCCCAACCATTGACCCAGCCAAACTGTGCGCCACGGGCTTTCTGACGTTCATAGGCCGGAACGGTCCGCAGCGGGCGACAGGCTTCGCGTTCTTCATCCGGGTGGTGCAGGATGTAGACGTGCTCATAGCACTCTTCGTTCTTGCGGGCTGCAAACTCGGTGGTCATCCAGTTCGACGAGTACCGCTTGGGGTCCAGCGAGGCCATGTCGATCTCGGCTTCGCCATCGACCATCATCTGCGCCAGATAGTAGCCAGTCCCGCCTGCGGCGGTAATGCCAAAGCTGAAGCCTTCGGCCAGCCACATGTTGCGCAGACCCGGAGCGGGACCGACCAGCGGGTTGCCATCAGGCGTATAGCAGATCGGGCCGTTGAAATCGTCCTTCAGACCGGATTCGGCGCAGGACGGCACACGCTCGGCCATCGCCATATACTGATCCGCAATCCGGTCCAGATCCAGTGGGAACAGGTCGGCGCGGAAGCTGTCGGGCACGCCATGTTCGAACTGCGCGGGTGCGCCATGTTCGTAGATGCCCAGAATCCAGCCGCCGCGTTCCTCGCGCGCATAGGATTCATTGTCAGCATCGCGCACAACAGGGTGCTCGGGGTTGCCCGCTTCGCGCCATTTGACCAGCTCGGGGTCTTTGTCCATGACGATGAAGGTGTGTTCAACCGGAATTGCGGGCATCTTGATGCCCAGCATCTTGGCGGTGCGCTGTGCGTGGTTGCCCGATGCCGTCACGACATGTTCAGCGGTGATCACGACCTGCTCGTCAGAGGGGACCAGGTTACCGCCCTTTTCGACCATCTTGGTGCAGGTGACTTCCCAGTGGGTGCCGGTCCAGTGAAAAGCATCGGCCTGCATCTTGCGCACGATGTCCACGCCACGCTGACGGGCACCCTTGGCCATCGCCTGTGTCACGTCGGCGGGGTTAATATAGCCGTCCTCAGTGTGGTAGATCGCGCCTTTCAGGTCCGAGGTCTCGATCAGCGGCCAGCGTTCCTTGATCTGCTCGGGTGTCAGCCATTCATAGGCAACATCGCAGGTCTCGGCTGTGGACGCATAGAGCATGTATTCGTCCATACGCTCTTGCGTCTGCGCCATGCGCAGGTTGCCGACCACGGCGAAGCCCGCGTTCAGACCGGTTTCCTCTTCAAGCTGCTTGTAGAAGTCGACCGAATACTTGTGGATGTGGGTCGTCGCGTAAGACATGTTGAACAGCGGCAGCAAGCCCGCTGCATGCCAGGTCGAGCCTGAGGTCAGCTCGTCCCGTTCGATCAACATCACATCATCCCAGCCCGCTTTGGCCAGGTGATAGGCAATCGAGGTTCCGACGGCGCCGCCGCCAACGACCAGTGCTTTGACTTGGGTTTTCATAACCGGGTGTCTCCCCTTGGAATCTGTTGCCACCATATGGCTTGATTCCGAAATCAAACGCGGAAGCCATCCGACCAGTGATATAAGAAAAACGACCCGCACGTGAGATGCAGGTCGTTAAATGGCGACTTAGAACCAGCCATCAGCCTTCCGAACGACACCGTTTGGTGTTTCCGACGGTCTTGCACACCAGCTTGCCGGGCGGCTCGGCGGCTTCCGATTCCTGAACTTCCGGTGTGCTGTCAGCGCTTGCGGGCGCATCCTCTGCCCCGCCGGTGAAGGCTGCAATATAGTCCCTTGCGCTCAGCCCTTCGTTCGAGGTCTTGGCTTTCTGATAGTAGTCCAGCCCTGCGACCGCCAAACCGGCCACCGCAACAAAGCCAGCCAGATATTTTGCACTCATGCTGATCACCTGTTTGTCTTTCACCACAAGACACCACATCACCTAGACGATTTGTGGGCACAAAACGGACAAGATCGCGGAAACCGTCAGGGCTGATCGGCCAGTATCTTTCCCGGATTCATGATGTTGTCGGGGTCCAGCGCCGCCTTGATCGCGGCCATGTAGTGTGTTGCCCGGCCCAGCTCTTTCTCGAGATAAGGGCGCTTGCCCTGCCCGATGCCATGCTCGCCCGTGCAGGTACCCTCCATCGAGATGGCCAGATCGTTGAGCCAACCAACGAACTCATCGGCCCTGCGGACTTCTTCGGCGTTGTCCATGTCGATCAGCGGCAATGTGTGAAAGTTCCCGTCGCCGACATGCCCAACGACAGGTGCAAGCAGGCCAAGCTCGGCCGCTTTGTCCTGTGCGGCCCCCACGGCCTCGGCCAGACGGGAAATCGGCACGCAGACATCGGTCGAGATCCCCTTGGCGCCCGGTCGCAGCTGAAGGCTGGCCCAGTACATGTCGTGACGCGCCTGCCAGAGCTTGTTGCGTTCCTCGGTGGACGAGGTTGCCGCAAAGTCCGTACCGCCAAACTCTTCCGCGATTTGGCCAAAGGTCTCGGCCTGCTCGGCGGCGCTGGCGTCCGAGCCGTGGAATTCCAACAGCAGCAGAGGCGTTTCGGGCAGGGTCAGACCGGAATAGGCATTGGCGGCTTTGACAGACAATTCATCCAGCAATTCGATCCGCGCCACAGGTACACCGTATTGGATCGTCATCATCACCGCCCGGCAGGCGGCATCAACGGTTGGGAAAGAGCAGCGGGCCGAACTGATCGCCTCGGGGATACCATGCAGGCGCAGGGTCAATTCTGTGATGATGCCCAGCGTGCCTTCGGCCCCGATCAATAGCCGCGCCAAATCGTACCCCGCCGAGGACTTTTTGGCGCGATTGCCGGTCCGGATGATTTGTCCATCCGGCATCACCGCCTCAAGGCTCAAAACGTTGTCCCGCATGGTGCCATAGCGCACCGCGTTGGTGCCCGACGCGCGGGTCGCAGCCATCCCGCCGAGTGAAGCATTTGCACCGGGATCAATCGGAAAGAACAGGCCCTGATCGCGCAGATGCGCGTTCAGGTCTTCGCGGGTGACACCGGGTTGCACGACGCAGTCCAGATCCTCGGCATGCACCGCCAGCACCTTGTTCATCTGGGTCAGATCGACCGACACCCCACCGGCTGGCGCGTTCACATGCCCTTCAAGCGAAGTGCCCGTGCCAAACGCAATTACCGGCACCTTATGCGCGGCGCAGGTTTTGACGATCTCGGAGACCTCTTGCGTGGTGCGGGGAAACACCACCGCGTCGGGGCTTTGATTGGTGATCCAGGTCGTGGTGTGGCCATGCTGTTCGCGGATGGCCGTACCGGTTTGCAGCCGATCCCCAAATTGTTGCTTCAAGATACCGAGCGCCGTTATGATCCCCGCCTCGTTTCGCGGCAAAATCGTCGCCTGCACCATGCTAACCCTCTCCTGCCCGCCAGATGCGCGGGCCTTTCCCGATATGCCGAAAAGGCCCGCCCGAGCCGGGCAAGACCCCGGTTTTATTCGCCCAGCGCGATCCCCTCACGCCGGTGGTCCGCCCCACCGTTGAGAGTTTCGCCGATCTCAATCGCATGCAGACCCGAGGTCAGATCGCGGGGGTTCACCTCGAACCCGATCTCGATCAGCGCATCCGCATAGCCTTCGGCAGCGGTGTCCACCTCGACATCATAGGTTCCGAAACGGTTGACCAGATGGGGCAGCGAGATCGCCTGCTGCACATCCATATCCCAATCCGCCCAGGCGATGATCGATTTGGCAACGTAGCCAATGATACGGCTGCCTCCGGGGGAACCGATGGCCAGAACCGGCGCGCCGTCCTGCATGACGATGGTCGGGCTCATCGACGAACGCGGGCGCTTGCCGGGCTCCAGCCGGTTCGCGATGGGCACTCCGTCGCGATGGGTGCGAAACGAAAAATCCGTCAGTTCGTTGTTCAGCAAAAACCCGTTCGTCATCAGGCGCGAGCCAAAGCCGTTTTCAATCGTCGTCGTCATCGACAAGACATTCCCGTAACTGTCGACGATCGAGATATGCGAGGTCGAAGGCAGCTCCAATGACTCGTCATCGGCCAAGTTCAACGCATGATCGAACTCGGGAGTGCCCGGAGCAACCTCGGTCAGCGCGTCCTCGGCGTTCAAAAGCTCCGCGCGCTGCGCCAGATAGTCCGGATCGACCAGCCCGGTGGTCGGCATCGGCACGAAATCACTGTCGGCCATGTACCGCCCACGATCCGCAAAGGCGAGGCGTGAGGCTTCGCCGATCAGGCGCCATGCCTCCATGCTCTCAGGCCCCATCGCGGCCAGATCATAGCTGTTCAGCATACCCAGAATCTGCCCCACGGTCAGCGCCCCGGACGAAGGCGGACCCATCCCGCAGACCTCATAGGCGCGGTAGGCCGCGCAGACCGGATCACGTTCAATGATCTGATACAGGGCCAGATCGGTGCCCGATAATACGCCCGGATTCCCCGGCGCAGTGCGGACGGTCCGCACGATATCAGACGCGATTTGTCCGCCGTAGAACCCGGCGGCACCGTCCTCGGCCAGAACGCGCAGGGTATCCGCATAGGCGGGGTTCATCAGGCGTTGGCCCTGCTGCAGCGGCTCTCCTTCGGGCAGGAAATACTCAGCCGTTGCAGGAAAACGCGACAGACGCTCGGCGTCACCCGCGACCAGACTGGCCAGACGAGGCGAGACAAGGAACCCGTCATCCGCCAGCCGGATACCATCGGTGAAAAGACCGGGCCACGGCGAGCGACCCCACCGGCGGTGTGCTTCCTCCAGCAAGGCAGGCGTACCGGGCGTGCCAACGGACAACCCACCGACGACGGCATCAAAGAACTGCAAAGGTTCGCCGTTTTCATCCTGAAACAGGGTCGGCATCGCGTCCAACGGGGCGGTTTCGCGCCCGTCCAATGTCGTCAGCTGTCCGGTGGCAGCGTCGTACCAGACCAGAAACGCCCCGCCCCCAAGGCCCGAGGATTGCGGCTCGACCAATCCCAGAACAACCTGCACGGCGACCATGGCATCTGCTGCCGATCCACCCGCGCGCAAGATCTTCGCCCCGGCCTCAACCGCCAGAGGGTTCGCCGCAGCGACCATCCAGTTTTCCGATTGCACGGGCACGCCGCTTGTTTTGGCCTCAAGCGCCGCGATCAACTCGTCGGTCAGGGCTTGAACCTGACCTTCGCTCGCACCTTCGGGGGCCACGGAATCCGCTGTTTCCTGGGCAAAACCCGGAGCTGCAAAGGCAATGACAGACAGAAGTAGTCCTGAAATCTGGTTGATACGCATAATTTCCCTCCTGAAAATATGATTACAGCATGGATGGAACCACCTGATCCGGAGGTCTGTGCCCATCCTCGAAGGTCTTGATATTGATAATAACTTTCTCACCCATCTCGATCCGCCCTTCCAGCGTGGCTGATCCCATATGGGGCAGCAGCACAACGTTGGGCAGCTTGCGAAGGCGTGGGTTTACCTGTGTACCGTGTTCATAGACATCCAACCCGGCGCCCGCGATATCGCCCGACCGGATCAGTCGCGTCAGCGCGTTTTCGTCGATCACCTCACCGCGCGAGGTGTTCACCACCACAGCCGAGGGTTTCAGTAGCTTCAATCGCCGCGCGTTCAGCAAGTGGAATGTCGACGGGGTCGATGGGCAATGGACCGAGATGACATCCATTCGCGCCACCATCTGATCGAGGCTTTCCCAATAGGTGGCCTCAAGATCCTGTTCGATCTCGGGACGCAGCCTGCGGCGATTGTGGTAGTGTACCTGCATCCCAAAGGCACTGGCGCGGCGCGCCACAGCCTGACCGATCCGACCCATGCCCAGAATACCCAGACGTCGCCCTCCGATCCGACCTCCCATCAAAGCAGTCGGGGCCCAGCCCGACCAATCGCCCTGCTGCATCATCGCGACGCCTTCGGGAAAACGACGCGTAACTGCCAGGATCAGCGCCATTGTCATGTCGGCCGTATCATCGGTCAGAACACCCGGAGTGTTCGAGACCAGAATGCCACGCTGACGCGCAGTCGAGACGTCGATATTGTCGACCCCTGCCCCGTAATTGGCAATCAAGCGCAGATTTTCACCGGCTTGCCCCAGCAGACCACCGTCGATTGTGTCGGTCACCGTCGGCACCAGCACGTCGGCCTGCTGCACCGCAGCGACCAGTTCCTCTCGGGTCATGGGGGTGTCATTGTCGCGCAGGCGAACATCAAACAGTTCACTCAGCCGTGTCTCTACTGCTTCCGGCAACCGTCGCGTAACAACAACACTCAGACGTTCTCTTGGCACTTCCGCCCTCCCACTGCTTTGCAAACGCGCTTGCGTCATGGCATCGTGGCGCAGGATAAGGCGGGGCACAAGAACCCCAAAGGCATTGAGTCGACCTTTTTTCGAAAGCACATCAACAGGCACAAGAGCAGGCAGTCAGTGAGTGGTCTTCTACCGGTGAAACGCCTTTGTTTGGCGATCCTATCCGCGTATCTTATTGCGTTCGGTTCTGTTTCGGTCGCGGCAGAAGACCTGCGCGGCCCGGTCACCAACCTGCCCCTTCCGCGCTATGTCTCGATGAAGGCTGCCGAAGGCAACGTGCGCCGTGGTCCGTCCCTGACCCACCGAATCGACTGGGTGTTCAAACGGCGCGGCATGCCGCTGCAAATCACGGCGGAATACGGCAACTGGCGCAAGGTGCAGGACCGCGACGGGGCCGGAGGCTGGGTTCACTACGCTCTGTTGTCCGGTGTACGCACGGTGCTGATCGAATCCGAAATGCTGCCGGTTTACGCCCGACCCGATCCGAACTCGACCGTCAACGCGCATTTCGAGACCGGAGTGGTCGCCCGCCTTGGCGCGTGTTCGCTGGACTGGTGTCGCATTTCAGCAGGGGGCTACAGGGGATGGACGCTGAAAGCCAATCTTTGGGGCGTCGAACCGTCGGAGATCCGCGAATAACCCCGTTGGTTTTTTACCTGGCCCCTACCTTAGTCGGTTTGCTGAACCTGCGTTGTTCTCGCTGCCACTGTGAATGAACCGACCTTGGCACGGCGGCACAACCGGCGATGCGTCAGGCAACCGTAAAGAGCGGTTTGCTGTTTCTGCGGTGGCGTGCCACGAGTTTTTTGATTTGTTTTCCGTTTTCCGGAATGAAGCAAGCCGGGGATGGAAGGAAGTTCGGGTCGCAAATTTCCGGGAAAATGGCCTCGATCTCTGCGCGAGCTTCAGGAGTGAGCGCTCTCAACGCTTCGGGCCCGGTGAACAGGCTTTCCGAGGGCGCACCTTCGGCATAGATGATTTCGTGCTGGTCGAACATCAGGTGGAGATATTCCACGGACTCGGCGCCTTCATCGACAAATATGTCTGGCAGAGTAGTGAGTTTGATCGCAGGGATCATGACGTCGCGGGTGGCGAACATACGTTCGGCAATTCGGGAACTGACCACCATCCGGTGCTGGCGGGAAACCAGAAGATCCCGTTCCGGCAAGCCATTTCCCAAAGCCCCGGCCACAATCCGCACCGGACGGAGCTTGGGGTTTCGGGTCAATGCGTCAAAATCATACCTGCGCGACCCGATCCAACGGATTGTTTGCAGGCCGTTGCTGCCGGTCAGGACAGCATCGCCCACCGAAAGCTGTTCAATCAGCTGCGTGCCATCGGGCACAGAAATGCGCACGCCTCGGGCAAAGCAGGGGATAAGACCTTCTTCAAAAGCAACAATCCCGACCACTTCGGTGGTGTGATTGGTCTCGGAATTGGCTGATTGTTCTTCATCAATATAGACGCTGACCGTTGAACCGGTCTGGCCGTCAATCGAAACAACCGCCGTATCGGGGCCATCAAGTGTCTGCGTTTCAGCAAGTACGACGCCGTTGGTAAACGTATCGCCCAGATCAAGGGTACTTGTGTTGTGAGTCACCGAGTTGCCAGAAACGCTCGCGGTGCCATTTGTCGTATCACCTCCTGCCTGAATCGCGATCCAGCCGATGGTTTCCGCTGCGTGGACCCCGTCTTCGGCCTCTTCTTCCTGCAGAGTCAGGTTGAATCCGGTGGATGTTATATTCGATGGGTCACTGTCGACCGTCGTGCTGTCGTTATTCGACATCACCGATGTCAGAACGACCGGAGGGTCGGTGAATCCCGCACTGAATGTCTCGGAGCCACCGGTATTCTGCCCGGTGCTTCCGATTGTCGTTCTTCCAGCTTCGACGATGCGCCCGTCGGGAAGCGTGTGCACGCCCTCTTCGATTGCAAGCCAGTTGATGGTTTCGATGGCCGGATGCGCGCCGTCCAGATATTCCCATTCTTCAAGGGTAACGGTGAAGGACGTCGTGTTTCCGTCTGCATCCAGTGTCTGGTCTGTAAGTCGCAGGTTGAAACTGTGGGCACCGTTTCCCGTCGCAGTGAAAGCGAATACCGGATCGGTCAAGGCTTCGGTCAGGGTGACGGTAAAGGTCGGCGGATTGTCAGAAGATCCGTCCGTAACAAAACTGCCTGATTCACCAATCGCCATCTAAATACCGGGGTAGAGAACTTTCCCCGTTCCTCAAGTTATGGGCAAATCCCAATTTTTGCCGGCACTTGGTTCGCGCTGCCGCATGTCGCACCAATGTCGCCGAAACCACTCTATTCATCAGTATAGCGTTTTTGTGGCAAGTCTATGGGTTGCGAAAGTCCAGCCCTTTTGAGCGGAACTCTGACCAGCGGATAGCTTCACACTGCGCTGTCATTCTCGCCTTGTGCAGTTTTGGCCTTGGCGCAAGGGCCCGCAAGCCCCAAAACTCGGTCATTCTTGGCATGGCAACAAAACCGTTTTGGGTTTTGCGGCCGCCCCCAGATGGTGCTTTGACACCAGACGCGTTCGTTTTCAGCGCGCCCTCAAACCATCAGGCCAGCTTCGGTACGTTCAGCCCATGTGCCGAATACACTGCCGCAATGGCAGTGTATCCTTGCTTTTTCCAATTTTTCACAATCGGTTGCCAACAGATTGGCAATACCCGATCCGAACATTACCCGCGAATTGGCCGTTCAGGTTTCTTCAACAGCCCAAGCGAGTCCAGGTAGTCGGAGCGGTGTTCACCCTCGCCATAGATCGGAAATCGCATGGGCGTGTCACGGAAACTTTTGAGAGGCTGACCCATGTTCAGGATGCCCTGGCGCCGTTGGCGACGGACATTTTCGAAATCCACTTCAATGGGGATCATCTCTTCGTTGACGCAGCCATCATGCAGCAGTTGCCCGGCTGGGTCGATGACACGCGAATAGCCGTTCCCGCCAGCCATCAACCCATTGATCGAAAACACATAAGACTGGAACATCGCCGCCGACGCCTGCGCGATGATCAGATCAGCATGGCGGTCGATAAAGCTGGCCAGAACCGGATTGATAATGACCTCAGCCCCTTGGGAAACCATTTGCCGTGACAGTTCCGGGAACCAGATGTCATAGCAGATCGACATACCGAACTTGCCGACATTGGGCACTTCGAAAACGCAGACTTCGCTCCCTGGTGTTGTGTGTGCCTCGTACGGTGTAAAAGGGAACATCTTGCGATAGCGGGTGACGATTTCGCCCTGCGGGTTGATGATCGGTGAGGTGTTGTAGATAACGCCGTCCTGCTCACCCTTTTCGAAATAGGAACCCGGGATCAGCCAGATGCCATATTTCTGCGCCAGTTCCTGACACTGGGTCTCGTACTCACCGCCCTGCGGCTGGGCCGAGGCAGGGTTCGGACCCGAGTGGCACAACTCAGAAAACACCACCATTTCCACCCATGGGTAGAGGTGCATCATGATGCTCAGCCGCTTTCTCATTTCCGGCATATTGTCGTGCATCGCTAGATGCATCTGGATTCCACCGATGGCGAATTTGGTCATTGGGTTATCCTTCTTGTCTGTCTGGTCACCGAATTCGAGATCCCTGATCATCGAATTGCAGCGAAATAGTAGAGTTGGGAGTGTCGTCAACCGTCCATTGCCCCGCTGGTCCATTGCTGAACAGCAACTCCACAGAGCAGGTTTCCGGTCGATACAGCGAGGTGAATACAGTGCCAAAGCCGTCACGGTATTTTTTGGCGAAAACCGGTTCGGCAAGAAAGATATGCTTCAGCGTTTCGGCATCCGCAGGTCCGTGTGACATCGCGTTTTGCAGAATGTCTGCCCGCTCCAGTGTCGCCGAGAACCTGCCGTGACCTGACAGCTCGACCCCAAGCTGGTGGTTCGTGGCCCAGTTCTGGCTGCGGAACATGGGTGGGCGGTCGGGGGCGATAAAAGCTGTGACCACTTTGCCGGAACGGTCCGTCAATGTCACATTGTACGACATATGGCAGGGCAGATATCGTAGCACTTCAATTGCGTCCTGAATATCGGTGCACACTTCCAGCACATAACGGATGATCAGCGGGACACCAAATCCGCGCCCGACTGCCAGCCGACCACCGAAACTCAGCGATACAGCCAGACCATGTTCATTGATGCCATCGGACAGGCCGCTCAACCCATCAACCATGCCAATGATCTTTTTCCCACGCCAAGCTGACCGCAGAAGCGTCAGTTCGTTCAACGCGGGATCAAGATCATAGTTGCGAATCAAATACGGCCCCCGTGCATCGCGCGACGCCGCCTGAGAGCAGTTGGTCAGATACCGAGGCGGGCACCAGAAGGTCAGAAAATCATGCAAATTCTCATCGTCTGGTGCCACTTCGCACAGGCGGTCAATCAAGCGCTCAAGTTCGGGTATATACCGACGCACGGCATGTTTGGCCTCTTTGGACGTGGCCGACATCTTTCCCTTGGAAAGATACCATTTTTTCCAGCCGGGCCAGAAGTTTCGGCAGATCTGCGCCCACCCGTCCTGCGGGCGGTCTTCCGACAACAACAACAGGTTCCGATTCATTACGAATCCCGCTGTTTGATTGTCGTGAACCTGCTCTGCTGCGACGGTCATCTGGATACTTTTTCCCTGCCATGTTTTTCGACATTATGGTGCATGGTGTTGCATGCGCAACCCAAAAATGCTACACCATGCACCATAATGTTTCCAGAAGCACCAATTTGTGAGCGTGCTGACACAAACCAGGACTGAACGATGAAAAAACCAGCTATTCGCCCTCGCGGGTATACAACTGTGACCGCCTCTTTGGCCGTTTTGGACGTTCCTGAAATGCTGAATTTCTTGGAAAATGCATTCGACGCCGAAGTGAAAAATCAAGACAACGCCGATGCTCCGGGATTTGCCTCTGTCAAGCTGGGCAACGCCATGGTGTTTGTCACCAACGGCTGGGCTGCACATGGACATGTACCGCAGGCACCGACCGCTGCAGGTGCTGTCTCGCTGCATCTTTATGTAGAAGACATTGCCGCAAGTGTTGATCAGGCAGTCGCCGCAGGCGCTACATTAGTTTCGGAACCACAGGACACATTCTGGGGTGAACGCACTGCTGCTCTGGCAGATCCGTTTGGCCATCGCTGGACCGTGGCGGAACGCGTCGAAGTTCTGAGCAAGGATGAGATTGCCGCGCGCAGCGGTGCCGCAATGACCGCCCCGGAAGTATCTGAACCTGAGCCGGTTGACGCGACTGAAATCTCGTGACTGTAGTTGGGTAACACCAACTAAGAGAGCGAAATGGACAACGAACCAGCCCCGACAAGCACAATCCGGCAAAGTGAATTGCCCGAGTTGATGTTGGATAAGCGCATCGCCGACTATCCCGTGGCGGTGCGCACAGTGCGCGAGGTCGCTGGTGGTGGATTCGCCAACAATGACCGGCACCCGAACACCTGGACCGTGTATTTTCTGGTCGACGGGCAATGGGCGCTGGTCGAATCCGCGCGCGGGCTGCGCCGTGAATGGTCCAGCCTGGATCGGTTGGAAAAGTGGCTGCGGTCTTTTGGGTTTCGCTTTTTCTGGGTTCGCAATGATATCGAACCCATCGAACCTTCTGGCGAGGGGCCGATGGGCGGCCCAGGCCTGAAGTAGTCAGGCCAACGTCTGGCCGCATTTTTGACGCTCCGTGAGGCTATGTTCACAATAACAATGAGCGACGTTTTCTCGGCGAGTTGATCGTATGACATCCGACCCTTGTAGTTGAGTTCCCGGGTCATCCGGTACGTACCGGGCACATCCGCCCCGCCCGCGATGCGGTGCACCTCTTCGATCAGAGAACGCGCAATTCCTTTGCCGCGAAATTCGGGATCGGGAAACAGGTCCATCAGATAACAGCTGCCTTCAACCGATCACAAAAATCAGTGAAAGAGAAAAAGCGCCAGCCCCGCAAGCTTGCCATCTGATTCAGCAACCAGCCCGTTGAATTCGCTGGTCTGATCGGGAAACCGCCGGGAAAAGGCTGTCTGAAAAACACTTTTGTCAACTGTAGTTTCATAGAACGAAAGACAAGATACCCACAGGCTGCGTCATTCGGGTTCATCCCTTGGCAGCACAAGCCGGATCACGAGATCTGTTGTCATGTCGCGCCCACTTTCCATTGTCGCAATAACTCTTGGAGATCAGGCTGCTGAGGCATAAGGGCCGGGTACGTCCCGGCCCTTTTATCAAAGGTTTAGAACCACTTCCCTTCCGAGAAATCCTCGGGGATGGTCACGGCCTGCTCAGCCTTGAGCGGAATGGATTTGAACTGCGCCTTGATCCCCGAATTCCACAGCTTGGCCCGTTTGGTCAGGTTGCGTTTATCGGTTTGCATCCTGCCGCGGGTCAGCAGGCATCCCAGATCGGCGCCGTGGTAGCAGTAATCCCCCGTGCCATAGACCCGCAGATAAAATGCCTGATTTTCCTGGCCGACCGATGTCACGTTCAGCGCCGGACGCACAAAGCTGACTTCGCCATCGTCATCCATCTGCCAGATGCCGGATTGCGGCACTTTGGTGATCAGCTCGACCTTGTCTTCGGTCTGCTTGAAAATCAGCTGGGTCCAGTTGTCATACTCGGTCCAGCGCGCCTGGATCTCGGCCACGTCAATGTCGTAGTCCACGTTCAGATATTCCAGCAGGTGGAACAGGAACAGCGGGCAGCCGCCATAGGTCGAGGTGATCAGGTTGGTCGGCGGGGTCGCCCCGCTGACGCGTGGGTTCACTTCGCCCAGATACACCTTGTTTGTGTCTGTATCCAAAAGGAAATCCAGACAAAACACACCCTTATATCCCTCTTTGTACAGACGATCGCCAAAGTTTCGGGTCATTTCCTGAACCTGCTCTGGCACGCCTTCGGGCAGGATGGTGGGAGAGATGTCATTGCCACACCAGCCACCTTTATAAGGGGTGATTTCGGCAAATCCGGTGATGTCGGTCATGACCGGCCCCACAAGCGTTCCGTGACGCGTGGCGCAGCCTTCGATTGTACCGGGCAGATGATTGATGCGCTTCATCACCTTCAGTTTTTCATCAATGATCTTGGCCGAGAATTTATCCCAGTCCGCCTCGGATTTGATGAAGAACGTGGTGCGCCCGCTATCGCCATAGGGCGTCTGCACCACAAGGTCGCGGCCAAGACCAGCGTCGTCTGCCAGCTCGTTCAACTCAGCATAGGTATTTGCCTGCCCCAACACGTTGGGGGCGGAGTCGACGCCAGCCTCATTGCCCAACTGCGTGGTAACGATCTTGCTGTCCAGCCGTTCGCGCATTTCGGCAGGTGCCAGTGCAATGTCCAGCCCGATGTCAGCACAAAGCCGTTCCGTCTTTTCGTTGAACATCACAAAGACGGCCTTGGCGGCCGGATTGGCCTGCACTTTTTCAACAAACTCTGGATGCGACACCAGATAGTTGGCCACATCTTCCATCGACTGGAAATCATCATGGCTGATTGGCGTGGGCACAAAAGAGCGCGGGTGATTGCCATCAAAAATATCGAAGTAGTTGATGAACTCTACCCCACCAACCCACTGATCCAGGCCTAAAAGGCTATATGGGGTCGGCGTCACAATATAAATTGGCGTTTCGTTCTTGCGCAGAAACTGAAAAATCTCGGAAAGCGTTTTCAGCTTTTTGCGGCGTCCACTGGGTTTCTTGGCTTTAGTCATAGTGTCCCTATCGCTGGTATCAGTTAGAACTTGGCGCTGAGGCGGCCGGATTGGAAACGAGCATATCATCCCTTTTTGAACCAATTGGATGCATCTCTTTCATGATACATCCATCGCCTGGACAAGAAACCTCGGATTTGTCCGGACCGCTTGATTGTGTTGGCGATGTCACGTGTTTGACACCTTGATAGACGGACAGACCCCAGGGGGCCAACTCGCGGCCTAGGCCGCTGGCCCTGAACCCGCCCCATGCGCTGTCGGGATAGACAATCTGCCGCGTTTTGCACCAGATTTGCCCTGCCTAGATACCATCACACAGCGCCTTGCTGCGAGCAGGGTCGGCACAGACCGCCGATCCAACCCGTCGACGCGGGCGCCATCCAAATATTCCCGGACCTTGGAAAACTGTGGGCGCGTGATGATCGGGCCCATGTCACCGCCCTCGTCATAGGGAGAGGAGACCTGCATTGCGCTGGCCCGCTCGGCCAGAGCTTTGATCAGCTTAGGTGACGTCAGTAGTTGGCCGAGTGGGCGTTACGTTCTGACGGCTACCATAGACGCGCAGCCAGCTGCCATCTTCCTCGATGATATCGACGCCTTCGAAATACGCGATCTGTTCGGGAGTAGTGGGCGGTCGAGCTCCGCCTGCGCAAAATAAGCAGATGCCTTTTTAAGGATCTCATTGGCCTGACGCAGCTGCCGGTTCACGCGCTCCAACGCCTTGATGCGATCCCGCTCTGCGGTCGTCACGCCATCGCGCTGACCCGCATCGGTCCAATGTTGCTTGGCGCGGAAACGCAGGCTGTCCTTGCTGCATCCAACCTTCTGAGAGATCGACAAAATCGCTGCCGACCTGCTCGCGTTTTCGCTCTCGTGATCCAAAACCATCCGCAACGCCCTGGCGCGGAGCTCCTCTGGATGACGTGTTCCGTACTTCTGGGTCTCGGGCAAACCGGGGCGGTTCAATTCGCTACCAGAACTGCACTTGATCTGACCTGGTAGGACAGAGTTTGCAACAGAACCTCCCGCAGCAATATTCAGCTTAAATCGAACTCTCTGAACTTGGGTTGGGTAACATCAAAAGTTAGTGATGCCCGGCAGTTGCTTGCTAACAACCAGGTCATGGCAATGATCGCAGAATGCTCGAATGGTGATTGAGCTATCGGCATCCGGCGCCATGAGCAGTCCCATCCTCATCGGCCGCAAATCACCTTTCAAAGGAATGAACTTGATTGACTTACCATCAGGCGACAAATCGTTGAGAGGACGGATGTTGGCGATGGAGTATCCAAATCCATTTGCGACAAGGCTACGCAAAACAGCCATGTCGTGAGTTCGCTCGACTATCTTAGGATGGATGTCCCTGTCCCGGAAGAAGGACAGAAAATACTCTGAACTATAAGGCAAATCCAGCAATACCATTGGATGCGGCTGCAAGTCACAAACGTCGAGCTCATCGCAATCTGCCAAAGGATGATCTTCGTGTATCAACGCATACGGCGGCAACTCCGCCAATGTAACAAATCGCAAATCGGTCGGTATGTCGAGGTTGTAGGTTAAGGCTACGTCAATCTCAGAACGACGAATGTGGCTAAAGATATCTGCTTGGTTTAGTTCGGTTTGTGCCACGTGAACAGCTGGGTACTTATTCTGGAAGTTCCGGCGGATACCAGGCAGCAGCATCTGGGCGAATGTTAGCAGGCATCCAACTGAAAGTTTGCCACAAACGGTCCCGGATATCTCATTCGCTATGTCCACCATCCGGTCGGCTTCATCGAGCGCAATCTGAGCTTGTTGCAACAACTTGCGCCCGGGGCGCGTAAGTGTCAGCCCCTGCGCGTGTTGCCGCACAAACAATGGCAACCCAAACTCTTTCTCAAGCTGTGAAATTGCCGCCGAAATCGACGGAGATGACACACCGACTTTTTCAGAAGCAACGGCAATAGATCCCGCCTCGCCAACGGCCACAAAATACTCAAGCTGTCGCAGTGTATACCTGATTGCCAAGGCGAGATCTCCGTTTTAGGTCTTGTGCTTGATCCAGGTTGTCTTCAGCGAAGTATACTTATCAAGCAAGAGCAAAGACAAATCCCTTTCGACGCCTGACTGTTTCATGCCGCCAAACGGGGTTTGGGTGGACAGCGCGTCAACAGTGTTGATCGAAACGGTTCCCGCTACCATCCGTCGTCAGATAATTTGGGACATCTGAGCGTTTTTTGATTGGAGGTTCTGGCTCATCCTTTGATTGAGTCTATGCGTTTTCAGTTTGGTAGCGCAATTGAGCCATCTTCAAGAACCAACACGATAGAAATAGATCGCCCGGGCTGAACTACGTTCTTGAAACCTGGTGTTACCGGCGGGTAGCGAAATACCAACCTGTCCTGCTGCGCCCTCATTTTTATGGCTGTCACCAGGACCATGGACAACGGTTTCCCCGCTCATTTCGTTGTGGTCAGCGCGGCCTCACCATCCAGCAATGTGGCGTGCTCATGAAACTCATATGTTGCGCGATACGTGCCGCGCTTGCCGCTGTATTGGCCCCCGAAGATTGAATCCTCCGGGCTAACGATATCAAAGCGGTCCGAGCATTTTACGTCACCCTCAACTGTGACAGACCCAATGTCTTCAGGTCGGCCCCATAGATCCAGGGGCTGACGTTCCATTTTTTGCAGACAAGGGGTCATCGACACCTGTTTGCCTCCATTTTTATTGGCTCAAATCACTCAGAATTCTATCCATCATCGCGTCACACGCTGCGAGCTGGTCCAGAGAAAGATATTCATCCGGCTTGTGGCCCTGCCCTTCCATCGAACCGGGGCCGCACACTACGGTGGGTATGCCAAGCCCATCGAAAAACCCGGCTTCGGTTCCAAAGGCGACCTTCGTGATATCAAATTGTCGTGCGAGGGACTGTGCATATGCGACAACTGGCGTTTCTGGATCAACGTCCAGACCCGGATAGGCATTGTATTGTTCAACCTCAATAAATGCACCGGCCCAAAGAGGTTTGAAATTCTCTTCTACCCGTTTTGCTGCCGCCTGGATCTGGTTCAGAATTTCTTTTGCGTTGTCGGCAGCAAGGTGGCGATATTCAAAGGTAAGCTCAGCCTGATCAGGTACGATGTTCAACGCCATCCCACCTGCAAGTTTACCAACATGCAAAGTCGTGTATGGAACGGCATATGCCATATCTCGTGCGCCGGTTTGGGCATAATTATCCTGAAGACCACGTATTTCCGACAGGAAATCCCCGGCCATGTGCAACGCATTGACAAATTGTGGGGCTAGTGCGGAGTGGCCATTTTGACCGTGACAAACAGCGCGTAAAGCTGCCTTACCCTTGTGACCAATAGCGACCTGCATTTCGGTCGGCTCGCCAACAAAGCACGCGCGCGGACGACCGAGCAACGGTGCAAGTGCCGCCAGCATCTGTTGTATGCCCACGCAGCCTATTTCTTCATCGTATGACAACGCGATCTTCAGCGGTTCGGCAAGGTTCGATCGCTTGGCTTTCTCCGCAAGCGCTAGAACACTGGCAACATAACCTTTCATGTCAGTGGTACCGCGACCAAACAGCCGGTCGCCTTCCCGGGTCAGCCGGAACGGATTGCGGCTCCAATCCTGGCCTTCGACCGGAACCACATCCGTATGTGCCGACAGCAGCACACCCTTTCCTGTTGGACCAAGTTGCGCGAACAATCCGGCCTTGGTGCCGCATGGCGATGGAATACGCTGAACGCTAAAACCGTTGGATTTCAGAAAGTTCTCGATCCAATTGACCATTTCGAGATTTGACTTCGCCGATACAGTGTCAAAACTTATCAGTTTGTCCAGGATTTCGAGTGTCCTGCTCATAGGCTTTGTACTCCTTCGTACCGAGAATCGGTCCGGTGTTCTCTGCAAAGCAGGGTAGTTCGAAACAGCCCCAACCCAAGGTCAATTTGGCTAAGCGGTACTTAGGACAGGCCTTATCTAACGCCACAGGCCGGGTGCGATCTGGACCTGTTCTGTTTTCGTGCCGCCCCATTGCCCGGCAGGCGATTTGCATCGCAAATCTGCCGAGCGGGGCCAGAAGACACTGAAGGTGAACCGGCCCTATCGCGGCAGCACCGGCCCGCTAGACCTTTTGATTGACAGCACGGGTATCAAGGCAGAGGGCGAAGGCGATTGGAATGCTGTAGTGCAGGCGGTCGAGGTCACCACCAGCAATGTTGACGACGCGCCCATGTTGCCAGAATTGCTTGACCAAATCCCCCCTGATCAGGCTATCGGGTCAATGACTGCTGATGGGGCCTACGACACTCGGAAATGCCATGACGCGATTGTCGCCCGCGGCGCTCATGCCGTCATCCCTCCGAGAAAGAATGCAAAACTGTGGAAACCCACGAGCGCCGGGGCCATCGCCCGGAACGAGGCCGTCAATGCCTCGCGATACCTCGGTCAGGCTATCTGACGGCGATGGAGCGGCTATCACCACCGGAGCCGGGTCGAAACAAAGATGCATTGCATGAAGCTGCTGGGGCAAAGCCCTCTTCTCACACATTCTGCGTCTTCTCACACATTCTGCGAATGTGTTGCCGGGCGGGGCATGGCGCGGGACTTCGACCGCTAGGTCGCAGAGATCCAAGTCCGCGTTGCCGTGCCCACGCTTGGCATACCCATCACAGAGGTCGTAGGACAAGTCTGTCCGGCGAAAAGCGAAGTCCGACCGCACTCCGATTGGGGCAACAAAGCCTACCGATTTTAGAGATCGCAGTGCTTGCCAGTGTCATAGAGCCGTGATCAGACATCAACCTTCGGCAATGGGATCGAGAACGCCTCATTCCGTTCGATAGTGTGCGCCGCGCGGATCACCATGCTTTCCTCGAAATACCGACCGACCAGTTGCAACGCGATGGGCAGACCTTCGGAATGCATGGCGCAGGGCATGGTCAGCGCCGGGTGGCCGGACATGTTGAAGAAAGTGGTAAAGCGGGTGATGGCGTTGCCGACGGCTTCGTCCACACCGTCGCGCGTGGTTTTCACGGTGCCGACCTTCTGTGCGATTTCCGGTGCCGCCGGGGTCAGGATCAAATCCACATCGTCGAACAGCGCATTGGTTTCCTGCCGGTACATTTCCACGAACCGCTTGGCGCGCACGTAATGCTCGGCCAGCAGGGTCTGACCCAACGCCAGTCCTGCGCGAAAATCCTGCCCATAGAGGTCGCCGCGATCCTGCATGTAGGCGGAATGCGCGCTCAGCGCTTCGGGCATCTGTACGGTCAGCGACACCGCGCGGCTGTGTTCCAAATCAGGGAAGGTGACCGGAACCAGTGTGGCACCTTGGGCGCTGAGGAAGGATTTGACCTGCTCCATCGCGGCCAGAATTTCCGGATCGGTACGCTCATAGTAGAAATTGGCCGGAATACCGATGCGCAGGCCCGTGATATCCTGATTCAGCGCGTCGGCATAATTGTCGACAGGGATATTCTGCGCGCCCGGATCGCGAGAGTCATAACCCGCCACGATACCAAGAAAATCAGCGCAATCCGCCACATCGCGGGTCATCAGGCCGACATGATCCAGCGTCCAGCAATAGGGCACGACTCCGGTGGTGGGCACGCGGCCAATCGTGGGTTTCAGCCCGACCAGACCGTTCAACGCGGCAGGCGCGCGAACCGATCCGCCGGTATCAGTACCAAGCGCCGCGGGCACCAGACCAAAGGCCACTGCGGCAGCTGACCCCGATGAGGAACCCCCTGCCAAACGGCTCGGATCATAGGCGTTGACGCAGGTGCCATAGACCTCGTTCTCGCCGGTTGCGCCATAGGCGAATTCGTGGAGGTTGGTCTTGCCAAGGCTGACGGCCTTGGCGGCGCGCATTTGCGCGATGGCAAAGGCGTCCTCGGTGGCGATGCGGTCATGGAAAACCCGCGATCCGGCCGAGGTCAGAACCCCCTGAACGTCGAACAGGTCTTTCGAGGCATAAGGAATGCCCGCGAATGGGGATGCGGCCAGATCATCAGCGCTCAAACCGGCGGCATCGGTGCGGGCGGTGTCGTCCGTGACGGTGATGAACGCCTTGGAGCGGTCATTGTGCTGCGCGATACGGTCGGCAAACACACCAACCAGTTCAGAGGGGGTGATATCCCCGGCAGTCAGCCTGTTTTTCAGGCCGCGCACGGTGTCAAAAGCAATCTCGGTGGTCATCGGTCTTATCGTTTCTGCACGGTCAGGGCGGGCGGTGTTGTTCCCAGGTCGATCTTGCGCAGCACTTCCAGCTCATCCAGCAGGTCCTGAAACCCGGTGATGATGCCCAGCTGCGGGTCGACAAGTTCGTTGATCTCGGCATCGCGAAAATCATGCGATGCCATCTGGCTGCAGATCCCTGTCAGCGTCGGTTTGGTCAGTTTTTCCATGTGGGTTCTCAGGCAAAATAGTCCAGAGTAGATGGCGCGCCCGATACGGCGCGCCATGATGTCTTAGCGCAGGATCAGGGTTTCCGGCGTTTGATTGGTCAGCACTTCGCCGCCATTCTCGGTCACCATGACGGTGTTCGAGATGAAATAGTCCGTGACATCGGTGTTGGTGAACCACGAATGCGCGTGCACCACCATGCCGACCTCGATCGGGCGTTCCGAGTTCGGGAACAGCGACGTGACCATCGAACCACCGGTCCAGCTGGGCGGGAAGCCGATGCCGACCAGATAGCCGCAATGGTGGCGGTGATAGTCGTTCAGACCGGCACTGCACGCGACCTCACGCCATGCATCATAGGCGTCGCCCGCCTTGTTGCCGGGCTTGAGCGCCTCGCAGATGGCCTTCATGCCGCGAATGGCCAGTTCGGCGGACTCATAGGCCCCATCGGGCGCGTCACCGACATAGACCAGACGGCCCATCGGTGCCTGATACTTGCGATACGCCGCGCAGGTTTCCATGAACACCGCATCGCCATTGCCGAACGTGTCACCGCGCCATGTGGTGTGCTCCTCACCCAGACGGGTGGTGGGGCGGAAGAACGGGCCGAAACCCGGATATTCGCTGCCCTCAAGGATCATCTTGTTGTGATATGCGGCCGAGATTTCATAGTCCGACGCGCCATCGCGCACGGCCTCAATCGCGGCCAGCGTGCCCAGATCGGCGGCGCGGGCGGCTTTGCGGGTGTAGTCCATCTCAAGCGGCGATTTGACCAGACGGATATCGTCGATCAGACCCGAGGCGTCGCTCCATTGCGTACCGGCGCCGTCGTCCTGAATCCGCTCGGCATGGCGCGGGGTCAGGAACAGGCTGCGCTTTTCGATACCGACGCGCCCGCCCATGATCCCCAGGTCTTTCATCGCCTGATGCACGTAATCCGACAGTTCCTCATGGTCTTTGTGACCATAGAACGCGGCGTTGTTCACCTGATTGTCATAGGTGATCTTTTCCATCGCGCGGCAGGCCAGACCCATCTCACCATTGCGGTTCAGGATCACGACATGAGCGGCAAAAAAGCCCCAGTGATCCATGCCGGTCAGGTAATAGATGCTTTCGGGAACCGAGATCAGGATACCGTCCAGATTGTTTTCCGCCAGAACCTGGCACGCGCGGTCAACGCGTGCCTTCAGTTCTTCCGCAGGAAAAGGCATGGAATTCATGATCATGTCTTTCATCAAGCGCGCCCTTACTTGCTGAGCAGGATTTCGCGGGGATAGTTGGTGATGTACTCGAACCCGGTTTCGGTCACGACGACCGAGTCACCGATCCGGCCAGCAGTAACACCGTCAACCGAAATACCGCCATCAACAGCAAAGGTCATGCCCGGCTGCAGCACGGTCTTGTCGCCTGCTTTCAGCTCGGGCGCTTCCAGATAGGCAACGCCGATGGAGCGGCCGGTGCGATAGCCGGTCTCGTAGCCACGCTCTTGATAGACTTCGTTCGCAGCAGCGGCGACGTCCTCGGCCAAAATACCCGGACGGATCGAGTTGATCGCGGCCTGCTGCGCATCGATTGCCGCCTGCTGCACTTCGCGGTCCAGATCCTTGACGTCACCGACGTGGAACATGCGGTCAAAGCCCAGCTTGTACTGCTTGAACTGCGCCATGTTGCAGAAGCAGAAATAGACCGGATCGAACTTTTCATAGGCTTTCACGCTGGCACGACCATGCACCATCGAGGTTTTCTTGCCGCTTTGAACGATCTGCAGGTTGTGGATCATCGGCGACACGAAGCTGTCCCAGCCCTTGTCGGTCAGGAAACCAGCCGCTTTGCGCGAACCGGCATCAATCACGGCCAGCGCGCTTTCATATTCCTGCGCGCCTTCCTTCAGCGAGTTATGCGCCGCCAGCATCATCGCACCCGCGATTTCACCGGCCTGCTTCATCACTTCGATCTCAAGCGGCGACTTGATGGTGCGCATCGCGCCCAGCACCGGCGAGATGTCCTTGAGCGGCACGCCCGCATAGGTCTCATCCAGATGGTTGCGGACGATCGCCGGGATCGAGCCCTTTTCAACCCAGATCTCGGACGGGTTTTCACCCAATGCACCAGCCAAAGCCCGGCCCCAGGTGCGCTGCCCGATATCTTCCCAGGTGCGCACGTCCTCGACCCAGGTCATCGCGCCGACCATTTCGGATTCCATCAGCGGAGTGATGACGACAGGCGCATCATCCGCGTCCACCACCAGCATCGACGGACGCCCGAACTCAATCCCCAGATAGCCCCAGAAACCGGCCAGATACGCCATCGAGCTTTCGTCGGTAAACACAGCCTTCTGAATACCCGCCTCTTTCATGCGGGCCTGAAGTTCAATCGTTCTCTGTTTTGCGTGTTCAAGCATGTGCCTTAATCCTTAAAAAGTGCCTTCGGTCCGACACGGAGGCCGAAAGCGGGGTGAATCTCAGGCAGCGTTTCGCTGCCAGAGCATGGGCAACAGACTGCCTTCGACCAATGGCCTGCCTTCGCGCATGCCATGGGCTTCCCAGTAGTCGGTTTGTTCGTCCGTCCAACTGCCGCGCTTTTCGAACAGGGCATCGCCCTGCGCGAACCGCATGGTCAGGCGGTTGACGGTTTCAGATGGCGGCACCGGGTTCGGTGCACCATGCAAAGTACGAGAGTCGAATATCAGGCAATCACCCGGCGCCAGTTCGTATTCCAGCACCTCGTATTGATCCATCTGGGCGCTGAAATCAGGTGTCGGCTCATAGCCATCCTGGGTTGGTGCCTTCTGTCCAGTGCCCGCAAAGCTAAGCGGCATGAACTTGCGGCCCCATTTGTGCGATCCTTTCAGGAACACAACGCCGCCACCCTTGCCGACAGGTTCCAGCCCCATCCATAGGACACACCATTTGCCGCTGACGTCAAAATACGGGTTGTCATGATGCCAAGGCGCGCGATTGACTGCGCCCGCCTCACGCACCATCCAGTTGTCGGTGATCAACGCTACCGAGTCAGATTGCATTGCATCACCCGCCAGTTGCGCGGCGGGAGAGTTGAACATGAAATCCTTCATGTATTCGTTTTCACGCCAGATCCACATATCGGTGCAATAGGTTCCGGGCTTGGTATCCTTGGAATAGTCCAGATACATTGGCCCCGGATTTGCACGACCGAAGTCGATCGAGCTACGCACCACGCTCAGCCAATCCTGCGAGAAGACGTCGCGCAGAACCACGACCCCGTCTTCTTCGTAGGTTTGGACTTGAGCAGGTGACAGCATCGATCTTCTCCAGAGGGGGGTGGTGCAAGCGTATTAACAGGTGCCCGCCCCGAAAGGCGGGCAACTTGGTCAGTCAAGAAGTCCCGGCAGGAACAGGGCAACCGGCGGAACGAAGGTCACGATAAAGACCATCGGCAGGTGACCCAGCAGCAGGAACTTCATGGTCGGTCCCACATAGGTCGACAGCGGTTGTCGCGTGACCCCACCCGCCATGTAGAGCAGCGGCGCACAGGGCGGCGAGACGTTGCCCAGACCCAGGTTGGTGCCCACGATGGCCGCAAAATGGATCGGGTCCAGACCGATCTTCTGCGTTACCGGCAGCAGGATGATCGCCGCCAGAACACCACCCGACACGTCGTCGATGATCATGCCCATGATCAGCAGCAGCAGGTTGATCAGCAGCAGGATAACGATCTTGTTGTCCGAGATGGTCAGCAGCAGGTCGGCAAACTGTGTCGGCACCTTGGCCAGAACCATGCCCCGGCTCATGATGAACAGGAAGAACAACACCATCAGGATCGCGCCGGTCAGACGGGCCGCTTCGACGGTCGATTCAAACAGCTTGTTGAACGGCAGCGTGCGGTAGATCAGCATACCAACGGCCAGCGTGTAGACCAGCGCCATCGAGCCCGCCTCGGTCGGTGTGGCGATACCGCTGTAGATGCCGCCCAGAATGATCACCGGCATGATGATCGCAAGGCTGGCACGTTTACCGGTCTTGCCGATCTCTTTGACGGTCTCGCCAAAGGTCAGCGATTCAGCAACGGTGATCGTGGTGTTCTTGCGCAGGAACCAGAAGTTCAGTGCGCAATAGATGATCGCCAGCATGATGCCGGGGCCCATGGTCGCCAGAAAGGCCTTGGCCACGGATTCGCGGATCGCGATCGCAAAAACAATCATCGGAATGCTGGGTGGGATCATCAGCGCAAGCACCGAAGACACAGCCACCAGCGCGGTCGCGTGACCGGGGGGGTAGCCTTCCTTGATCATGCGCGGAACCATGATCTTGCCGATGGCCGCGATTGCGGCGGAAGCCGAACCCGAGATTGCGCCGAACAGCGCGCAGGTCACAACGGTCACAGCACCCAGACCACCCTTGGTGCGTCCGACGAAAGAGTTGACGAAATCCAGCAGTCGTTCAGAGATGCCCGACGCACCCATCAGCGTGCCAGACAGAACGAACAGGGGGATGGCCAGCAGCGAGAACGCGTTAACCTGCGAGTATCCGGCCCCGGTGTGGAACGATACGTCCGAGCCTTGCAGATATCCGAAAGTCAGTGCACCGATACCGAAAGCAAAGCCAACAGGCACTTCGATCAGCAGCAGGAAGATAACGATGGCGATGGCGAGGAAAAACAGCGTCATCTCATTCGCCCCCTTTACCTGTCAAAAGCGCGCGCGCTTCGAGGAAAATTTGAAGTACCATGTAGAAAATCGTCAGGGCGAAGCCAAAGATCATGCTGAAGTCCCACATGTATTTCGGCAGTTTCATGTACGAACTCTTGCGGTTCAAAGACAGGTTGAACGATGCAAAGTCCCAGGCGAATTTGGCAAAGACCACCAGTGCGATCAGGCAGACAACCGAACCGAACAGCCGGAACGCCAGTAGTGTCGAGCGGTTCTTGAAGACCAGCGACATCACACCGCCTTCGATGTGGTCACGCTCGCGCGTGCAATAGGCCATGCCGATGAAGTAGATCCACAGCGCCAGCATCGGCGCCATTTCTTCGATGCCCAGAAACGGGGAAGAGATGACATATCGCATGAAAACCTGCGATGCCATGACCAAACCCAGTGCAATCATAGCTACGAACATGACGACACGCATCAGCCATGCCACTTTGGCCTCGATGGTGTACAGACCTCCTAGGCCGCGATAAACGGGCTGATCTCGATCCTCGGGCGCTGGCACCGGTATGATCGGTGACGGCACCAGGATGTCATCCAGGCTGTCCGTATGTAAGATGTCCTTGGTCATTTTTCCTCCCGTCCCTTAAAAGAAAACACGCGCAAGGCGGACCTTGCGCGTGTTCGTGAGTGGTGGCGTTATTCCACGCCTGCGGCTTTCTTGATTTCGCCCATGATTTCTGCGCCGATGATCCCTTCCATGTAGGGATATTCGACAGCAACAATCTTAGAGCGATAGTTTTCCAGCTGCTCAGGGCTCAGCTCGACAACTTCGATGCCTGCTTCTTCGATCTGCGCAAACCACTTCGGGCTTTCCGCTTCTGCGTTTGCCCAAGCCCAGGTCACAGCTTCGTTTGCTGCTTCTTTAACCCAGCCCTGCTGTTCTTCGGTCAGACCGTCGAACCAGCGCTTGTTGGCGGTCCAGAAGGTGTGCTCAAAGTTTTCGCGGGTGAACACGTAGGCGCTCAGCACGTCTTTGAACAGCAGAACTTCGGATGGCGGCGAATAGGCACGGCCGTCGATGGCGCCGGTCTGCAAGGCAGTGTGGACTTCCGAGAATGCCATGGGCACAGCCGAGAAACCGGTTGCCTTGTAGCGTTCGATCGCCAGAGGCTGACCCGGAACGCGCATTTTGAAGCCTTCGGAATCTTCGGGGAAGTTCACAGGGACATCGACGCCCTTACGAACAACGTATCCAGTGAAGTCGGTCGGGATGGTGCCCAGCAACTCCATGCCCAGATCGTTCATGATGCCGTTGTAGACTTCGTTCATGGTCGAACCGGGACCATAAACTTCCTTGCCCTGCTCCCAGTCGTTGGCGATGTAGCCCAGGGTCGAAACGTCCCAGCGCGGGTCCAGTTCCGAGTGGTTCCAGGACATGGTCATCTGAACGGCGCCCTGTGCAACCTGCTCGACGATCGATGTCCAGTCGCCCAGATCACCACCGGGGTGATAGGAAACCGACATGGTGCCACCGGACAGCTCGTCCAGGCGTTCCATGAACTGTTCGGACACTTTGTGGAAGATGTGCTCCTGGTCCATGACGTGGCCGAGGATGATGTCCTGGGCAGAAGAGCTCGACGCGGCGAACCCGGCAAAGCCGAGTGCTACAGCACCGGTTTTCAGAATTTTGGATATCTGCATTTGCTAAGATACCTCCCTTAGATGCGAACTGTGCCTGCTTTGAAGGTGACCCCCCGCAGGCTGATAGGATAATTGACCTGTATGCAGCTTTATGTCAATCATTGTTTCAAACGTGAGCAAAGCCATAAAAAAGGTCATAGATGCATGCAGCTTGAGAATTCGATTGCCGGCGAACTTTTTGATCAAGGTCGGCACAACCGGGCCAAGATCGGTTTTGTCCTGCTGGCCACTGAACAGACAATCGAAGACGATATGATGGCTATGATGCCCAAAGGGGTCGGCGCACATTTTGCCCGCGTTTCCATCCCTGACAGCATCACCGTCGAAAGCCTGACCAACGTGGGCCCGGATCTTGCGCGTGCGGCATCGACCCTTCTGCCAGACGGCAGCATCGACGTGGTTAGCTATGCCTGTACATCCGGCAGTCTGGTTTTGGGCGAAGACAAGGTGTTTGAGGAACTGAACAAAGGTGCCCCCAACGCTGTTGCTTCGTCGCTGATCACGGCAGTAATCAATGCCTTGACCACAATGGGTGTTAAGAAAGTTGCCGTGTGCACCCCCTATCTGGACGAGGTCAATCTCGAGGAAAAGGAATACCTCGAAGATCGCGGATTCGAGGTCACCGAAATTCGGGGTCTGAACCTTGAGCGTGACAGCGACATGATCCGTGTTCGACCAGAAGCCATCAAGCAACTGGCGCTGTCGGTGGATTCGGATGACGCCGAAGCGATCTTCATCAGCTGTGGTGCCCTGCGATCTGTCGATGTCGTCGAACAGATCGAGGAAACCGTCGGCAAACCCGTGATCTGCTCGAATCAGGCGATGGGCTGGGATGTTCTCAGGAAAGCGGGCATCACGGATCAGATACCCGGATATGGGCGACTGCTAAAAGAGTTCTGAGCATGCGTCATCAAGTCAATGTGATCATCAAAGGGCGGAGAATTCGGTGACATCGGCACAACGAATCGAATCACGAAGCAAACTGACCGTTGACCAGATTCAGCACCAAATTCTGCAGCGCATCTGCTGTGCCCACTACCGCCCCGACGAACAACTGAAAGAAGCCGCACTGGCGAAAGAGTTCGGCGTCAGCCGAACGCCAGTGCGCGACGCCCTCGCCCGGATCGGGCATCTGGGGCTGGTCGAGACCCGGAACGGGGTTGGGACTGTCGTCATCAAACTCTCCGACGAACGCATCCGGCATCTTTATGAGGCCCGGATGACGCTGGCGACACAAATAGGAGAGCTGTCCCCCGCCCGTATCACACAAGAACATTGTGACGAGGCGCGCTGGATCTCTCGACACGCCCGCGAGCTTTCTGAAAATCCCGACTCGCAAGAATTCGTTGTTCTGAACCAACGGTTGCAGACATTGATCGGCTCCCTGATCGGAAACTCGATCCTTCGGGAATTCTGGAGCCAAGCGCATTTTCAGGCGTCTAGCGTCTGGCACCGAATGGAGAGATCCGTAGGGCAGGAAGTTTATGATGCGCTGGTGATTGAAACCAACGACCTGCTTGTTGCACTGGAGCAGAAGGACATAGCGGCAGTTGGTTACATGCAGCGGATTCATATCGGATACGGCTATCGCATCATACGCAGGCATCTGCTTGAAAACACAAGGGAACCCGCAGGTTAAACCCCCTGAACGAATGTTTCAGTGGCCCTAAAACAGGAGAAAACCCCATGCGCATTGGCGTTATCGGAACAGGCACAATTGCAAGAGCGGTCGTCGAAGGAATGGCCACCGATGGCCACCAGATCACGGTTTCCCGTCGGGGTGAAACACACTCTGGCGCGCTGACGCAGAGATTTCCGAATGTGGATGTGGCGGACAATCAGGGCGTGATCGAAGCCAGCGATGTCGTTTTTCTGGGTATGATGGCGGATCAGGCGAAGCCCGCACTTGAACAGCTTGAATTCCGCGCTGACCAACAGGTCATCTCTCTGATGTCCGGCCCCTCATTGGAGGAGTTGGGGGCAATGACCGCCCCGGCGCGTACGGTGGCAAACATGATCCCTTTTCCGGGAATTGCTGTCGGGGGATCACCGATTCTGGTTCTTGGCGACACAACACTCATCGATGAACTATTTGGTATGCGAAATCGGGTCTTTCAGATGAATTCCGACACTGAACTGGCGGCTTATCTGGCAGCACAGGCTGTTTTGTCTCCGGCTGTTCTGATGGTTCAGGGGGCCGGTGACTGGCTGGGTCAACAGGTGCAGGATGCCGAACAAGGCGAAGCCTTCCTGCGCACCCTGGTCGGGTCCAGCCTGCTTTCCACGCCGGATTGCCGGAACCTTCTTCAATCGCTGAACACACCCGGAGGTTACAATCAACGATTGCGCCAGCATATGGAGGCGAAAGGGCTCCTTGAGAACCTGAATGCGGGTTTGTCTGATCTCTGACACCAAAGCGGCGGTGCCCTCGCGGCAGCCCCCGGCAAGTGATAATGTTGAAAGAAATCCGATCAGCGGTCAAAATCAAATTCAGCTAACATAGAAGGTTCGAGATATTGACCACCGCTGAACAACAAACCGATGCACCAACGAAAGCCACAGTAGATCATATTCAGGAGCAAATCCTGGAACGTATCTGCTTTGCGCATTATCGTTCGGGGGATCAGTTGAAGGAATCCGCGCTGGCCAATGAATTTGGAGTGAGCAGAACACCGGTTCGGGATGCGCTCCAACGTATCGGCCATTTGGGGCTGGTCGAAACGCGCAATGGCGTCGGGACAATCGTCATTGAGCTTTCGGATGAACGCATTCGTCACCTTTATGAAATGCGGATGGTGCTGGCCAGCCTGATCGGAGAGTTGTCACCTGTCACGATAGAAATCCATCATCAGGAAGAAATCCGCTCGATTCATCAAAGCGCGCTGAGGCTGAGGGAACAGTTGGATTCTCAGGAGTTCGTGAAACTGAACCAGCGCCTGCAGGCGCTGATTTTGTCCTTGATCGGAAACGAGTCTCTGCGCGAGTTTTGGAATCAGGCGTATTTTCAGGCGACCAGTGTTTGGCATCGAATGGAGCAACTGGTGGGATCAGAAGCATATGATGCCTTGATCAGCGAGACATCCGATATGTTGACTGCGCTAGAACATCAGGACATCGCAGCGGTCGGGTATTTGCAGAGAATCCACATCGGTTATGGCTTCCAGTCGATTGAAGAATACCTGTTGACCCAACCGAAATGACTCTGAGGGTCCAGCCTGGATCTGTCGCAATCTTACCTGCCGGGCAATGTTGGCATCATCGGTCGCTCAGGGACGATGGGCTATGAGGCTGCCGCGCAGTTGAAAGAGCGGGCATAGGTGTCTCGACCAGCGTTGGCATCGACGGCGACCCGATCAACGGCTCATCCTTCAAGGATATTCTGCAGCGTTTCCAAGACGGTAAGGGCACCCACATCATCGCCATGATCGGTGAGATCGGTGGTCCGCAGGAGGCCGAAGCAGCTGAGTTCATCCGCAACCACAGGCAGGCGAACGGCTGGGCCTGATCATGATCCCCAAAGTTGGAACTGCCACAGACGTCTATGCCGTCGACATGCTGGTCACTCAGATCGAAGATCCGGCAGACGGAGGTGCTGGTTGAAAAGGTAGGTCAGATCGCCGCTGCGTGATAGGCCAAGCGTTAGACAGAGCGGGCTGTCCCATCGGACGGCCCATTTCGGTTTTGTGGGCGAAAGGCGCTGATCGGGCGGCCGAATTCTCGGATGAACGATCGCCCCAGTGCCGAAGCGCAGGAGAACCCGCATCGCAGGGAGATCTGCTCGACACTCAGTCGCGTTTCCTGTGCCAGATAGCGCGCATGTTGCAGACGATAGAGCTTGTAGTATTTGCCGGTCGTCATCCCCAGTTCATCTGCAAACGCACGGCTGAGGCTGCGTTCAGATAGCGAGACGCGTTCGGCCAGTTCAAAGGTTGTCAGCGGGGTCTCGACGTTTTCGGCAATGACATTCAGGGCGTCCAGCAGTTTCGGCGACCCACGGTCCTGCAATAGTTGCGAGCCGCGCTTTAGCTCGGACTTGCGGGCGGGGTCGTAGATGAACATATTCGATGCATCAAACGCGGCGGCGGGGCCGAACAGGCTCTGGATAAGGTCAAGTGTAAGTTCCAGCGCCGTACTGGCCCCTCCGCAGGTCAGAAACGGGCCGGAATGAACAAACCGGGCGCTGGACACGTTTACTTTGGGAAAGCTTTCGCGGAATGCATCAAGCTCTTGCCAGTGAATCGTGGCTTGGTGCCCGTCCAGAACTCCGGCTTCGGCCAAAATCCAAGCCGCCGTATCCAGAGCCAGAACACGCTTTGCGGTCCGAACGGCCTGTCGGATCGCAACCAGAAGCTCTTTGTTGATCTGCTGCCGGACGCGATAACCGGCCACGATGACCAATGTTCCGGTCGTTTTCGTCGGGTCGAAGGCCCGATTGGGAGAGACCTGTATCGCACTCGAACTTTCCACGGGTTCGCCGTTCAGGCTGGTGATCTCCCAACCCGGACTGGCGTAGAGCGCGCGCATCTTGACGTCCCGCAACGGCTCCAGCGCGCTGGCCAGAACCATGTTGGAAAACCCGTCCAACAACAAGAACTCGAAATGCTCATGCGGGAATGACGACAAAAGTATTCCTCCTGACGAGAAATGTATCGTTTGTTCCGAAGAATTGAAAGTAGCGTTGCTGTATTCAGTCGCCTGCCAAGGCGCGATTCCTGCTGATCGAAGGACAAAGATATGCCCCTTGCCATGAACCGCGAAGTTTTCATCACCTGTGCCGTCACCGGATCGGGTGGAACGCAGGACAAATCCCCTCATGTGCCGCGCTCGCCCGAGCAGATTGCCAATTCGGCGATTGATGCGGCCAAGGCGGGGGCTGCTGTTGTGCATTGCCACGTGCGCGACCCGGAGACCGGCGTGCCCTCGCGCGATCTGGGCCTGTACCGCGAAGTGACAGACCGCATTCGCGATGCCGAGGTCGACGTGGTTCTGAACCTGACGGCTGGAATGGGGGGCGACATTGTGTTCGGCCCGACCGAAAGCCCGTTTCCGGTCAATGAAGCGGCCACTGACATGATCGGTGCGACAGAGCGGATGGCGCATATCGCGGAATGCCTGCCCGAGATCTGCACGCTCGACTGTGGCACCATGAACTTTGCCGAGGCAGACTATGTGATGACCAATACCCCCGGCATGCTGCGGGCGATGGGTCAGATGATGACCGATCTTGGTGTAAAACCTGAGATCGAGGCCTTCGACACCGGCCACCTGTGGTTCGCCAAGCAGTTGGTGAAAGAGGGTATTCTGGAGCCCAACGCTCTGGTTCAACTGTGTATGGGGGTGCCGTGGGGTGCCCCCAACGACATCAACACCTTCATGGCGATGGTCAATGCGGTGCCGTCTGATTGGACATGGTCGGCCTTCTCGCTGGGTCGTGATCAGATGCCCTATGTTGCGCAATCGGTGCTGGCTGGCGGAAATGTCCGCGTCGGGCTTGAGGACAACCTGTTTCTGGAAAAAGGCGTTCTGGCCACCAACGCGCAATTGGTCGAACGAGCGGTGACGGTGATCGAGAACATGGGCGCAAAGATCATCGGCCCCGACGCCGTGCGCGAGAAACTGGGCCTGACCAAGCGCGCTCCCGTCGCGAAATGAACAGACGCGTTCTTGTAACCGCAGGCGCGGCTGGCATCGGCCGCGTCATTGCAGAGCAGTTCATTCAAGATGGATCGCGGGTCGCGGTCTGCGATGCAGACCCCGCAGCAGTTCAGAGCTTTGCTGACGCGCATCCCGGCAGTATCGCCGTGGTGGCCGATGTCACCTCGGAATCCGCCATGGACACCTTCCTAAGTTCGGTCGAGGCCGAATGGGGCGGCATTGATGTGGTCTGCGCCAATGCAGGCACCGGGGGCCCCGCCGGGCCGATCGAAGACCTAGCCTATGCCGATTGGCAGCAATGTCTGTCGACCAATGTACATGGCACATATCTAACCTGCCGTTGGGCAGCGCGGGTCATGAAGGCACAAAAGAGTGGCCTGATCACAATGACCTCATCCACCGCAGGGATCATGGGTTATCCCATGCGGTCGCCCTATGCGGCGGCGAAGTGGGCCCTTATCGGTCTGGCCAAAACCCTCGCGATGGAGCTTGGCCCCTTTGGCGTCCGCGTCAACGCAATCTGCCCCGGTGCTGTTGAGGGCGACAGGATGGAACGCGTGCTGGCCAACGAAGCTGTAGCTCATGGTGAGAGTATTGAAACTATGCGCGCGGCCTATGTGACCGGCGTTTCGATGAAAACATGGGTCACGGCGCAGGACGTGGCAAACAGTATCTATTTCCTTGCCTCAGAGGCAGGGACCAAAATCTCGGGGCAGGTTCTGTCCATTGATGGCCATACGGAGACACTTGCGCCATGACACAAAAAGCAACCATCGTCGGCGGCGGCGTGATCGGCGGGGGTTGGGTGGCCCGGTTCCTGCTGAACGGCTGGAACGTATCGGTTTTTGACCCGGATCCCGAAGCTGAGCGCAAAATCGGCGAAGTATTGGCCAATGCCCGCCGCGCCTTGCCCGCCCTGTATGACAAGGCACTGCCAGCCGAGGGCACTCTGACTTTTCATGACGATATGGGCGAGGCCTTGGCCGGTGCCGCATGGGTTCAGGAAAGCGTGCCCGAGCGTTTGGACCTCAAGCACAAGATCCACGCGCAGATCGAAGAGTTGTCCCCTGTGGATGCGGTGATTGGGTCTTCGACCTCGGGGTTCAAGCCCTCTGAACTGAACGAACACGGCGGTCGCGTTGTCGTCGCGCACCCGTTCAACCCCGTTTACCTGCTGCCTCTGGTCGAACTGGTGGGGGATGCGAACACCTGCGCCAAGGCGTCGGATATCCTGCGGTCCATCGGGATGTATCCGCTGACCGTCCGCAAAGAGATCGACGCGCATATCGCCGACCGTTTCCTCGAGGCCGTCTGGCGTGAGGCGCTTTGGCTGGTCAAGGATGGCGTCGCTACGACCGAGGAAATCGACGAAGCGATCCGTATGGGGTTTGGCATCCGCTGGGCGCAAATGGGTCTGTTCGAAACCTACCGCGTTGCAGGTGGCGAAGCGGGGATGAAGCATTTTATGGCGCAATTTGGCCCGGCCCTGCAATGGCCCTGGACCAAGCTGATGGATGTGCCGGAATTCACCGATGAGCTGGTCGACCTGATCGCCGGTCAATCGGATGCGCAATCCGGCCATATGTCGATCCGCGAATTGGAGCGTCTGCGCGATGACAACCTGATCGGGATGATGCGCGCGCTGAAGAAAACCGGCAGCGGGGCGGGCGGCGTTCTGAATGCGCACGAAGCGATGTTGCCTGACCCCGAAGGTGATGATCTGCCGATCACCGTGGATCGTGTCATCCCGCAAAGCTGGACAGACTATAACGGCCACATGAATGAGGCCCACTATATCGAGGTCTCGGCCCAGGCGACGGACAGTTTCATGCTGATGATCGACGCGGATGCGGACTATATCGCGGCGGGCAACAGTTACTTCACGGTTGAGAATTTCGTGCAGTACCATGCGGAATTGCATGCAGGGGATCGGTTGACCGTCACAACGCAGGTTTTGCGCGGCGAAGGCAAGAAAATGCACCTGTTCCACCGTCTGCACGGCCCGGGCGGAGAGGTCGCGGCCACCGTCGAAACCCTGCTGCTGCACATGGATCTGAACGCGCGCAAAACCTCTTTGCCGACCGAGGGTGTGGCCGCGAAACTGACCGGTTTTGCCGAAGATCACGCCAAACTGCCGACCCCTCAGGGGGCGGGTCGCCATGTGGGGCAACGGGGCTGATACCAACGCGTGCCGCCTCTGGTTTCATGAATCCGGCAGCGGCATCTACTGGCGGGTCGATCTGCAAAGATCCTGATCCGCCTTTTTTACGCATGCGCGGCGGCGTTGTGCTATAATTTCTTCCAATTGTTGTTGTGTTTTGGAGGTAAATTATGATTTTTCGTTTATTGGCAACACTTTGTTTAACGTTCGCGTTGTCGACCGCGAATCCCCAGATTGCAAGGGCGGATGCCGGTGATTTCATAGGCGGCGCCGTCGTCGGAGGCGTTGTCGGATACGCAATCGGCAAAGATCAGCAAAAGAAGAAGGCGCAGCGCTCGAACACCCGGACGTACCGGTCTGGCATCCCGTCCACCTCGCAAGGGGCGCAGACGCAAACGGCGCTCAACTATTTTGGCTACAATGCAGGGCGGGTTGATGGTCAGGTGGGTGGCGGCACGCGAGCTGCAATCCAACGGTATCAGGCGTCCATGGGATACCCGGTCAACGGGTATGATTTCCAACCCTATCAGCGCGATTTCCTGATGCAGGCTTATTACTGGGGTACAAGTGGCGGTCAGGCCAGCACGCAGCTCTCCGGTCAGCCTTTGTTGATGGCTTATCGTCGGCAAGTCCAAACGGGCACAGCTGTGGCCGCTGCTCCGCAACCCGCGCCGCAACCTGTCGCACCTGTGACTGCAACGGCGGCACCTGCCGAACCCGCGCCCGAACCTGAAGTGACCGAAACCGCCACCGCAGCCCTGCCAAGCCTGTTTGCAGGCGGCACTGGCGGCCCGTCGCTGGCGAACCGCTGTAGTGCGGTGATGCTGCAAACCTCGACCAATGGTGGCTATACGACGCTGGCGAACATGTCGGACCCTGATTTCGCCCTGAGTGAGCAGTTCTGTCTGGCGCGCAGCTACGCGATGGCACGCGGCGAGGATCTGATGCAGGACATTCAGGGCCTGACACCGGATCAGGTGGCGGCGCAATGTGAATCCTATGGTGAAATGCTTGAACCGCAGGTTGTCTCGTTGTCGTTGACTTCGAAAACCGAGGCCGAAACGCAGATGCGCAAGCTGGCATTGGATTCCGGCCTCAGCCCCGATGATCTTGTCGCGACAAGCAAGGTCTGTCTGGCGATGGGCTACCGTCAGGACAATATGGACAGCGCCGTAGGCTCGGCCCTGATGCTGGTCGCCATGGGTGAGCCCGCATATGGAGAGCTGGTCGGGCACCACCTGCGCGAAGGCTTTGGCGTACAAGAACGCCGCGATCTGGCGATGCAGTGGTATGACGCAAGCTTGTCTGCCTTGGATGCGGGGTCTCAGGCCGTGTTTCTGCCGTCACAATCAGACCGCCCGCAACTGTTGCGCGCGGCCATGACCAAGACACAGTAGGGTCGGCTAACCTGTTCCGCGGGCGCAAGGATCGCCCGCGGCTTCCTCAAGCGCTGCGATAACAGGATCCTTGACCAGGTGACGTGAAAACCGGCGCAAACCAGTGATGTATGACTATGGCGTTTCCGGTTAAACCTGTGACACGAATACCTTGTCACACTTTTAGCGTTCTCGGGACATTTGTGCCACTTGGCGATTCAGGGCCGTCGTCTTTTGCACCAGCACCTGCGACACGCGTGAGATCATCACGACCGCACCGGCCGAGGCGCGATACCCGGCCCCATCCTGCCGCGACGGCTGGTCGAGATCACCTCGGAGCGGTGATCCTTCGGGAAATGCGCACCCTTGAATGAGATTGTCATTGTCGGCTTCTGTCAAGTTCGAGCATACGCGACCAGAACTACGTTCGATCTGACAGGCGGGGACTAAATGTGCCCCGGCATGATCCCCAGCAGCGCTTTGCCCGACGAGATAGTGCCCGCGCAGTTTGGCCCGTGATACCCTGCACGATCACGCACGAGTTACGATCGAGAAGAATGCTCATTCCACAGCCCTCATCTTGGTGCCTTGGGTCAGGTCGTTTTTCCATGCGTCAACGGCGCGTTCGGCAGCCTCCATCAAAGTGGTGGCCTGGATGATCGGAAGGTCGGATTTTGCGAGGATCTTCTGACCCTCTTCAACATTGGTGTCGGCCAGACGCACGACGACCGGGATGTCGATATCCAGCTCTTTCAACGCCTGAACCACACCTTCGGCAACCCAGTCGTAGCGGTTGATACCGCCAAATATGTTCACCAGAATAGCCTGTGCATTGTCGTCCGACAGAACCAGACGGAAGGCTTTGGCCACACGCTCGGGCGAGGCGTCACCACCGATATCGAGGAAGTTCGCAGGCTCTCCGCCAACCAGTTTGATCGTGTCCATCTTCGCCATCGCAAGACCGGCGCCGTTCACGATGCAGCCGATATTGCCGTCGAGACCAACATAGGACAGGCCCCGATCTCTGGCGCGGCTTTCGCGCGGGTCTTCCTGGCTTTTGTCTCGCAATTCGGCGATCTGCCCGGTGACGGAACTGGGCGTTGTCGTCAAGGCTCATCTGCGCGTCCAGCGCCAGAACGCGGTCGTCTCCGGTGATGACCAGAGAGTTGATCTCGACCATGGTGGCATCCAGATCGCTGAAGGCGGCATAACAGCCCTGCAGCGTGCGGACCATGTGCTGGATCAGCTTCGGCTCCAGCCCCAGTTGCAACGCAATTTCACGGGCCTGGAACTCTTGCCGACCCACCGCAGGTTCAACAATCAAACGCACGATGCTGTCCGGACGTTCGGCCGAGATGTCTTCGATCTCCATCCCACCTTCCGAGGACGCAACGATCATCACACGCTGGCTCGAGCGGTCCAGCACAAAACCCGGATAGATTTCGCGATCAATCGGCACCGCAGCTTCCACGTAAACGCGGTAGATCCCTTTGCCTTCAGGACCGGTCTGATGCGTGACCAGCTTGTGGCCAAACTTGTCGTCGCAGGCTTTGTAGATCTCGTTTTCGGTGTTGCACAGCTTGACCCCTCCGGCCTTGCCACGCCTGCTGGCGTGGACCTGCGCCTTGAAGATCCGTTTGTCGCCGCCCAGTTCACGCGCCCGGTAAGCCGCCTGTTCCGGGCTATAGGCCAGAGCCGTGGGGGGGCACTTCGACGCCGAATTTCGAAAGCAGTTCTTTCGCTTGGCATTCATGAATATCCATCTGCAATCCTCCCGTTGATGCAGCGAAACTAAGCAGCCATCGAAGTGCCGTGGCGGCTTTCCAGCAGGGCTTCGATTGCGTCTCGGTCTATCTATACGCCCAACTCGCGCATGGCCTCGGCGAACAGGCGCACGATCCGGTTGACGGATTTCCGGTTCAGCTGGTTAAGGATCCCGATCCGCACTTGCACGGGCGCGCTGAGGGTGGGCCGATACCAAAACCTCGGGCGCGGCAGTTCTGCACCAATTCCATCTCACGTCCGGCCAGTTCTGGCGGCCGGTTCAGAACGATCAGGCTGGGCGTCAAGAACCGGACGCCGGCCATCGCACAATTCTATTCGGCGCAGATGCAAAGGGGCTGACATATCCCGCAAACTGGTAAACTCTGGGTTTTCAGGGCATGCTCTCGTTTTGCACCCGCAGCCGGAGGACCAGAAATGCCGCAATATAATGACATGTTCGAACTATCCGTCGAGGATATGGAACTGATCGAACAGGCCCTGCGTCAGGCGATGGCCTCTTATTCCATCGATGCGAACGAGACCGACGAAGACACCATCCGCCGGATGCATGATCTTCTGGGCAAGCTGCATGATCAAAAGATCTTCTATCGCCCAAAGACCGGCAGCTACATCGGGGGCTGATCCGCGCTTTGCAGACCCCTCAGAACAGAATTGACCGATTGCAAAAATATGAAACCAGAGGCGACGCAGCATGAGCTATCTTGGCATTGATCTGGGAACATCCGGGCTGCGCGCTTTGCTGTTGGACGAAGACGGCAGTGTTGTGGGCTCGGCCGAGCATGCTTGTACGTCCAATCACAAACACCCGGGTTGGAGCGAGCAGGACCCCGCCGACTGGATCGCAGCACTGGAGGGTGCGGTTGCTGCGTTGCGCGACGCCCATCCCGAATTTGCCGATCTGCGTGGCGTTGGCGTAGCGGGCCATATGCATGGCGCAACGCTTCTGGATTCCGCAGGTGATGTGATCCGGCCCTGCATCCTGTGGAATGACACACGCGCAGATGCCGAGGCGCGGCATCTGGACGCCCTGCCCCGTACTCGCGAAATATCGGGCAATATCGTTTTCCCCGGATTCACAGCCCCCAAACTGCTTTGGGTCAAAGACCATGAACCGGACAATTTCGCCCGCATCGCGAAGGTTCTGCTGCCTGCGGCCTATCTGAACCACTATCTGACAGGCGACTACGTTGCTGACATGTCGGACAGCGCTGGCACGTCCTGGCTGGACGTTTCGCGCCGCGCGTGGTCGGAGGAGCTGTTGAACGCTGGGCAAATGTCGGAATCTCAGATGCCTCGACTGGTCGAGGGATGTCAGCCCGCAGGCACCCTTCGCGCCAATCTGGCCAGCCGTTGGGGTCTGCGCAATGGCGTCACCGTCGCAGGTGGCGCCGGAGACAACGCCGCAGCCGCCTGTGGCTTGGGCGCTTTGAACGAGGGCGATGGGTTTCTGTCGCTTGGAACCTCTGGCGTGCTGCTGGCAGCCCGAGATGGCTATCACCCCGATCCGGCCTCGGCGTTGCACACGTTTTGCCATGCTGTGCCTGACCGCTGGTATCAGATGGGCGTTATGTTGTCTGCGACTGACAGCCTGAACTGGCTGGGCCAGATCACCGGACAAAAACCTGCCGACCTGACCCGCGCACTGGGCGATGAATTGCGCATGCCGGGGCGTGTGCAGTTCTTCCCTTACCTGTCAGGTGAGCGCACCCCGCACAACGACGCCAACATTCGCGGCGGCTTTACCGGGCTGGGAAAAGACACTGCCCAGAGTGACCTGACCTGCGCGGTATTGGAAGGCGTCGCCTTTGGCCTAAGCGACTCGTATGACGCTCTGGTGCAGACAGGCGCGCGCATCGACCGGCTGATCGGTATCGGTGGCGGTACAAAGTCACGCTACTGGGTCAAGCTGATCGCAACCGTTTTGAACGTCCCGATCGAGATGCCCAAAGATGGCGAGTTCGGCGCAGCACTGGGGGCCGCACGCCTTGCCCAGATCGCCGAAACCGGAGCGTCCCCGGAAGATATCCTGAAACCACCCGGCATCGGCGCGCGTGTTCTGCCCGACAGCAGCAAAACAGCAGAGTACAAGGCAGCCAAAGCGCAATTCAAAGCCGCCTACGGACATCTGCGTCAGATCTCCTCGGGTCGTTGACCTAAAGCCCGCCGATCTAGATCAAAAAAGGAAAACGCAAGGCCAGCGCCAAAGCGCGAGAACCATTGGCCGCCTGCGATTTTTGCCCGTCAGGTCGATGATATGTTAACATAAGGCGTGCGTGGCCCTTGTCCGGAGGACCTGTCGCAGGCTCCATCGTGGCAAATTGCAGTCTCATTTTTCGCGGGCATACACGCCGTCACGATCAATCAATTTGAACCGCCCGGGGCGGGCCTGATCACGAATTGGGTTTTTCGCCTGCCCCTTGAAAGGACGATCAACATGTATAGCACTATCGCGACTTGGTATTTGAAACCTGAACTGGAGGCCGAAGGGATTGCAGCCCTCAAACAGCTGGCCCTTGATGTGGAGAAGAACGAACAGGACACCTGGGGCTACCTCATACACTCAGGCGGCGAAGGCTCGGCACCGCCCTGCAGTGACGGCACCGTTGTTTTCGTCGAAATCTACAAGAACCACCAAGCCTTTCTGGACCATTTGAATGGCCCGACCTTTTCCGCATTTCAACGCAACCATGGGCAGCTATTTCAGCCCACACCGGGGTCCGACAGCCCTTTCGTTCTGGTCGAAAATGTCGACAGAATTGGGGGATTTCTGCGCCCGCAGGCTGGGTCTTAATCATAGTGTCTGCCCGCACCAGTGAGTAACCCTTTGCGGGCGTGCAAAACCCACGCACAATTCATGGGCGACGAATTGTAGATTCTATGTTACTAAAGAAAGCGAAATTGTTTCTTTGTTTCATAATCAGCGCAATTTTAGTGCTCAGGGGCAGCCATATTGGGACGTCCGAATGTCAATTGCAGTGAATGCGGCGCGGCCAATCCTGCCGAGGCCAACTTCTGCCACGGCTGCGGCAACGCACTGACACTGTCCTGTAGCTCCTGTGGTGCATCAGCCATGGCGCATGCAAAATTCTGCACCGCCTGCGGGGCCGCGCTGCCGGGCAAGGGTGCCCCCCCTCCTACTGCCCCTGCGACACCACCCAAAGACACACCAGAAGACGTCGCCGAGCGGCGCCAACTGACCGTCATGTTCTGCGATCTTGTGGGATCGACGGCCCTGTCCGAAAGGCTCGACCCCGAAGACTATCGCGAACTGATCACGCAATATCGCGCACTGGTTGGCCGGACCGTCACCAAATTCGGCGGCGAGATTGCCAACTACGCCGGTGACGGAGTGGTCGCCATCTTCGGATATCCCACCGCGAAGGAACTCAGCCACTATTCCGCCGCTCTATGCGCGCTAGAAATCGCGTCCGCAACGCGGGATGGGGATGCGGGGCTGACGGACAAATCGGTTTCGACAAATGTGCGGATCGGGATCCATACCGGACCTGTGGTCGTGGGTACGGCGACAGGCGCATCAAGCTCGGAAAAGGTCTGGCTGTTTGGGGATACTCCGAACGTGGCGGCGCGCATCCAGTCGGCTGCGGATGTGGGTCAGGTTGTCGTATCCGAAGTGACCCGCAGGCTGATCGGAGAGCGCTTGGATTTCACCTCGATCGGCAGCCCGCCTTTGGCAGGTGTCAGTACACCGTTGCATCTCTATGTGGTCGGGCAGAAGATTTCCGGTTTTGAGACCGCGCGCAAGGATTTCTCGCACGACCAGACACCAACCATCGGGCGCACCGCCGAGATCGCTCTGGTCCAGTCCAGATGGGACGGTGCGCTGGACGGGGAGGGGCAGGTTTTGCTGCTGACTGGCGACGCAGGCGTCGGCAAATCCAAGATCGCCTTTGGCCTGAAGGACAAGCTGACCAGCGAAGATTCCACTCAGTTCACTCTGTTCGGGTCACCCTTGCACCAGAGCAGCGCGTTTTTTCCGATCAAGAACGCGCTGACGACGCTGACGGGCATGCTGCCCAATGCGCCACCTGAGGAAAGCCGGGACAAAGTCACCCGGTTTCTCACCGATCTGAACCTTGATGCTGAAACCTGCGCCGCGCCCATCCTGCGCCTGATGGGGTTGGAAGACGGCACCTCGCTGGTCGCGCCGATGGCGCCCGAGCGGGAAAAAGGCGCGTTGATCGAGGCGCTTTTGCAACTATGTGCGGGGCTGGAACAGGACCAGCCTTTGTTGCTGCTACTGGACGATGTGCATTGGTTTGACGCTTCGACGCTGGAATTCGTCAACAGCTGGATCGAACAGGTGTCGAACCGGCGTTGCCTGATCCTGATGACGGCCAGGACCGAGTTTCAGTCGCCATGGCGCAACCAGTCCCATGTCACCAGTCTGGAACTCAACCGGCTTGTGCGTCGTGACATCTATAAACTGGTTGAGAGCATTTCGGGCCTGCGGCCATCACAGGAAGTTCTCAGCCATTTGGCCGACCGCACGGATGGCGTGCCGTTGTTTGTCGAAGAGCTGACCAAGATGGCGATGGAATCCGGACTTTTGGTCAACCGTGGCCAAAGTCAGGCCGAATTGTCCATGGCCATCCCGGAATCGCTGCAGGATTCGCTGATGGCCAGGCTGGACCGTTTATCGGCCAGCCGCGAGATCGTACAAGTCGCCGCTGCAATTGGCCGAAACTTTGAACGCAAGCTGCTGTCCGAGGTTCTGGACTGGACCGAACACGACATCACCGAAGCGCTGAACCAGCTGCTCGAGACCGAACTGATCGTGCCCGCTGGTCAGCCGGGTACGGCAGATGCCTATCGGTTCCGCCATGCGCTGGTGCAGGATGCGGCCTATCAATCCATGCTACGCTCGACCGCGTCACGGTGGCATGGCCAAATCGCTGCGGTTCTGGAAGAGCAATACGCCGAAACCGTCGCGCGCGAGCCTGAAATTCTGGGCCATCACTACTGGCGCGCCGGCAATTACCCCGCCGCCGAGGGCAAACTGATGACCGCCGCACGGCAGGCATTGGACCATTCGGCGAATGTCGAGGCGATCACCCATTTGCAGCATGCTCTGGAGTGCTTGCAGGAAATGCCGCAGTCGCAGGAACGCGACCGGCGCGAGATCGACATGCAGATCATGATCGCCGTGCCTCTGGCCTTTGTTCGGGGCTATGCGCACAAGTCAGTTCTTTCCGCCTATGCGCGCGCGCAGTCCCTCTGCCGTGAATATGGCGAGACCGAGCGGCTGTTCAAAGTGGTCTACGGGCAGTTCCGTTCGACCATGCTGGGCGGAGAGTATGTGATCTCGAAACAGAATGCAGACCGGCTGGTCTCGCTGTGTGAGGACTTGTCCAGCCCGCTGACCGTGGTCTCGGCAGAACGCTCAATGGGTTCGCTGCAGACTTATCTGGGCCACCCCAAGGACGCGCTGACCCATCTTGAGGCCGGACTGAAGGTCAATCTGTCCATCGAACATCGCTTCATGGGCCTCGATTTTGATGTTGTTGACCTTGCAGTGGCCCTTCAGGGCTACCGAGCGCTTTCTTACTGGCTGTCGGGCGACGAAGCCAGCGCCCTGACAGCGATCAAGGCAGCGTTGGTCCATGCCGAAGAAACGGCGCATCCGTTCAGCCAGTCCTTTGCCAACGCCTTCCTCGGGTGGATTTCCCATTTCCGGTGTGATGAGGCGACGGTTCAGGACAGCTCAGCCACGTTGATTGCACTTTCCGAGGAATATTCGTTCCAATTCTGGCGCGGTTGGGCGCGGGTCATGAACGGCTGGGTGCGCCGGAGCACCGATGGTGAAAAGGCCCTGGAAGAGATCGCTCTGGGCCTACGCGAATGGCGCGATACCGGCTGCCGCCTTGGTTTAAGCTTTTTCCTGTGCCTTTACGCCGATGCGGCCATTCTGCACGGCAAGCTGGATCTGGCCGAGGAGCTGCTGGACGAAGCCGACGCCTTCGCCAAGGACAGCGGCGAGAAATTCTGGATCGTGGGCCTGATCTGTCTGCGCGGACGGTTGGCCATGGCGCATGGGGACGACAGCGCCGGGATCGGTCGCCTCAAGGACGCAGCGATGGTGGCGTTGCAGTTGGGCCATTACGGCCCGCTCCTGCATGTCATTCGGGAATTGGCCGAGCTTGAGGCCTCGTCAAACTGCCTTGTCGAGATCTCGACAGCCGTGGCTGCCGACAAGACCAAAGCACCTGCACTGGTCGAAGCAAAAGCCATTTTGAAAACCCTAAAAACAAAACAGCCGGAGGCATGATCGGGCGGAATTTGAGCAAGTAGAATTGTCACAGCCAGTGGGGGAGATCACAGCCAAATGACAAAGAAAAAAGTCACAAACGACCCGTGCCATCAGACGGATGTCACCGGCGTCATGCCGAAACTGCCAAAGCAATTTGACACGTTCCCCTTCTACTATGCCTCGCTGCAATGCCAGTGGATGTATTGGTACACCTCGGTCGAGGTTGCCCGCCAGTTTGTGAAGGGCACCGGCCTGTGCGTCGCCGAATTTCCCGATGAAGACGGCCAGACCAAGGCCGTCATCCTGCTGAATTTCCAACGCTATACCGCGCATTACGACAACTCGCTGGGCTTCGTGAACGAGGTCGAATTCAATCTGCTGGCCTATCCCAAGAACCGGGTACCGGGCGTGCCGAAGATGACCCTGACCGAATATCTTCATGGTCGGGATCAGACAAAAACCATCGGTCATCTGCGGGTCCATGTGGCCGCCGACAACGCCATGGCCGTCAAAGCCGGGCGGCAAGCGTTCGGAGAACCCAAGTTTCTGGGCCATTTCAACTACAAGGTTCCTTCGCTGAATGCCAAGATGAAAGGGCACCCTCCGATCTCGCCCAAGAAATGGTGGATCCAACTGGTCAATCCCGACGACCCACAAACCATCGTTTACGATCTGACGGCGGATCTGGGCAAACTCAAGGGCGATCACTGGACTCTGACCAACTGCACACCGATCCCCGAATTCGCCACCGGGCTTGGGCGCACCGTTTGGACCCGCTGGACGATCTCGGGCCTGTTTGAAACCGCGATGCTGACCACGAAAGAAGGCAAACGCATCGCGAAAAGCTTCAAGCTGAAACTGGGCAACAACGATTTCCCGATGACCAGCGACATGCGCACGCTGTTCACCGATATGACGCCGGTGGCCGTACAGGTCTTTGAAAGCCCGCCCGCATGCTTTGAGCCGCGTGGCTTCTATGTGGACGCAATTGATGGGGATCGCCATGAAGACGCATGATGACACCCCCGAATTTCACGCCTTTCTGACCGTCAGCGCCGCCCTGACCGGCTATAGCAGCGCCGAACTGCAAGGCACAGGATGTGCAGGCGAATACTGGCATCAGTTCCGGCAGGTCCTGCCCGCAGATATCCTTACAGAGTTCCTGTCCCATTCCGACAAGCTGGGCAAGCAGGACGACGATGGGATTATCCGTCAGACCTATCTGTCGGACAAATGCCTCGGCCCGCTGTCGCGCACGCTGATCCAGCTTTGGTACACCGGCCAATGGGTGCCGCTGTCGCAGGAATGGCGCGAAAGCTTCGGCGCGTCGCGGTTTGATGTGGTCAAGATTATCTCGACCCGATCTTACAAGGAAGGGCTGGTCTGGGACGCCATCGGTGCACATCCCCAAGGGGCCAAGCAACAGGGCTTTGGCGCATGGGGTCTTGAACCTCCAAAGCAGCGGGGGGCAGGCAAATGAGCGCGATTGCAGATGACGAACGGACCTATGATGTGGTCATCGTAGGCGCCGGAATTGCCGGGGGTATTCTGGCCAAAGAACTGGTCTCGGCCGGTCATTCGGTTCTGATCCTCGAAGCCGGAGAGGACCATGGCAAAACGTGGGAGACGTATCGGTCTTATCTGGATCAATACTATCTGTCGCTAGCCAAGACGCCGAACTCGCCATATCCGAACCTTCCAACCCTGCCGTCACCTTCGGTGCTGGACATCACTGCGGTACGGGGCACCGAACCGGACACCAACGGGTACTTCGTGCAACGCGGCCCCCTGCCCTTTGGTAGCAACTATCTGATGGCTTTTGGCGGAACCACACTACATTGGCTGGGCACAAGCCTGCGCATGATGCCTGCGGATTTCGAGATGCAACGCCGCTTTGGCAAAGGCGTTGACTGGCCCTTTAGCTATCAGGACCTGCGCGCTGATTATGAGCGCGCCGAGTGGGAGATCGGCGTCTCGGCCGATGCCGAAGAACAGACGCCCGACGCACTGGGTATTCGCACGTCGGGACGGCACGACAATGTCGGGTATTTCGACAAGAACTATGACTATCCGATGCATTCGATTCCGTCGTCCTACGTGGATGGCTTTTTTGCCAAGGCAGACGGGATGCCCATCGAAATCGGTGAGGATGCCACCAGCACGGTTCAACTGAAAGTCTCGCGCACGCCGCAGGGCCGGAACTCCACCCCGCGCAAACCAAGGACTGCCAAGGGCATTCAGGTTGGCGACAAGCGCAAGCAACAGTTCCTCCCACGCGGCGCGACCGGGCCGTTCGCCTATATGGGTCAGCGGTGTGAGGGGAACTCAAGCTGCATTCCGATCTGCCCGATTCAGGCCAAATACAACGCGATGAAAACGCTCGAGGATGCCAAGCACAAAGCCAAGCATCAAATGGAGACGATCACGCAGGCCATCGCCTCGAAGGTCGAACTGGCAGAAAGCGGGCGTGTTTCTGGCATCGTTTACAAGAAATACCCGTTCCCCGGTGTGCCCCAATACGAATTGCGCCGGGCCAGAGGTAAGCAATACGTGCTGGCTGGCGGTGCGGTGGAAAACGTCACTCTGGCGCTGGCCTCGGGGATTTGCACCAGCAGTGACGAGCTGGGCCGCAACCTGATGGACCACCCCTATATGATGACGTGGGGTTCCGCGCCCGAGCCGGTCGGCCCGTTTCGCGGGCCGGGATCGACCTCGAGCTATGCCAATTTCCGGGACGGGAACTTCAGGAACAAGAATGCAGCTTTCCGGTTGGAGATCGGCAATTGGGGATGGAACTTTGCCGCTGGCTCTCCGAACTCTGACGTGGCGCGGCTGGTCGAGCAAGACAACCTCTATGGAGCCGCCCTGCGCGATAAGCTCTATCACGATGTCCAACGACAGGTCCGAATTGGCACGATGGTCGAGCAACTGCCCAGAGCCACAAACCGAGTGACCATCGACCCGGCCTTCCGCACGCCCATGGGCGAATACCGCCCGGTGATCAGCTATGATCTGGACGACTATTCCCGCGCCGGGTTGGCCGCAGCCAATGACACCTGCGCGCAGATTTTCCAGCGGCTGGGTATCAAAAACCACACCGCATACAACCCGTCGGATGCGGGGTATTTGACCTATGATGGCAAGGGATACACCTTCTTCGGTGCGGGCCATCTGGTCGGCACCCACAGGATTGGGACCGACAGGCACAACTCGGTCACCAATGACGAGATGCGCGCATGGGACCACGACAATCTGTGGCTGGTGGGCGCGGGTTCGATGCCCACAATTGCCACGTCCAACCCGACGCTGACGATGTCGGCCATGGCCTTCAGGGCCGCCAGAGCCATCCAGAAAGCCGTTCGGAAAGGGGGTGCGAAATGAGTTCGAAAAAGAAACTGGACGCCGCGCGCAAAGATCTCTGCAATCATCTGCAAGACGCCTTGATGCTAGAGCTTTCGACAATCCCGCCCTACGCGACGGCCTGCTATTCGATCCTTGAACAGGGGCAATACGACCGGTCCGAGCCGACCATCGTCAATGCCGAACCGATTGAAGTGATCCGACAGGTTATGGTCGAAGAGATGCTGCATATGGTGCTTGTAGCGAATCTGATGAACGCGATTGGCGGTACGCCGCAACTGAACAATCCCGATCTGCTGCCGAAATATCCGTCAGAGCTGCTGGACGGGGCCGGACCCGAGGTGCGCCTGCGCCGGTTCTCGCCCAAACAGGTCAAGAGCTTTCGCAAGATCGAAACCGCACCGAAAGACCTCCGCAAGGCCTTGACGGGGCACTATTCCACCATTGGCGGCTTCTACGCCTATGTCAGACAGCTGCTGGAAGACGCGTGCAAGGAGTTCGGGGATAAAGCGATCTTCATCGGTGACCCCGCGCGCCAAATCACCAATGACGACTATTTTGGCGCAGGCGGCGTGGTTATCGAAATCTCAGGGGAACCCGAGCAATGCCACGAGGCGGCCTTTGAGGCCCTCAGAGAAATCATGGAAGAAGGCGAAGGTGCCGATCTGGGCGACCGGGCCGGTGACGGCGACACCATCCCCGGACCAGCCGGCCAGGAAGACATCGCCCATTTCTTCAAGTTCAACGAGATCCTGCACAGCCGCTACTATCGCCCCGAGGATCTGGCAACGGACCCTCCGACCGGCGATGACCTGATCGTCGATTGGAGCGCGGTTTCCCCGATGAAAGATGACCCTTGCGAAAAGAACTATAAATCCGCACCCGAAATCGCCGCGATCTCAGCCGAGTTCAATGCTGCGTGGTCCGGCCTGCTGGATGGGCTGCATGTCGCCTTCACCGAGGACAAATCGGCTTTGCGTGACCTGATCCCCACGATGTATTCGATCAAGTCGCTGGCGCAAAAACTGATGCGTATCCCGTTGCCGGACGGATCGGGTGAGACAGCCGGGCCGACATGGACCTATCTGAAGCCAGACGCGCGCGGTTGATCTATGGCGGTAAACCGGCACGGTCCCGTTTCGCGCCTCTGCCAAAACATGCGCCTTCTGCTGAGTCCAACAACGATTGTGCGGGGAAATGCAGTTTGCTAACGTCGTGAACGTGCTGGGGAGGACGCGGCATCTCAATGTTGGACTATTCGCACAATGTGTGGCTCGTGGCGGCGTCGTTGGCCGTGGCGTGGATGGCCGGTTTTACCGGTCTGTACCTGACGCATGGCGCATCGAAACTGGACAATCAAAGGCGCAAGTTCATCGTCGCCCTCGCCGCCGTAATACTGGGCGGCGGCATCTGGTCGATGCATTTCGTTGCCATGCTGGGTCTGCAACTGCCGATCCTGTTTTACTATGACGCACTGGTGACGATGATCTCGGCGCTGGTTGCCATCCTTATGGTGGGTCTGGCGCTGCTGCTTCTGCATTTTCGCCCCAGAACCCCGCTGACAATCGTAGGCGCGGGCGTGATCGTGGGGCTTGGGATCGTTGTCATGCACTATGTCGGCATGGCCGGGATGCAACTGTGCCGACCCGTCTACAGCCTGTTTGACATCGTTTTGTCGACCGTCGCTTCGATTGTGCTGTCGGTGTTGGCGATCTGGGTGGCCTATGACAGCCGAACCCATCGGAACATCCTGTTGGGTACGGCCTGTTTCGGCGTGGCGGTGTTTTCCATGCATTTCATCGCAACCGGCCTTACGGATTTCGTGGCCACCGATACCGCCGGGGCCGCCGAGGCCGCCGGGCCTGCGCTGGACAACCAGATTCTGGCGATGGGCGTCACGGTTGCAGTCTTCCTGATCTGTGGGGCGTTCCTGCTGACCGGGATCTCCTTCATCGATCCCACGCCCCCTGCGGCGCCCGAACCTGCGCCTCAACCTGATCCGACCCCTGGATTGCGCGCCGGGGTACCGTTTGAACGCGAAGGCCAGACCTTCTTTACTGAGCCCACCCAGATTGCCGCCATTCGGGCCGAGGGGCACTACACCATCCTTTATATCGATTCCGAGAAACTCTTCTGCCCCTGGTCCATCACCGAGGCCGAGACACGGCTGCACCCCGATGGCTTCCTGCGCGCCCATCGAAGTTATCTGGTGAATCCCAAACATGTCTCACGCTTCGAAAGGCATAAGGACAACGGGACATGCTATTTCGACTCTGTCGGGGCGCTCAGCAAAGTCCCTGTCAGCCGATCCCGCCTGCCGGACATCCGCAACGCTTTGGGACTGTAGTCGCAACTCGTGCAGCCCATTCGCATTTCGTGAAACAAAGAACGCGCCCCGTTCCCTGCGGCTGGAACCGCTGATCCCACCCCTCTTTTCTGGCCGCCGGGCCCCCAAGGCATACCGCTCGGACCCAGGGAGGAAAAACATGATACCAGCCGGTTTTGAGTATCACCGGCCAGGCGACATCGCTTCGGCCATTGGCATTTTGCAAGAACACGGAGACGAAGCGCGCGTGATCGCAGGCGGACACAGCCTGATCCCGATGATGAAACTGCGCATGGCCGAGATGGGTCATCTGGTCGATCTGCAGGCCATCGACGAACTCAAGGGCATTGAGGTCGGTTCTGAAACCGTCACCTTGGGCGCAATGGTTACGCAGCACGAATTGATCACCCATGAAGGTCTGGCTTCAGCCATTCCTTTGATCCAAGAGGCAGCGTTGCAGATCGCAGATCCGCAGGTGCGTTATGTGGGGACTGTTGGTGGCAACGTGGCCAACGGTGATCCAGGAAATGACATGCCGGGTCTGATGCAATGCCTGAACGCATCCTTTGAATTGTCCGGCCCCGATGGATCACGCAGCGTCGCCGCGCGTGAGTTTTATGAGGCCGCCTATTTCACCGCGCGCGAGGATGAAGAAATCCTGACCCGCATCTCGATCCCGGTTCCGGGTGCAGGCGTCGGTCAGGCGTATGAGAAGCAAAAGCGCAAGATCGGCGACTACGCGACCGCAGCCGCCGCAGTGATGGTCGGCACCGGCTCGGCCTCGGTCGCAATGACTAATTTGGCCGACACGCCCATCTGGTCCGAAGCCGCCAGCACTGCGCTGGCTGGTGGGGATGTTGATGGCTGTGTCACCGCGATGCTCGACGCGATTGACCCGGTGGCTGACAACCGTGGCCCCGTCGAATTCAAGAAACATGTGGCGAGCGTGATGCTGCGCCGCGCCATCGACCGCGCGCAAAGCCGCGCGGGTTGAGGGGAGGATAAAATGTCGAAAATGCACGTCAAACTCACCGTGAACGGTAAAGAGGTCGAAGGTCTGGCCGAGCCGCGCACGCTGTTGATCCACTTCCTGCGGGAAGATCTGAAAATCACCGGCCCTCATATCGGGTGCGAAACCAGCCATTGCGGTGCCTGCACCGTGGATATCGACGGCAAGTCCGTCAAATCCTGCACCACCTTTGTGGCACAGGTGAATGGCGCCGATATCACCACTGTCGAAGGACTGACCAATGACGATGGTAGCCTTGGTGTGTTGCAGGAGATGTTCCGCGAACACCACGGGCTGCAATGCGGTTTCTGCACGCCGGGCATGATCACCCGCGCGCACCGCTTGCTGCAGGAAAACCCGAACCCTTCTGAGGAGGATATCCGCTTTGGTATGGCGGGAAACCTCTGCCGTTGCACCGGGTACCAGAACATCGTCAAGGCGATCTCGGCTTCGGCTGACATGCTCAATGCACAGAAGGAGGCTGCGGAATGAACGACCAGACCCTGACCCCCGAAGAACGCGCCGCCAATCTTAAAGGGATGGGCTGCGCCCGCAAGCGCGTCGAGGACGTGCGCTTTACCCAAGGCAAGGGCAACTATGTCGATGACATCAAGATGGACGGGATGTTGTTCGGCGACTTTGTTCGGTCTCCCTATGCACATGCCCGCGTCGTCAGTGTGAACAAAGAGGCCGCCCTGGCCCTGCCCGGCGTGATCGCGGTTCTGACAGCCGAGGATCTGGCCCCGTTGGGTCTGCATTGGATGCCGACACTGGCCGGTGACAAGCAGATGGTTCTGGCCGATGGCAAAGTGCTGTTCCAGGGCCAGGAAGTGGCCTTTGTCGTCGCCGAAGACCGGTATATCGCCGCCGATGCCGTCGAACTGGTCGATGTCGACTATGAAGAACTGCCCGTCCTTACCGATCCGTTCGAGGCGCTGAAATCCGATGTTGTCCTGCGTGAAGACCTTGAAGGTCAAACCGAGGGCGCACACGGGCCGCGTAAGCATCACAACCACATCTTCACGTGGGAGCAAGGCGACAAGGACGCGACCGAGGCCATTCTGGCCGAGGCTGATGTAGTCGCCGAAGAGATGGTCTACTATCACCGCACCCATCCCTGTCCGTTGGAAACCTGCGGCTGTGTCGCCAGCATGGACAAGGTCACCGGCAAGCTGACGCTTTACGGGACGTTCCAAGCCCCGCACGCGATCCGGACGGTTGTGTCGCTGATCTCGGGCATTGCCGAGCATAATATCCGCGTGATCAGCCCTGATATCGGCGGCGGTTTCGGCAACAAGGTTGGCGCCTATGCGGGCTATGTCTGCTCGGTCGTGGCGTCGATTGTCACCGGCAAGCCGGTGAAATGGGTCGAGGACCGGATGGAGAACCTGATGTCCACCGCCTTTGCCCGCGACTACTGGATGCAGGGCAAGATCGCGGCCACCAAGGATGGCAAGATCACCGGTTTGTGGTGTCACACCACGGCAGATCACGGCGGCTTTGACGCCTGCGCCGATCCGTCCAAGTTCCCGGCGGGGTTCATGAATATCTGCACCGGGTCTTATGACATCCCTACCGCTTATCTGGCCGTGGATGGTGTCTATACCAACAAGGCCCCGGGCGGGGTGGCCTATCGCTGTTCCTTCCGTGTGACCGAGGCGGCCTATTTCATCGAACGGATGATCGAGGTTCTGGCCATCAAGCTGAACATGGACGCAGCCGAGCTGCGCCGGATCAACTTCATCAAGGCGGATCAGTTCCCCTATCAGTCCGCACTGGGCTGGGAGTATGACTCGGGCGATTATCACACCGCTTGGGACAAGGCGCTGAAGGCCGTGGACTATGATGGCCTGCGCGCGGAACAGGCGCAGCGGATCGAGGATTTCAAGGCTGGCAAAACCCGCAAGCTGCTGGGCATCGGGCTGACGCATTTCACCGAGATTGTGGGAGCGGGACCGGTGAAGAACTGTGACATCCTTGGGATGGGTATGTTCGATAGCTGCGAAATCCGCATCCATCCGACCGGTTCGGCCATCGCGCGGCTGGGGACGATAAGCCAGGGTCAGGGCCATGCCACGACCTTTGCCCAGATCATCGCCAGTGAGATTGGTTTGCCCGCCGATGATATCACGCTGGAAGAGGGTGACACCGACACCGCACCCTATGGCCTCGGGACCTATGGATCGCGGTCAACGCCTGTGGCGGGGGCGGCAACGGCAATGGCGTCTCGCAAAATCCGCGCCAAGGCGCAGATGATTGCGGCTTATCTGCTGGAGGTACACGACGACGATGTCGAATGGGACGTGGATCGGTTCTCCGTCAAAGGCGCGCCCGAGCGGTTCAAGACCATGAAGGAAATCGCCTTTGCCGCCTACAATCAGGCAATCCCGGGGTTGGAACCCGGTCTGGAGGCGGTCAGCTACTATGACCCACCGAACATGACCTATCCGTTCGGAGCCTATATCTGCGTTATGGAGATCGACGTGGACACCGGCGAATGGGATGTTCGGAAGTTCTATGCGCTAGACGATTGTGGCACGCGGATCAACCCGATGATCATCGAAGGTCAGGTCCATGGCGGCGTGACCGAGGCGCTGGCCATCGCGATGGGTCAGGAGATTGCCTATGATGAGATGGGCAATGTAAAAACCGGCACGCTGATGGACTTTTTCCTTCCGACCGCGTGGGAGACGCCGAACTATATCACCGACCACACGGTGACCCCTTCCCCGCACCATCCGATTGGCGCCAAGGGTGTGGGCGAAAGCCCGAATGTCGGCGGAGTGCCTGCATTTTCGAACGCGGTGCATGATGCGTTCCGGCCTTTCGGCTTGGTGCAAAGCCATATGCCGCATGACCATTGGCGGATCTGGAAGATCGCCAATGGGTTGGGGATGCATGGGTGATTGGGTTCGAACCGGCTGGTGCCGGTCCGACCGAACGGAGGGGGCCAGCCCCCTCCGAACCTCCCCCGAGGTATTTTTAGCCAGATGAAGAATGGATCCTGGTTTTGACTTTGAGCGATGTACAAAACGGGTTGGCCGCGCAGGGCTATGTTGCTGATGAGCGATTGGCGATGGCGTTGCATCTGGCGCAGGCTTTGGGGCGGCCCTTGTTGCTGGAAGGCCCGGCTGGCGTTGGCAAGACCGAAGTCGCGAAGGCTCTGGCTGCCCAACACGACGCGCGGTTGATCCGCCTGCAGTGCTATGAGGGGTTGGACGCCAGCCACGCCATTTATGAATGGAACTATCAGCGCCAATTGCTGGCCATCCGCGCGAGCGAAGCGCAAGGTGGCACAAGTGAAGCCCAGTTGTTCTCGGACGAATACCTACTGAAGCGGCCCCTTCTGGAGGCCATCAGTGAAGACGACTCTCCGGTTCTTTTGATTGACGAGATTGACCGTGCAGATGAGGAATTCGAGGCCTATCTGCTTGAGATATTGTCCGATTTTCAGATCACGATTCCGGAGCTTGGGACGATCAAGGCGCGCTCTCGCCCGATTGTGATCCTGACGGCCAACGGCACGCGGGACCTGTCCGATGCTTTGCGGCGGCGGTGTTTGTACAGCTATCTCGGTTATCCCTCGCGCGAGACGGAGATGGCCATTTTAAAGGCGCGTATGCCCGCAATTGAAGGATTGTTGGCACGTCAGATCGTCGGGGTTGTTCAGGCCTTGCGCAAGGAAGACCTTGAGAAAACGCCGGGCATTGCCGAAATGCTGGACTGGGCCGCCGCCCTGTCGGGGCTTGGCGTGAACGACATGGCCCGTTCCCGTGAAGAGGTACAGGCGACATTGGTCTGCCTGTTGAAAACTGCTGCCGACTATGATGCCGCCCCGCCTGAGGTTCTGGATCGTTTGGTCGGGAAGGTGGCTTGATGCAGGTCACCCGGTTCCCCTCACGCGCAGCAGGCTTGGCAGACCGCGTGAGCGGTTTCATGGCGCATCTGCGAATGAACGGATTGCGCGTGGGTCCCGCCGAAACCGGGGACGCGCTGGCCGCCTTGGCGGCGGTCGAGGCAACCGACGCAACACAGGCCAGGCAGGCCTTGTGCGTGTTGTTGACAGGCAGCGCCGAGGATTGGCGGCGCTTTGATGAGCTGTTCGATGCCTACTGGTTCAATGTCGGCAAGCAGCGCAGTGGAGCGGCGCAAACCACAAATGTGCGGGTACAATCCGCGAAACCGAAGATCTGGCAGCAGCAAACACAGGAAGAACAGGATCGGCAAACGGATACAGATCAGGCAGCCGCCACTCCTGATCCGGGCGACGGCGAGGCCGAAGGGATGGATGGGAAGCTGATTGCAACCCAAACGGCCAACCTGTCGCGCCGGGATTTGCGCGAATTGATGGATGACGAGTCGCTGAGACAGGCCGAGCGCGCCGCGACCCAGCTTGCCCGAGCGATCCGCGACCGCCGATCTCGCCGACATAAACAGGCGCATCGTGGTCGGGCGCTGGACATGCGGCGGATACAACGGGCCAGTCTGGCGCGGGGTGGAGACCCGATGGACCTTTATCGCCGAGCGCAACCGCCGCGGCCAATGCGGATCGTTGCTCTATGCGATGTCAGTGGGTCGATGACCGTCTATTCCCGCGTGTTTCTTGCCTTTCTGAAGGGCCTGATCGGAAGTGGAACCGAAGCCGATGCCTATCTGTTCCACACCCGACTGATGCGCGTCACGGACGCGCTGCGCGATCACGATACGATCCGCGCCGCCGGGCGGCTTTCACTGATGGCCGAGGGGTTTGGTGGTGGGACCGACATCTCTGGCAGTCTCGAGAGTTTTCTGGACGGATACGGTGCGCGGGCGCTGAACGGACGGACGATCGTGCTGATCTTGTCGGATGGGTATTGCAGCACGACTCCGCAGGCCTTGGGGCAGGTTCTGGAACGGATTCAACGCAAAGCGCGCCGGGTCGTCTGGCTGAACCCGCTGAAAGGCTGGCAAAATTACCAACCCATTGCCGCTGCCATGCAGGCCGCAGAACCCCATCTGGACGCCCATCTGCCCGCCAATACGCTTGAGGCGCTGGCTGCGTTGGAACCTGAATTCAGAAAACTGTGAAAGGACACACCGATGGCGGGTTTCGACATTTTCGACACGATTGAAGAGCTGCGCCGCACCGGCGATGCCTTTTGTGTGGCGACAGTTCTGCGCACCGCCGATGCGACCTCGGCCAAGGCCGGAGGCAAGGCCGCCATCACCCGCGACGGCACGGTTCTGGGCCATCTGGGGGGTGCCTGCGTACAACGCGCCGTTCGCGCTGCCGCGCAAGAGGCGTTGGTGTCGGGTGAGCCGAAAATGATCCGCGTCAAACCTTCGGACAAGGTTGTGTCAATGGCTGATCCGGACGGTGTTCAGACCTACAAAAGCGGGTGCCCATCCGGAGGGACAGTGGATATGCTGATCGAACCCTATCAACACGCGCCGCGCCTGATCATTTTCGGAGACTCACCGATCGCGCAGGCATTGGCGACGCATGCCGCGCTGGCGGGGTTGCGTGTGTGTTTGCCAGAAGGTACTGAAAACACCGTGAAATACACCCCCTTTGATCCTGACAATCTGAACGCCTTGGGCGTTGAAGCGCGTGATTTTGTTGTGGTGGCATCACAAGGCAAAGGCGACGGAGCGGCATTGAAAGCAGCACTTCAAACACCTGCGCGCCGCGTTTCAATGGTCGCAAGCCACCGCAAGGCCGAGGTGCTTTGTGCAAAGCTGGAAAAACAGGGAGTGAGCGCAGATCAGACCAAGCGCCTTAAGTCACCCGCCGGGTTGGATATCCATGCCATCGACCCGCATGAAATCGCGCTTTCGATTTTGGTTGAAATTATCATGTGGCGCAATTCAGATAAATCCAAGGAGACGTCCCATGATGAGAAAATGGCTTAACTGGCTGCATGCCGCCAAAGCAGCGCAGCCCGAGTTGACCTCGGAAGAGGCGACAGAAAAGGCCCTTCGCGTCTTTCCTAAATGTTGTTGAAAAAGGACCCACCCAATGGAACTGACTGACGAAATCCGCATCGCGGCCCCACAAGATGCGGTTTATCGCGCGCTCAACGATCCCGATGTGTTGCGCGAATGCATTCCGGGCTGCGAAGAGTTGATCCAGCATTCACCCGAACATCTCGAAGCCAAGGTCGTTTTGAAAATCGGCCCGGTCAAAGCGCGCTTCAACGGCGAGGTGACGCTGGACAATTCCAAGGCGCCTGGTGCCTTTTCGCTATCCGGCGAAGGCAAGGGCGGCGCAGCGGGCTTTGCCAAAGGCGGCGCGGATGTGTCGTTGACCGCGGATGGTGATGAGACGGTTCTGTCCTACACTGCCAATGTCACAATCGGCGGCAAGATCGCGCAATTGGGAAGCCGCCTGATTGCCGGTACCGCGAAAAAGCTATCGGGCAAGTTTTTCGAAAAATTCGGAGAGGTCGTCGCAGAGCAAAACGTGCAATAGGCTGACCTGCTCGTTCTGTTACGAGACGCGGTGTGGCAGTGTCGGCCACACCGAACTTGTCGCTTTCAGCCCCGCGTTTCATCCTGCATGTAGGCAATGACATTGGTGATGTCGGCCTCTTTCTTCAAGCCCGGGAACTGCATCTTGTTACCGGGAAGAAACCCCTTGGGGTCGGCCAGGAAAGCTGCCAGATTTTCCGGCGTCCAGACAAGATCGGCGCTGCCAAGCGGGCCGGAATATTTGAAACCGTCCACCTGCCCCGCGGATGCACCAACAACGTTGAACAGCGATGGCCCAACCCCATTGCGGCCTTCTTTCAACTGATGGCAGGCTTTGCATTTGCGAAAGACCTTCTTGCCAGCCTTGAGATCGCCATCCACAGCGGCGATGGCAACCGGGGCAGAAGCTTCGGTTTCGGCCTTGTTTTCGTCCATGGTAAACACAAGCCGTGCGGTGATCGGCACGGTCCGGGTAATGCCGGGCAACTTGGCCAACTCCATCAATTTGTCAACGCCGGCATCTACGCCGGCATCCTCGGTGCTGAGAAAGACCATATCATTGGTGGATACCATCACAGATGTCTCGGTCAGGCGGACCACAAACATCTCGGCGTCGAACTCAACCTCGGTCCCGGCCAAAGACAATGCGGCTTCGACATCGATGATCGACGAGGCGCCCACGGCAAGGCCCGAGACTTCATCCATGTCGAATTCGGCTGTCAGGGCTGCGGTACCCGCCTTGCGGAACACATATTCGATCATCCGTTCGTTTCGAATGTCGATGTTGGTCTCTACCGATGACAGATCAATCTCGATCTCGGCCTTGCCGTCGGGGCTGACATGACCGCTCAGCCCTGAGAAGGAGTTGACCTCACCCACGGTGTCTTTCTTGATCGTACCATAAGCCAGATGAGAAGCATCCGGGGACAGGGTCCAACTTTCCGACAGGGCCGGGGTTGCAACAATTGCAGACGCAATCGTGACTGCTTTCAACAGAAGTTTCATTTCATTTCTCCTCAGGCTATGTAATTTCTGACCCCGCGGGCCCGGTCCGTGAAAGACAAACACACACAGGTCGCGATTTATTCGATGAGTGGTGAAATCAGCTCGGAACAGGCCGTGCGCGGCGCGATCCAGACGCATTCGAAACGCGTGTGGCGGTTTGGGCTTGCCCTGTCGGGCGCCTCGGATGTGGCCGATGACCTTCTGCAATCCACCTGCCTGCGCGCGCTTGAGCGCCATCATCAGGTAACATCCCATGACAGGCTGGACAGCTGGCTGATGACGATCTGCCGCTCGATCTGGCTGAATGAGGTGCGCGCGCGTTCGGTTCGTAAGGCGCAGGCCTTGTCTGTGACCCCCGAAACCGAATTAATTGCAACAGGCGCTGACTCAGAAACGAATATTTTCGCGGCTGAAGTGTTTACTCAAGTGATGCACCTGCCAGAAGCACAGCGCGAGACCGTGATACTTGTCTTCGTTGAAGGGTATAGCTATCGCGAGGCAGCAGCCTTGCTTGAGGTGCCGATTGGAACAATCATGAGCCGTCTTTCCACGGCTCGGCAGAAACTGAAAACCGTGATGCAGCACGAGACTGCGGACGCCGTTCGACGGGGTGGCAAATGACGTTTTCCGATGAAACGCTGCTGGCGTATCTGAATGGAAATCTGGACGAGACCGAAGCTCAGAAAATCGAGACCGCGGTTGAAACAGATTCAGAACTGGAACAGCGCCTGATGGCGCTGGATCCGTTTGCACCTGTTGTGCATTTGGTCTTCAAGGACGTACCGCAGGACGCGCCGCAGGTCGAATTGCCGGATCGCACGACGTCTCAGCCATCGTCTCACCCGTTTCGGTTGCTGGCCGTTGCGGCCTCGGTCGCGGTTGTGGCGGTGTCGGCGACGTTGTGGGCGACGCGACCCGCGCCGTTGGGCTGGGCGCAACAGGCGGCGATCTACCAATCGCTCTACGTGCCTGATACAATTGCCACACTGGACACCGCACCAGAGGTTCTTGAGGCCCAGTTTGCAAAGGCCGAGGCCACGCTGGGCAGACCCCTGAATCGCGAAGCCCTGAGCGCCTTGCCGGGGGCCGAGCTGAAGCGAGCTCAAGTTCTGTCCTTCAAGGGCAAGCCATTGGTTCAAGTCGTGTTCGCGGATGATCAGGGGCGACCCTTTGCCTTTTGCGTGATCCGTCAGGGTCCGGCGGCGCCGGACAAGGATGTGAACCTTGCCGTTCTCAGTGGGCTGTCAACGGCCACTTGGGCGGAAGGCGGCTATGGCTACATGATCATCGGAGCTGATGGGCAGAGCGACTTGAGCGATCACCTGATCGCATTTTCCAAGGCAATTGCCAGCTAGAGCGTCGGACCGGGTTTTGAGCGTTCAATGCACGCGGTGCGCTGGGTTAGCGGAGGGGTCGTGGGTGCCCTCAAGAACCAGCTTTCCGTTCTTCAGATGCCGCTCGACGAACTTTTTCTGCAAACGACCGGCAGGCACGGGATATGCCGTTTCCGGGGCATAGCCCTGACGTTTTACATCCGGGAAGAGGGTAAAGATTTCTTCTCGGGCCTCCACCGATATTGTCTTGATAGCTTCGGGGCCTGTGAACAAGCTCTCGGAGGGGGCGCCATCGGCAAAAATAACCTCGTGCTGATCGAAGAGAAGGTGGAAATAGACGACCTCGGTTACGTCTTCATCCACATAAATGCCCGGAAGAGCGGCCAGCTTTATCGCCGACACAAGGACATCGGGACTACCAAACATACGCTCGGACACTTTGGAGGACACCAACATGCGGTGTTGTCTGGACACCAGCAGGTCTTTTGCAGGAAGGCCCTGCCCAAGCGCACCGGCTGAGATACGAACAGGTCGTAGTTTTTCCGCAGCGGCCCCTTGAGCCGAAAAGTCCACCGTCCTGGAACCGACCCACCGCAAACGCTGCGGGCCATTTCCCTTGGTCAGAACGATATCGTCCACCGACAGATTCTCAACCGCGGTTGGGCCGTTCGGCGTTTCGATCATGGTTCCCGCGCACAAACACAGAATATCGCCTGAGATATCGCCGAAACCGATCACACCGGTATTGGCACCCGAAGACAGACCACCTTCGAAGATGACCTCAATTCGGGACACAGGGCCTGCGATGGATACGGTCAGCGAATCTGGCGCGCCCGGTCCTTCGACACCCGTGGACACATTCCCGTTGGCTTCGACCGTGTTGCCGGTCTGGACGTGAAACGGGCTGAGGTTGGAAAAAACAACCGGGACCGGATTGTTATTCACATCAAACGCCAGAACCGTCACTCTATCGTCGAATGTGATCTCGTTGCTGTCCAGATCCAGAATTTCGAATGTCACGTCTTTGACAGCGGTTGAGAACGTCACCTCTGACGTCGCGGGGCCAGGGATGCCCGAAACAAACAGGTTTCCGCCAAGAAACCCATTGAAGAACACCTCCGGATCAGAGGTCACGGTCAACATCGACGTGTTCGAGCCGTCCGTCAGCACGGTCGAATCGTTTGCACTGCCAATCGTTGACCAATCAAACAAGAACGGCATTTCTGCACCTCCCAAACCATTTAAACGGCGTAAAATAACGACACCCTATCTTATGGGTATTAATGCGTCCTAAAATTGACAAGCCCAAGAATTTGTTCCTGTAGTGTGATCACCTACAGCGGAACCCAATAAACCAGGACCGAATATGGCCGTCGTTACCATGCCTGCCCAGACAGCCCAGCGGCTGAAAGACGAAATCCTCAAGTTGTCGCAATCAGTTGAGGTCAAGATTTTCATGGCCAAGGACGTCGTTCAACTGATCGGTTTCACCGCAGAAGAAATCGCGGGTTTTGGCGGAGAAACCGGCGATGCTGTCGTTTTAGCCGTGCGAGACCTTGAGGCTCTCAAGCAGGCCATTCCACAATCTGCCGGTGACCGCGTGAATTACATCCCGATCGTGAACGAAAAAGCAAAGGCCAAGCTGGACCCGTTTTATCAGGCGTAGACCACGCGCTGCGGGTCCTTGAAAAAGGGTGAGGCATGCGCCCCACCCTCTTTTCATCACGCGTCGATGATATTGTGAGCCGGCCCATAGGGGAAGCCGGTGATGTTCTCGGCACCGTCTTCTTCGACCACCAGAATATCATGCTCACGATACCCACCTGCACCGGGCTGGCCTTCGGGAATCCAAAGCATCGGCTCGATCGACACCACCATGCCGGGCTCCAGAACCGTATCGATGTCTTCACGTAGTTCCAGACCGGCTTCGCGCCCGTAGTAATGGCTGAGAATGCCGAAAGAGTGACCGTATCCGAACGAGCGGTATTGCAACAGGCCCTCATCCGCGAAGAAGCGGTTGATCTCGGCAGTGATGCCGGAACAGGTCGCGCCGGATTTGATCAGGCTCAGACCCAGTTCGTGTGCGGCCACGTTGGCCTTCCAGATGCGCAGGCTGTCTGCGTCGGGTTCGCCTAGAAACAGAGTGCGTTCCAGAGCCGTGTAGTAACCCGAGATCATAGGGAAGGTGTTCAACGACAGGATATCGCCTTTTTGCAGCGCGCGTTTGGTGACCGGGTTGTGTGCGCCGTCGGTGTTCAACGCAGATTGGAACCAGACCCAAGTGTCGCGGTATTCGGCCTCTGGATAGGCGCGCGCGATTTCCTCTTCCATCGCGTCGCGACCGGCCATGGCGATCTCGATCTCGGTTGCCCCTTCGCGGATGGCGGCGTGGATGGCGGCACCACCGACGTCAGCGGTGTGCGCACCACCTTTGATCAACTCGATCTCTTCCGCCGATTTCACCATGCGCGCGGCCATGGTGTCGGGCGCGATGTCGACCAGTTCAGGCTGGCCCAGCATGGCCAGCGCGGTGTCGCGCGCGGCCAGTGTCATGTGATCGCTTTCAACACCGATCCGCTTGGCATTGCCGATCAGACTGGCCACGGCGCGCCAGTAATTGTCGCGCTTCCAGTCGGTGTAGATGACGTTATCCTCGACCGAGCGGCGCCACGGCTGGCCCGCGTCGATATTGGCCGAAACGGTGGTGCAGGCATCCTGCGTGACGACGCAGCCATAGGGGCGGCCAAAGGCGCAATACAGAAAGCCCGAGTAATAGGCGATGTTTTGCATCGAGGTCAGCAGAACCACGGGGATGTCCCGCGCCGCCATGATGGCGCGCAGTTTCCCCAAACGGCGGTCGTATTCGCCCTTGCTGAAAGGCAGGGGCGCTTTGTCGCCATTGTGGCAGGTGAAGAATTCGGGGCGTTTTGTGTCTGTCATATCAGGTCTCTCATCTATGCCGGGTGGCAATACCCGGCCACTTGTCCCGGCGTTCAGGACAGGCGGTCTCGGGGTCCGAGAGCCGATCACCCCCGATGATGCCGCGACGCCATCGCGACTGGGGTGAACGTGTAGATCGTTAAATCAGGCGCAGGCTTGCGTCAAGCGGGCGAAAGCCCCCGCAGACGCTCGGACCGGCGGCGCAGCAATTCGACCGTAGTCAGCAACGCGATCGAAATCACCACAAGGATTGTCGCCACGGCCAGAATGGTCGGGCTGATCTGTTCGCGTAGGCCAGTGAACATCTGCCATGGCAGGGTTTTCTGGCTGGTCGATCCGACGAACAGCACCACGACCACCTCGTCAAACGAGGTGATGAAGGCAAATAGCCCGCCCGAGATCACGCCCGGCAGGATCAGCGGCATCTGGATCTTGAAGAAGGTCCGCACCGGTCCTGCGCCCATATTCGCCGCTGCCCGCGTCAGCGAGCGGTCAAAGCCCACCAGCGTTGCGGTCACGGTGATGATGACGAAAGGGATACCCAGAACGGCGTGGGCAAGGATAACCTTCACATAGCCCACGAAGTTCTTGTTCATGCCCAGCGTGCCTTCCATGAAGCGACCGATATCGCTGTAGAAAAAGAACATACCGGTGGCCGAGATGATCAGCGGCACGATCATGGGCGAGATCAGGATACCCATGATGGCGCGGCGACCCGGAACGTGGCTCTGGCTCAGGCCGATGGCCGCAAGCGTACCCAGCGAGACTGAGATAATCGTCGCAATCGGCGCGATGATCAGCGAGTTCTTGAAGCTGCGCTGCCATTCATTGTTGGTGAAGAAATCTCGGTAATGCTTGAGCGAATACCCCTCGGGGTCCAGCCGCAGCATTTCCGGCGTAAAGGTAAAGAAATCCTGCGCGTTGAACGACAGTGGCAGAACCACAAGGATCGGGGTGATTAGAAACACGAAAATCGCGCCGCAGATCACCCGGAACAGGTAGTGGTAGAACACCTGTTTCGCAGTCAGATAGGGCAGAAGTTTCCGGCGATAGCGGCCCTCATACAGCCAGTAGATGAACCAGCCGAAAAACCAGCCACCCAGCAGGCCCAGAATGCCGCCCATCGGACCGGACATCAGAAAGCCTGCGATACCGAAGCCAAGGATGGTGATCCAGCGGGCAAGTTTCTCGTTCTTGAGACCAACGATGTAAATCCAGGCCAGCGCGGCGATCAGAGCCGCCCCGCCTATGATGCCAAGAGAGGCCGCGCCATTGCCTGCCCCAACGAAGACACCGGCGAAGGCACCGGCAAGGGCAACGCTGGGCAACACCATGGACAGAGGTTTGCGGGAAATCGGAGTAAGTGCTGCCATGTCGATTATCCCAGCTTCACGTTATCAATGCCGACAATCTTGTCGTAACACCAGTAGAGCAACAGCACGACGCCCAGAAGGATCGTCCCCAATGCCGCAGCCAGACCCCAGTTCAACGAGGACGAGATGTGGTACGCGATCCTGTTCGAGATGAAGACACCCTTGGTGCCGCCCACGATCTCGGGCGTGATGTAGTAGCCGATGGCCAGAATGAACACGAGGATCGACCCCGCGCCGATGCCTGGAATGGATTGCGGGAAATAGATGCGCCAGAAGGTCGTCCAGTTCGTCGCGCCCATGGATTTCGCCGCACGGGTGTAGGACACTGGTATGGTTTGCATCACGGAATACATCGGCAGGATCATGAAGGGCAGCAGGATATGAGTCATCGCGATGATCGTACCGATCTGGTTGTTGATGATCACAAGTCGGGCGTCATCAGCCACCAATCCAAGCCAAACCAGCGTTTCATTGATCACACCTTGTTGTTGCAGCATCACCTTCCACGCTGAAGTTCGCACCAGTAGCGAAGTCCAGAACGGTAAGAGTACTAATATCATCAGCAGGTTCGATACCCGCATGGGCAGCGTCGCCAGCAGGTAACTGACCGGATACGCCAGCAGGATACAGGACGCGGTGATCACCAGCGACATGAACAAGGTGCGTCCGAAAAGCTTGATCAGGATCCGCTTGTCCTCGGGCTGCGCCTGCGCACCCTCGGGTGTGCGGCGCATATCGACCGCATTCAGGAAATACCCGTTGGTGACAGCGGGTGAGTGGGTCTTGATCACCGCCCATGTGGTGGGTTCACCCCAGCCGTCGTGAATCTCAATCAACTGGTCCTTGAAAGGGCCGTCGGTTTCGGGGTCCAGTTTACCAAGCTTACGACCCGAGCGGCGGAACAACGAAGACATGCCGGTTTCTTCGTAGTTCAGACGTGAGCCGAGACGCGTATGGGTTTTGTTGTCGACAGCCACAACCATGTCGCGAACAAAGGCGTCATAGACGGCCTCGTCGGGCAGTTCGCCGCTTGTCTCATCCCAGCTTTGCAACGCCTCGACCGTCAAGGGCAGCGTTTCCTGCACCATGCTGTTTTCCACTGACCGGAATAGCATCGAGGCGATCGGTACGATGAACGAGAACATCACGAACAGCAGAAGCGGAGCAACAAGCATCAGCGCCCGCAGTTTCTGTCGCCGCAGTGAACGTGCCAGTGATTGCTTGAGCGGCGTCCCGTCCGCTGCCAGCATCGGCCCCGCGTCTTGGCTTGCGTCAGTCATCTGTGCCCCTTGGTTCTACTTGGATCCGGGGGCGGTTCACCGCCCCCGGACTATGTCATGAAATCAAACGCTTATTGCGCCAGCCACGCCTGGAACTTGGCTTCGATATCGTCGCGGTAGTCCGCCCAGAACTCATAGTTATAGAGGAACGTGTTCTTGGCATTGTCCGGATCGGTCGGCATGTGCGGTGCCATGTCGATACCCAGATCGGCATGCTGACCCACCAGCGGAGCCGACGAGGCACGGGCCGGACCGTACGAGATGTACTTGGCCTGATCCGCCAGACGCTGGGTGTCGGTTGCGAACATGATGTAGTCCAGCGCGCGCTGCTGACGCTCTTCGCTTAGACCGGCGGGGATAATCCAGCCGTCCAGGTCAAAGATCTGCGCGTCCCACAGCATGGCGACGGGCTGCTTCTGCTCTTCGATCACGCTGAACAGACGACCGTTGTATGTCGATCCCATGACGACTTCGCCATCAGCCAGCAGCTGTGGCGTGTCTGCACCGGCAGACCACCAGACAACGTTGTCCTTGATGGTGGCAAGCTTGGCCAGCGCCTGATCCTGACCTTCCGAGGTTGCCAGAACGTCATAGACGTCATCTTTCGCGACGCCATCACAGATCAGAGCCCATTCCATGTTGTTGATCGCGCGCTTTTCCAGCGCACGCTTGCCAGGATACGCTTCCAGATCAAATACCGCGCATACTTCGCTGGGCGGAGTGTCGCCAACCAGATCGGTGCGATAGCCGAATGTGGTCGAATAGACGATCTGAGGGATAAAGCAGTCGCTGACCAGCAGGTCGCCAAAGTCATCCGTCGCCGAGGTGCCATCAGGCGCGGGCGCCAGCATGGTGTCGGGGTCGATTTCCATCGCCAGGCCTTCGTCGCACAGACGGATCGCATCCGCCGCAACAACGTCAACCACATCCCAGGTGATGTTTCCGGCTTCGTTCATCGCGCGCAGCTTGGCAACCGCTTCGGCCGAGCTGTCATCGTTCAGGATGGTGACGCCAGTTTTTTCCGAATAGGGCTCGTGATAGGCCTTGAGCTGCGATTTGGAATAGGCGCCGCCCCATGAGACGATGGTCATCTCTTCGGCGGAAACGCCACCAGCCGCTGTTGCCAGAGCCGCTGCAGTCAGCAGTGTCTTTGTTGGTTTCATGAAAAACTCCCAGTATTTCCCGTTTGTTGTATGGTCAGCCGACGCACGGGTTTTCGCCAGCCGGTCCCTCAGTGTAACCGCGCTTGTGCCGCGCGGCTTGGTCTATGCGTCAAGCGCACGACAATCCTTTGCCAGCCAGCCGATATCGATCTCTTGACCGGGTTGCAGGCGGACGGCATCGGGGGCGTTCCGTGTCTTGACGATGAACTCGTCATTGCCCGCCACAGACATGCGAAAGCGGAACACGTCGCCCATATAGATGAATTCCTTGACCGTCGCCTTCAGCGTATGCGCGTCGGCATGCAGGCGATCCTTGTTGAATTCCACACGTTCCGGCCGGATCGAAACCTTGGTCCGTTCGCCCGGGTTGTGAACGTTGATCGGCACCGCATCAATTTCTGATCCGTCATCCAGCTGCACCACACAGCTGTCGCCGTCGATGGATTTGACCACACCTTCCAGCGTGTTGTTCTCGCCGATGAACTGCGCGACAAAACTGTTGTCAGGCTCTTCATACAGTTGATCCGGCGGGGCCAGCTGCTGAATGCGGCCATCATCAAACACAGCGACGCGGTCTGACATCGTAAGCGCTTCGGTCTGGTCGTGAGTCACGTAAACGGTGGTAATGCCCAGCTCATGCGCAAGTCGGGTGATTTCGAACTGCATGTGCTCGCGCAGCTGTTTGTCCAGCGCGCCCAGCGGCTCATCCATCAGCACCAATTCCGGCTCGAACACCAAGGCCCGGGCCAATGCGATCCGCTGTTGCTGACCGCCGGAAAGCTGCGCCGGACGACGCCCGCCAAAAGCCCCCATCTGAACCATGTCCAAAGCGCGCTTGACCTTTTCGTCACGCTCGGACTTGCCCAGCTTGCGAACTTCCAGAGGAAAGGCAAGGTTTTCGGCCACCGTCATGTGCGGAAACAGAGCGTAGTTCTGAAACACCATACCAATCCCGCGTTTGTGCGGCGGGATATTGTTGATGGGCTTCCCGTCTAGCAGGATTTCACCATGCGTGGCGGTTTCAAATCCGGCAAGCATCATCAGACAAGTTGTCTTGCCTGAACCTGAGGGACCGAGCATTGTCAGAAACTCGCCCTTCGGCATTGCAAGATTGAGATCTTTAACGACGAGATTCTCGCCATCATAAGATTTCTGAACGCGTTGAAATTCGACAAACGCAGCGTCGTTCGTTGTACCGGTCACAAGACCCCCTGTTGCGTCAATTGATTATCCGTGGTTTTCGGATTTCATTGATCTGTGGTCCACAGTTAAGACCAAGCGATACGCTCTTGGCAACAAGTTATGGTGCTTTTTCCAAATTTGAGTTTACACTTACCTGCTACCGCACAGAATTTAGGCGCCGCATATGCCACGCAAGGCATTGATTACTCGACAAAACAGGTTTTCCGATCCGCTCCTGAATTTTCGGTATCGCGTCGAGAGTTCGCAGGTTGGTACAACTCAGGAACACCGCTTCGACCGCTGAATCTGCCCCAAGTTCGGAGGCAGCCTCGACCACAGATTCCGTCGATATCCGCGCCACTTTGGCCTCTTCCGCCTGTCCGAACGTTGCGAACACATCCATACTTATACCATTGGCCTGAAACGCGGTACGCAGCGGTATGTTGACCTCTTCAATGTAAGGTGACAGCAGGGCAAATTTCGAAACACCAAGATCGGCAGCACAGGCGGTCGCCGCGCGTAAGGGGTTCGTGACTTCGCGGGTGTTGCATGTCTGTTTGACCAACTCTGCAACGCGGTCCGACCCGATCACCGAACTGGCCGAGGTACAGCCATAGCCCACAACATTGTAGGGTCGCGCATTGGGAAGCAAACGCGCTGCTGCAGGCAGCGCCTTCTCCATCTCGGCAAGGCTTTCGGTCGTCACCTCGATCCCGCTGGGAATGCGCGTGACGTGCAGAGGGTATTTACGGTCGGCGAAATATGCACCGAATTCAGGCTCAAGCGTCTCGTCGACCTGCAAAACGATCAGTCCAAGCGGCGGGGTGTTTGGATCGTCTTCGTCCAGAGTGTAAGGGACATGGGTCATAGCTGCGTCATCTCCGGCCCGATCCTTGGGCTGATAAACCGTGGGGTACCTTCAGTAATGACGATGTTTTCCTCATGCACCAAGATTTTGTCACCGGCAGCAATGCCCGGTTCCAGCGTCAGAACCATTCCGGGTTCCAGAACGGTGTTGTCCGTCGGGATCAGGGACGGCCATTCGGTCAGGGACATCCCCAAACCATGACCCAGCCGACCCGCATCCGTACCTTCTGCGTCTGCCGCAAGAACGGTGTTCATGGCATGAAACAAATCCGCTGCGGTTGCGCCCGGACGGGCGATTTCGAACGCGGCATCCGAGGCTTCGATCAACCGGGCATGGGCGCTTGCCACATCAGGCCGAGGCGGGCCAATCGACCAGTTTCGGTCGAAGTCGCTGAAATAGCCGTCCCAAACCAAACCGGTGTCCAACATCAACACATCGCCCAGCGCCAGCGGTACGTCAGAGGCTGGTGAAATCACATCCGCATAGCCACCCTGTTCTGCCCCACCTGCCAGATAGGGCACCCAATCAGCGCCCTCGTCCAGACACAACATCTGAAAGCGGCGGAACACCTCATCCAATGGCACCCCCTCCCGTGCGATCTCGGGGACGCGGGCAAAGGCCCGCCCGGCAATGCTACAGGCGGTTTCGATCTTGGCGATCTCGGCCTCGGATTTGACCATACGCAACTGGCGCAGGATGCCGCTGTCGCCTGACAGCGCCCGCGCTCCAAGCTGGCCGCGCAAGCGTTCAAGGTCTGCCAAAGGCATACGGAGATGCGTTTCATGCCCGTCCGGCAATCCAATTCGCCCCTCCGTGGGTGTCACCTCGATCAGCGTATCACATAGCAGAGAGACACCGTCATCCTCCAGATCAGGCGCGCTCCAGGTGCGGATGTCGTCGATCCATGTCTGCGCCATGAGGGCTGCCCCGATGGACGGGATCACCGCGATCGGCTTGCCGGTCGCTGGCAGAATGAGGAACCACGGGCGGGTCGGGCTTTCCCAGAACCGGGTCAGAAAACCGGTGAAATAGCGCACGTCCGTCTCGGTCGTCAGCAAAAGCGCCGACAGGCCCGCCGCATCCATCAACTGCTGCGCGTGCTTGGTGCGGGCTTCAAACTCGGATCGTTCGAACCCCCTCATTCGGCAGTCTCGGAGAGGATGCACAACACGCGCGAGGCCTCGGTCATTCCCAGTTCACCCCGCGCCCGGTCGTCCAGCACGACTGCAAGCCCAGCGCCGCCCGAGGCCGTCGTCTCCAACCCCGCTGCGGCCATGGCGGGCAGTTTCCCGGACACGTCCTCATCCGAGAGTGTCAGGAAAAGATCGGCGTCACGGGCCAATCCGTTCAGCGCGATCAGCGAAGGTTCCTTGCAGTCCAGGCGCCCCATGATGCTGTCTGGACCATCCGCGAACACACATGACCCGGCCTCGATACTGGCCTGTACGGCGGGTGCGGCATCAGGTTCGACCACGACTATTTTCGGCACATCACCCCAGGCTTCGCGCGCATAAGCCGCGACAGCCCCGGCCAGACCACCAACACCTGCTTGCAACATAATATGAGTCGGAGGTTCGGGGCATTGATCGACCGCCTCGGCCGCCATTTGCAGATACCCCTCCATCAGGGTCCGCGGCAGCTCAAAATACCCGTCCCATGAACTGTCCGAGAGCAGTATCCACCCGTTTTCCTCAGCCGCCGCGCTTGCCGCTTGCATGCTGGCCGCATAGTCAGCGCCACTCCGCACAACCTCGGCACCTTGTTCTTTTAATCGGGCGGCAAAGCTCTCGGGCACCGTCTCGGCGATATAGACAACCGCCTTTGCGCCAAACATCCGTGCACCCGCTGCAACACTCATCCCATGGTTCCCGGCACTGGCCGTCACGTAGGTTGACCCTGCCAATGTATCCGCGCCGGGCGCGTCCGAGGCTTCGGCGGCGTGGCGTGCAATCACATAAGCCGCGCCGAGGGCTTTGAACGAGCCCAGATTCATACGCGCGCGCTCATCCTTGACCCAAAGCTGCGCAACCGGGGCGAGGCCTGAGGCATCCACCAACGGAGTCTCTTTGGACGCTGGGCACATGGACAACAACGCCGCAACGCGGGCCGCATCTGTCGACGGATAAGGGGCCGAGGGCGCAAGTTTGGGACCTGCCCGGTGTGTATTCGTAACGATCTTCATGTCTCTCTCCGCCATTTTGTCTGACGTGATCCGATCGCCCCTGATCTGTCAACACTCGTGATCGTTAACCGACCTGCTCCAACAACCAATCCTGAAACAACTCTGCCGCCGGGTTCGCGGTGTTGGCGGATAGAAAATACCCTTCATTGCTGTCGATCGACCCGCCATGGGCACGTTCAACCAATCCTGTGTCCAGCGCGTGTTTCGCCAGAAGCCCGCTCACCAACGCCACGCCGCCCCCATGCGCTGCCAATTGCAACGCCATTCCAAAAGTGTCGACAAAAACGTTGGGCTGGCTTTGTATCCTCTGGCTTTCCAGCCATCGAGCCCAGCCGCCTGACGTCCCCACCGCCTCGATCAGAGGCAGTTCTGATATGTCTCCAGACAGGGCCGGAGATTTAAAGGGAACAAGGTGATCCGGCATCAGGCGAACAGCGCCCTGCCCCACCTGCTTCTTCGATCCGAACCGCACCTGCACATCCGCCTGTGATGCATTGAAATCGTCCGGCCAAATCGCGCTGAGCAGCCGCACGCGTATCTTCGGGTGCCGCTTGGCAAACGCGGGCAGATGCGGGGCGATAACCCATTGCGCGATACTGACCGAGGTCGCGACTGTCAGAACGTCGCCGGACGCGTTGGTGTCGACCTGCCCGGCGGCAGCGGCCAGCGCCTCAAGCGCTTTGCCGACCTCGGGTAGCAGCTTTCGGCCCGCGTCCGTCAGCGCCAGACTGCGCGGATGGCGAACAAACAAGGACGCCCCCAATCGCAATTCAAGTGATTTCACCTGCTGGCTGACGGCCGATTGCGTCAGCCCGATTTCCTCGGCCGCCGCGGTAAAATTTAGCGTGCGGGCCGCGGCCTCGAAGGATCGAAACCAGGTCAGGGGGGGAAGTGATTTCGCCATAGGCCAAGCCAGTCATTAGTCTTGTTAATGCCAAAGCACATAATTCTATCATTTGTCAAAATCCAGCCCCGCTTCTAGCGTCGGCCTGCGCAACAGGAGAAGTATTTTGCAGCCAGAAATACGCAAAATCGTAACTTATGACGAAGAGGTTCTGGTCGAGGGGTTTCGCCCCGCAAAGACCCCATGGCGCATGTTTGCAGTGGCCGCTGTGGTCACCAACCCATGGGCAGGCCGATTTGTCGAAGACCTGAAGCCCGAGATTCAGGCCTACGGACCCGTTCTGGGTGAAATGATGACCAAGCGCATGATTGCGCTAGCGGGCAGCGGCGAAGCAATCGAGGCCTATGGCAAGGCCGCTGTGGTTGGCCTGAATGGCGAAGTCGAGCATGCCTCGGGCCTCATTCACACTCTGCGCTTTGGCAACCATTATCGGCAGGCCGTCGACGCGAAGTCATATCTCGCCTTTACCAATACTCGGGGGCCCGCGAACGCGCCGATCATGGTGCCGCTGATGGACAAGAACGACGCCGGGCGACGCTCGCACTATCTGACTATCCAGTTTGCGATCCCCGACGCACCACGGGACGACGAGATCGTTGTGGTGCTTGGCGCGGCGACTTCGGGTCGGCCACATCACCGTATTGGCGACCGCTATCAGGACCTCAAGGATTTGGGCCATGACGTGGACAACCCGGCCGCGGTCTGAGATCGGCGGCCTCGCAGCAATCCAGACCGGAGCGGGACCGAATGTCCTGTTGCTGCATGGTGTCGGATTGCGCGCAGAGGCATGGGGCGCCCAATTGGACGCGCTGGCATCTGGGGCGCGCCTGACCGCACCAGACATGCCCGGCCATGGCGAAAGCCCACTGGGCCATGCACGTGTAAATATTTCGGAATATACCAAGGCCACGATGCAAGTTCTGGATAGGCTGGACGGGCCAACACTTGTCGTGGGTCATTCCATGGGCGCAATGATCGCGCTTGATCTTGCGACCAAGGCACCGCTGAGGATCGCTGGCGTCCTTGCTTTGAACGCCATTTTCGAACGCGAACCCGAGGCCACGCGGGCCATACAAACCCGCGCTGCCGCGCTTGATGGTGAAACACCGACCGATCCAACGGGGACACTTCGCCGCTGGTTTGGCGACACGGGCTCACCCGAGCGTGCGGCCTGTCAAAACTGGCTGACGGCAACGAACCCGGCTGGTTACAAACAGGCCTATACCGTCTTTGCCAACAGCAAAAACCCGCGCCGCGATGAGCTGGAAAAGATCCCCTGCCCAGCGCTGTTCATGACCGGTGAACTAGAGCCGAACTCCACCCCCGCCATGTCGCGCGCCATGGCGGAACTTGTTCCAAACGGGCGGGCGCAGATCATCAAAGGCGCCGCTCATATGATGCCGATGACCCATGCCGCAGAGGTTAACGCCGCCCTTTCAACTTTTCTGAACGAGGTGCAACAATGACCAGTCTCGATCCTCGCGACCTGCGGCGCGCCTTTGGCAGCTTCATGACCGGCGTTACTGTTGTGACGACACGCGATGCCTCGGGCACACCCCTGGGGTTTACTGCCAATTCCTTCTCGTCGGTGTCTCTGGACCCGCCCCTCTTGCTGGTTTGTCCAGGCAAGAACCTGACGTCCTACGATGCATTCGCGACCTGTGAACATTTCGCGGTGAACATTCTGGCTGAGGGGCAAGAGGATATCTCGAACACATTCGCCGGGTTCAAAGGGGATCGGTTCGCCAAAACCCCGCATACGCTGAACGCCCATGGTGTCCCTCTTTTGGATGGCGCAGTTGCGACGTTTTCATGCCGGGCGCATCAGGCCATCAAGGCCGGAGATCACTGTATTCTCATCGGAGAGGTTGAGGCCTATTCCTACACAGAAACCCGAGGCCTCGGATACGCAAACGGGCAATATTTCAGCCTTGGTCTGGAACGCGACGCTTTCGAGGCCACGGACCGGTCCGTTGTTTGCGGCGCGATCATCGAATGCAACGGACAGGTGCTGTTGGAGAAAACCGAAGCCGGATACCGCCCTCCGCAGGTCAGCTTGTCGGATCATCAGACCCTGCGCGAAAGTTTGCAGCAAGACCTGGTGACGCGCAGGATCAAGGCGCAGTTGGGTGCGGTCTATTCCGTCTACGACGATGCCACGACGCACCATGTATACACGCTCGCGTCGGCACCAGCTCTGCCGCCTAACGGCAACCTTGAAGCGGTTGCCATCGAACAGCTTGAAAAGCTGACATTCGCAACCCCGGCCATCGCAACCATGATGTCCCGCTTTGCGTTCGAAAGCCTGACCCGCGACTTTTCCCTTTACCTCGGCGACGCACAGCGGGGCGATGTGCATACTCTCTCGGAAAGGACTGAATGATGGAGTTTTCCCTCTTTGCTCATATGGAGCGGCTCAACCCCGAACAGTCTCATGAGAAACTATATGAAGAATTCATCGAGCTTTGCAAAATGGCGGATGACGCCGGTATGCGCGCGGTTTGGACGGGCGAGCATCACGGGATGGACTTCACCATCGCGCCCAATCCATTGATGTCCCTGGTCGATATCGCGCATCACACCAAAAACATTCGCCTTGGCACCGGCACGGTTATCGCACCCTTCTGGCATCCGATCAAACTGGCAGGTGAAACGGCCGCAGCCGACCTGATGACCGGGGGACGCATCGAACTGGGCATCGCACGCGGGGCCTATTCCTATGAATATGAACGGCTGATCCCTGGCATGGATGCCTGGGACGCGGGCCAGCGCATGCGGGAAATAGCCCCCCTTCTGCCCAAATTGTGGGAAGGCGATTGCGCCCATGACGGAGAGTATTTCCAATTCCCCGCCACCACCTCTGCCCCGAAACCGGTACAGGACGGAGGGCCGCCGATCTGGATCGCGGCCCGCGACCCGAACAGCCACGAATTCGGCGTCCAGAATGGCTTCAACATTCAGGTCACGCCTCTCTGGCAGGGTAACGCAGAGATTGAGAGTTTGATGGGCCGCTTCAATGATGCCTGCGCCAACTATGACGGGCCACGCCCCAAGATCATGCTGCTTCACCATACCTATGTCGGGCAGAACGCCGCTGATGTGGATCAGGCCACGCAAGAACTTTCGCGCTTTTACAATTATTTCGGCGCGTGGTTCCAGAACAAGCGACCCGTAAATCAGGGGCTGATCCAAGCTCTGACGGATGAGGAAATGGCCGCCAACACCATGATGGCCCCCGAGAACATGGCGCGTGACCTGACAGTTGGCACGGCTGCGCAGGTCACGGATCGCCTGAAACACTATGAAGACCTAGGTTATGATGAATACTCGTTCTGGATCGACAGCGGCATGAGCTTTGAGCGCAAGCGTGCCTCGCTGGCCCGGTTCATCGACGACGTGATGCCAAAGTTTCAGTGAGGACCCGTGATGCAACAGAACCCACACTATCAGCTTTTCATCGACGGCACCTGGACCGAGGGTGAAGGCGGACAGGTCATGACCTCACAAAACCCTGCCACAGGTGAGGGGTGGGCGACTTTTGCCTGCGCCGCACCCGAGGATGTGGATCGTGCCATCGCCGCCGCGCGTCGGTCTCTGAATGACCCGGCTTGGCGGGATCTGACACAGACCGCACGCGGCAAATTGTTGTTCAGGCTTGCAGAACTGATCGAACAGAATGCCGTGCGCATTGGCGAGATCGAGACGAAAGACAGCGGAAAGCTTCTGGCCGAAACGGCAAGTCAGACGGCCTATGTCGGCGACTACTATCGTTACTATGCTGGTTTGGCCGACAAGATCGAAGGTGCGGTGCTTCCGATCGACAAGCCCAACCTGCATGTCTTTACCCGCCGCGAACCGATCGGCGTCGTCGTCGCTATCGTGCCCTGGAACGCGCAGATGTTCCTGACGGCAACCAAGCTGGGGCCAGCCCTTGCCGCAGGGTGTTCAGTGGTGCTGAAGGCCTCTGAGATTGCGCCGGCGCCGATGCTGGAATTCGCGCGTCTGGTAGACGAGGCCGGCTTTCCGCCCGGCGTCGTCTCGGTCATTACGGGCGATGCAGAAAACTGCGCCATTCCCCTGACCCGACACCCCGATGTGGATCGCATCGCCTTTACCGGCGGCCCGGAAACCGCGCGCCATGTGGTGCGCAACTCGGCCGAGAACTTCGCCGTAACCACGCTGGAGCTTGGGGGAAAATCCCCAATTTTGGTATTTGACAATGCCAATCTGGACGGGGCCGCCAATGGGCTGATCGCAGGCAATTTCGGAGCCTCCGGACAAAGCTGCGTCGCCGGATCACGCGGTTTGATACATCGCCCAATTCTGGAGGCCTTGGCGGCCAGAATCGAAGAGAAGATGAAAGACGTCATCGTGGGCGATCCGTTGAACGCCGCAACCCATATTGGGCCGCTTTGCACCAATGCGCAGATCGCCAATATCAAGACGGTACTGGCAAAATCCTCCGATCAGGGCGCGCGCATTCGGTTCGGCGGCGCGCCCCTCGACCGGCCCGGCAACTTCATGGCACCCACTCTGGTCGAGTGTGCATCACCCGAGACCGAGACCCTGAAAGTCGAGATGTTCGGGCCCGTCATGTCCCTGTTGCCCTTCGACACCGAGGAAGAAGCAATCGCTCTGGCCAACGATACCCCGTTCGGGTTGGGATCGGGCGTGTTCACCGAAAATGTCGCACGCGCGCACCGGGTGTCATCCCGGTTGAAGGCCGGAATTTGCTGGATCAACACCTATCGGGCGGTGTCCCCCATCGCGCCGTTTGGCGGCTACAACCAATCCGGCTATGGCCGCGAAGCCGGGATCGAGGCCATTCAGGACTACACACGTACCAAGACCGTGTGGCTGAACACCTCTGATCAACCCATGTCGAACCCGTTTGTGATGCGCTGAGCGGGGGCGATAGATTTCGCCCTCTTCTCCACAACCCTATGGCCCTTCGTAAAATTATCCCACACTATGTCGCAAGAATAGCGGTTGGAGACTGAAGAATGAGCGCACATGGATATGAAGGCGGTCGGTTAAACTTGCCCTTTGTCGGGATCTCGACCTTTGGCAAATATCCCTATGTCAGCGACTGGGATGCGATCGACGCTGATGTCGCGATCCTTGGCGCTCCGTTCGATTTTGGCACTCAGTTCCGGCCCGGCGCGCGGTTTGGACCGCGCGCCATCCGCGAGGCCTCGACCCTGTTTTCCTTCGGGCATGGAGGCGCATACGACCACGAGGATGACATCACTTACCTGCCTGCGGAAACCACCCGTATCGTAGATCTGGGCGACGCGGATATCGTGCATACCAGTACCGAAAGAAGCCATCAGAACATAAAGTTCGGTGTCGGAAAATGCCTTGAAGCCGGGGCCCTGCCCGTGGTTCTGGGCGGCGACCATTCGGTCAACATCCCCTGCGTTGATGCCTTTGCTGCCGATTGCGAAAAGAACGGCCCTATCCATCTGGTTCAGATCGACGCGCATCTGGATTTCGTGGATGAACGGCACGGGGTTCGGTTCGGGCATGGAAACCCAATGCGGCGTGCGGCGGAGAAACCCTATGTCTCGGGCCTGACACAAATTGGCATCCGCAACGTCTCGTCGACCGCAAAAGAGGGCTATGAGGACGCCCATCGTATGGGGTCAGACATCCTGTCGGTCCGGCAATTGCGCAAACTGGGGACCGAGGCCGTGCTGGAGCGGATACCAGAAGGTGCCAGATATTATGTCACCATCGACATTGACGGGTTCGACCCCTCCATCGCGCCCGGCACCGGCACACCCAGCCACGGTGGTTTCCTGTATTATGAAGTGCTGGAATTGCTCGACGGTCTAACCCAGCGCGGTGATGTGGTGGGGATGGATCTGGTCGAAGTGGCCCCCGACTATGATCACACGGGCAGCACCGCCATTCTGGCCGCGCAGATCCTCATGAATACAATTGGGCGTATTCTGCACCACAGAAATCCGGCCAGCGCGGGATAGAGTCACATTTCGGCATCGTAGAACGCGCCTAGGATTTCGACCTGAAGCTTGGTTCCCGGTGCCGCGCTTTCGGTTGCGACTTAGCCCATCGCCATCGACTTTTCGACGCAGTGGCCATGACCGGTTGGTATTCTCTCTTTAGGTTTGGAGCTGGCATAAGGCTACCAACAGAAAGGGGTTGATATCGCCCCCATCATCAAGCAAGCCTTCGGACAACGGGCAGCCAGCTTTTGCCGGATGCCGCCGATAACAGACCCTTTTTTCGGGCAGATATGAGCCAAGTGACAGTTTCGTCGAACCACAATATGAAACACGCCGCACCCGGCCGCGACGAAATCGGCAGGTTCGTGTGAAAGGCGGAAATCCGGTGCAGGTCCTCAATATTCCGACCGCCAACGGAAATCCCTATCAGCGCGATCTGATGTATCGTTGCGCGGCAGATCGGGTCGCCTTTGTAGGCGGTGACAAGGGCGCTATTCTAAGGTTGGATGCGGGCAAACACCCGGTAACCCATCTGCATTGGGATGACCGGATCTTTGGTCGTGATGCCGATGCGCAGAAAAACGCAGACCTTCTGAACCGGGCGGAACAGTCGATTGACAGCTACCGCGCGCAGGGCGGTCGGCTGGTCTGGACAATCCACAACGCCCGCCCGCACAAGGTGATCAGCCTTGACGGGTTTCGACAGGCCCGCCAATCGCTGGTCAAACGGGCCGATGCGATCCATGTTCACGCCCCTCACGCCCGCGATCACATGATCGCAGAATACGGGGCCGACCCAAGCCGCATTCATGTGATTTCCCATCCAAGCTATCTGGGGTCTTATGAGCCGCAGGACGTCACACTGACACGCCCCATTCCGGATCGCAGCCCAACGACGTTTTTGTTCTTTGGTATGTTTCGGGGTGAAAAAGGGGCCGAGCGCATCCGGGACGTAGCCTCCAAGCTGACCAAACGGGAATATGACTATAACCTGAACATGTATGGCAAAGCTTTCGGCAGCCAAAGGCGGTTGCTGCGGCGTCTTGGCTGGAACCAGAACATATCACTCAGAACCGATCGCATCCCGGATGGGGAAATCCCCGACATCTTCTCGAACGCGCATTTCTTTCTGGCCCCTTATTCCGAGCTGTTCAGCTCGGGCACGGTTTCGCTCGCTCTGAGTTTCGGATTGCCGATCATCGGCCCTGCCCTGCGCGAAATGAAAGAAATCACGCCACCGGAACTACATGAAACAACGCTCTATGATCCAAGTTTGCCGCGGGGGTTGATACGCTCCATGATCCGGTCACTGCAGATGGAAACCTCCGACTATCAGAAGCTGCGACAGGCCTGTCTGCGTCATGCGCAAACGCTCTCGCCCGAGGTGATAAGCCCCAAAATGATGAACCTCCTTCTTGAGCATCAACCTGACCGGCCCACGTCCTGACACGTTCGAAATCTCGCCTATTTCTGTGTCACTTGCGTGAGCTGGGAGTAGATCTGGCGCCAAAATCAGACCCCGCGAACTATGTCGTGCATTGTCACGCCGGGGTTTTGAGATCGAACAGACCAAACCAATAGCTGCGGTGTTGCGAGGCTTCGGATTTCAGCCCGAGTCTGTCATTGATATCGGCGTAGATCAGGGCACCCCCATGATTTACGGCCCCTTAAGCCTGCGCTCCGCAGTTTGTTCAAGCTACGCCAGTGAAGCTTCGGCTGTGTCCTGTGCCGGACTTTTCTGCCCGCATCAAGCAGACCGTTCTGGTTTCACACATTGGAAATACAGCCTTTTCTCAGCCTGTGTGACAGCGCCTCTGCCCGCAGCTGGTGCAGTCTGGACAGGTCTTCCTTGGCCAGATTCCGGGTGCAATCGGGGTCGTTTTCGACATCAAACAACAACGGCTCGATATCCGTCGCGAAATGTGCAAGCCGGTACCCGTCTTTCTCAAACGCAATTGTGCGGCAATGATCGGGCGGGCATTGCCACACGGCTTCAAACCGCCCCTGGCCGTCTGTTGATCCAAGCTCAAGCTCTACCATGACCTCTTGCCCCAAAGGAGGCTCAGGCGCCAACAGGTTGCAGCCTTGCATCTGGGGCGGCAAATCAGCCCCAAGCGCCGACAGAACCGTGGGCGCCACGTCTATGGATTGGGTCGATGCGTCTATCTCTTCGGGATCGAGGTCCGGATGCGCGATCATCAGGGGAATGTGGGACGCGGCGCGAAACGGTGTCTGTTTTCCCCAAAGGCCGAGATCGCCCAGCATCTCTCCGTGATCGGCGGTCAAAACGATCAGAGTGTCGTCCAGTTGGCCCGCTTTTTCCAACCATTCAAGAAGCCGGCCGATATGGTGATCAACCTCAGCTGCAAGCCCCAGATAGGTGGCCCGGCACAGCGCGGTCTGTTCGGGCGTCAGAGTATCCTGCTGTCCGTCAAAACCCCAGAACATATCCGTGCCGCTTGGCCGGGAATGATAGGCCTCAAAAAACGGATGCTCAAAATCAGCCTCGGCTGGCGGTGGGATGTCCCTTGGGTTGATCAAATCGTTGTACGGCGCAGGGGCAACGAACGGAGGATGCGGCCTGATATAGGTGACCATGGCAGACCACGGCTGTGATTTGCGGACATCAAGATGCGCCAGTACCCGGTCGGTCAGATAGGCGGTATCACTGTCCTGCGCGTCATAGAGCGCTGGCCCTCCGAGCATGTCGTTTTGAGGTCTGTAAAGCGCAGTCAGATCGCCCGCATCTGGCACGTCGTAGCCGCGTGATCTGAGATGGGCGAGCCACTCCCACGCTTCCTCACGCATCTCGGTGACCTCGGTAATCCCCGGGATCGGCGCTGTGTAGGACAGATTAGCCGGGTCATTCGGGTGTAGGTCCCTGGGATCGGGTTGCGTGTCCGTATAGCCGAACAACAACAGCTCTCGCCCTATAGTGCGCAGCGCTGTTGCAAGGTTGGGGGTATCGCGCCGCAGCGGAACGCCGTTCTGAACCGATCCGTGGTTCATGGCATATTGGCCTGTCAGCAGGCTTGCACGGGACGGACCGCAGGGTACCACAACCGTATGATGGTTGCGAAAATTCACCGATCGCGCGGCCAGAGCGCGAATGTTGGGCAGTGGCACACTCTCACCCAAGGCGCCGGACAGAAGGTCTGCGCGAAACTGATCGATGACGATAAACAGAAAGTTGCGCGGAGCCCCACTAAGCATGGATTCGAGCCTGTGCGCTGTCTAGTTCACGGATCAACGCGGGCAGGTCGTCGGAACAGACCAGATTGTCCGGCACATTGCCCTGAGCGGCGGCAACCGGCAAGACGTTTTCCATGATCGAGCGGGTATAGCCCGTGGTCGATCCGACCTTGAGGCCCATGGACCGCAGATCATCAATCGCGGCTTTGCCGCCCGGAACCAAATCCGCATAGTCGGCGGCGACTTTTTCGTTCATCGGCACAAAGATCTCATAGACCTTTTCGACATCCTGGTCGGTGGGCGCATTGCCGTATTTTGCCGTCCACTGGGCGGCAATTTCGGGCATGTCCATCATGGTGCGGATATGATCCCATTTGGGTGCACCCATCGGCGCGAAAGATCCGAAATCAACCATTGTACCCGCCCAATCAAACACGGCCGCTTTGAACTTACTCATTGCCCTTTCCTTTCGTCAGGCAGGCTCGGCTTTTTTCTGTTTGAGGGTGTCGTCAGAAGGGCTGTCACTGTCAACCCCCATGTCGCGCAGCACTTCGGCTGCGGTGTCAACAACCGCTTGCATCACATGCGCATCAACCTGCCCGATGTGGCCGATGCGGAAGCTCTCAGCCGCCGTCAGTTTGCCGGGATACAGGACGATTCCACGCACCTTCATGCGGTCGTAGAATTCCGGGAACGTAAACGCGGGTGCCCTACCAGTCGCGCGCCATTATGATGATCAGCACACGTGATATTGCTTCCGTTTGGACATCGCCGATCTCCTTCGTATTGAAGATCAACAGACAACAAATCGCAGCTTACGTCAGTGTCCGAAGTGCGGGGGGGAGCTCAAAACGCTCTGACATATTCCTGTTCAGAACCTGTTATTTGAACTGTCTGTCGTTTTCGGTATTGTCACCCAATTGCCAGCTTGGAACCAAAAATTCTGGTTCCTGGTAGGATATCGCATAGCAGTTGGTGTTATTGATGGTGACTAGTGATTTGGTTTGGTGGACATGACGATCTTTCAGAGTTTTTTGGGGATGAATCTAAAAGCGCGCTTCTTGCGAAGTTCGATCTGGGTTTCAGCCACGTACATTCTATCCCAAGCGATCAGATTGGGCTCAAATCTCGTCTTAACAAGGTTGTTGTACCCCGAGGCTTTCGGACTGATGGCTTTGACCATGGTCTTTATTGTCGGGCTCGAGATGATTTCGGACGTTGGAATTGGTCCTTCAATTCAGCGGAGCGAGAATGGCGACGATCCAGCTTTCCTCGATACAGCTTGGACGCTGCAAATTATTCGCGGGTTTTGCCTTTGGCTCGGGTGTTGTGTTATTGCGGTTCCCGTCTCGAATTTCTATGCCGAACCATTTCTTGCCATGGCGCTCCCAGTTGCGGGGATATCATTGGCGCTAGGGGGATTTGACCCAACGCGCATTCATACTGCGGCTAGGCACCTGAACATTGGGCGGTTTTCTGCACTTGCACTTATCAGCCAGCTGCTAAGTATTCCAATCGCGGTTGGCCTTACATGGATACTTCAGTCACCTTGGGCCTTGGTCTGGAGTGGTGTTCTAACATCTGTGATTTATCTTGTTCTAATGACTTGGTTCTTGCCCGGGCCAAAAAACCGTTTTGCATGGGATAGGACGGCACTTGGCGAACTGATTACTTTTGGTCGTTGGATTTTTCTTAGTACATTGTGTGGGTTTGCACTTCTACAAGGTGACAAGGCGATTTTGGGAAAGTTCCTGACCGCCAGCGATCTTGGAGTTTATAATATCGGATACTTCTTGGCCACGTTTCCAATAGGTCTGTCTATGGCCATTGTTGGAAAAATTCTACTACCGCTCTACAAACAACAGCCGCCGGGCAAGTCAGTCGAAAACTTTCGCGCCATTCAAAAAATGCGGTTTGCGTTGACCGCTGCAAATTTTGCGATGCTGCTTCCCTTTATGTTTTTAGGTACATGGATAGTCGGGTTTCTATATGATGAACGATTTGTGAGCGCTGGCGTGGTCGTTGTAATTCTGGCTTCTATACAGGTTCCGAATGTTGTTTCCATCACATACGAACAAGCTGCCCTTGCTGAAGGGAATTCCCACAACTTCTTCATCGTGCAGTTGTACAGAGCGATAGTTTACGTGGGTTTTCTTTGGTTCGGCGTTGTAAACGCCGGTGTGATTGGTGCTTTGGTCGGGATAGGTGCGTATTATCTTGCTGTATATCCTGCGATCGTTTTATTGGCGCGAAAGCATGGGGCTTGGGACTGGAAACATGACTTGGTGTGTATGTGCGTAGGGTATTTATTGGCCGCTACTGCTGTTTGGTTTAACTTCGACAAAATTGTCAGCTTTCAACATTTGTAGAATCCTGCCTTGAGGCGTTGCGGGAAGTGCTGAAGAGTTCTGGGCGGTCAAGACGATTGCCGAGTACCCAATCATAAACTTCGGCCACTTGCCGAGCTTTTTGTGGCCACGTGAACATTGCATCTACCTTTTGCTTGCCTGATATGCCCGTGCGCACGATCAGCTCGGGGTTTCTGGTAAGGTCATCCAGTTTCTCCCGGAACCCTTCGACGACTTCTTGACGCGAACCTATGGGCACCAAAAAACCGTCTGTGAGGCGAACCAGCTCGGACGGTCCCGCATAGTCTACAACCAGGGGTGCTAGCCCTAGCATTAAGGCTTCAAGAACAACTCCGCCCCCAAATTCACGGATCGACGGGAAGCCTAGCAGAGAACATTGTGAAGCGACATCTTGGACCTGATCATGAGGTAACCAGCCGTGAAAAGTTACCGCATCAACAAGCTTTTCTCTTTCACAATACTCCCGAAGCTTCGGGAGCAGTGGTCCGCTACCGACCATATCTAGTTTGAGGCGCCCCGAAAGTAGCAGAGGTTTTGCGGCCTCAAGCAGTATATCTGGACCTTTGTAGGGTACCATTCGGCCAATGAAGCAAACCCGCAGTTTCTCGGTGGAAAGGCGATTCCCCATTTTCGAAAAACGTTCGGGGTCAACCGCATTCTCCGGCAAATAAATAGTTTTAGAGCTGTTTGCCGCAGGGATCTCGCTCTGAGTATGCCGCGAGGCGACGAGAATAGCGCTCGCATGGTTCAAGGTCGAATTGCGACCGGGTAATAACTTGTACATATTGCGAACGTAAGACAGCCATTCTCTCTCTGCGCGACGTTCTCTCGCAAATTCCTTTGGCCAAGGGACCCCACCATTTAGAGGGCCAAGAACAAAAGGAACACCAATTTTGCTACATTTTTTTGCCAGTAAGCTAGGTGATGTTGGTGACAGGGGTGTTACCCGATGAACAATATCAAACTCTCCTGACTCAATTCGTGTTTTGAACTCTTTCCACACAAGGTATTCAAAGTAAGGGTAAGCTATTGAAGAAATTGCCGAAAGAGTCGTCCATCCTTTTCCTTCGCCCATACGCAAAGCTTCGCCCAGCTTCCACAAAGGCTGCATCAATGCTTCTGAATCAATTGACGTGAAATCTCTACCTTCAACCAAACCTGCATTCAGCACTGCTTCTCGATTACGTACTTGTGTAACCAAATGAACATCAGCGATTGCACGAAGCGCATACGATAGCGACCATCCAATCAGCGGCACACTCGCCCATTCCGGGTTGGCTGCTTCCGCGATGACAAGAACGCGAGGTTTTTTTTGCATATTCATATCTCTATCAATGAGAAGCTACACAAGACTGGTGTTAGTGCCCCATCTATCAGGCTTATACCCACTAAGCTTGTGAAATAACTACAAGCCAACGAGTCGTAACTTGAACCTCTGGCCGTCGTCATAACGACCTACGGCGACGCGCGACAAAGTGTAGGGATTAGTGTTGATGTTGGTTAGATTGTTATCAAGTACAAATGAATTTGAGAATCCTGCACTTTTTACTGCCTGTTGTACTTTTTCGTCGTGGTTTCCGTTTGGATAGGCAAAGTATTGAACATCCTGCCCTGTCCATTTTCGGAGCAAATCTCGAGACCTAACAATACTAGAAGTGGCTTCCGAGATAGGGATCTTATCCAAGAGATTATGGCAATCACTATGGGCACCTATCGTGACGCCGGGTTGAGCTGCAAGCTCCTTCAGCTGTTCGAGCGAAAGCGGAGAAAGAGGAGTGTCTGGTACAGATGCGCTCTTACTTTGGTTGACGATTTTATCGCTTAGAAATTCACGCTCCGAAGGTGTAACAGTCTTCAGGTACTCAAGAATTTCTGAAATTATCTGCCATCTTGAAGGGTCTAAGATTTGCTTGCCAGATGGAGGGAGCAACCATGATTTACCTCCATGTTCTCCGAGATCAATTTCGCAGCCCTCAGGATCTTGGAGAGCATTCATAACCTTGTCAAACCAATAGGGCTTACCGCTTTCGATCTGCGACGTTGCAATGAAGATTAGAACGGGCAAGTCCTCCTCGCGCAATATCGGCAGTAGATGAGAATAGAGACCAACATCCCCATCGTCAAAAGTCAGCACAACTTGCGGACGCGCACCATTTCGAGGAAAGTTTACTGCCTGCTCAAAAGTAACAATATCATAGTATTTGCGGAGTATTCTTAGGTGTTCTCTGAAATCTTTTGACCGTACTACGGTCCATGCGTCCATTTTCTCATCATCACTGCCCAAGGTATGATAACATAGGACAGTCAGTGGATCGCTTCGATGGGCGCGGCGATGCAGAAAACGGAAAACAGGAGGAGAACTCAGGACCGCGAGCGCCGTATTTCGAGCTATCCTATTCATTCAGAGCCCTCAAACATCAAGCCACGTAGTTTTTCAACTTCCGTACCGATGCTATGTCTTTGTTTGGCGCGCTGGTAGCCTTTGTTGCCCATGTTGCTGCGTTCTTCCGGACTCAGCTGAAGAATGCCATTCATACATGCCGCCAATGCAGCAACATCACCGGCCGGAACAAGTTTGCCAGTTATACCGTCCTGAACTAACTCTGGGATGCCCGCGACATAAGTTGAGATAACTGGTCGCGCCTGTGCCATAGCTTCCATGATGACGACTGGTAACCCCTCAATGAAACTTGGCTGAACCAAAACGTCGCTGGTTTGCAGTTCCTTAAGAACATCATCGGATCCGACCCAGCCGGTGAAGCGTACAGCTTCCTCCAATTCCAGCGCTCTAACTTTCTCTTCAATTTGCCCGCGCATATCGCCGTCTCCGATCAAAACCAATCTAGCGTCATTGCGTTTTGAGTGTACTGCTTTGAATGCTGGCAGAAGCACTAAGTGTCCCTTTTCGGGACTGAAACGTCCGATGGTCAGGAATGTTGGGTTGGAAGTCGAATCCTCGCTCAGAGATCTATCAAAGGCGTGTACCCCTAACCCACAATGAACAACCTTAAGTTTCGGCCATAAGTCAGGGTCAACGTGCCGCATGATTTGACTTCGTGTATATGCGCTGACTGCTACTACAAAGTGAGCGTTCTGGATTTTCTGCTCGAAACCCAGTTTTTTTGCATTGTCCGCCTCATCCATCCCATGAACCGTAAAGCTGTAGGGTATGGAGCTCAGGACATGTACCAAAAGCGCAACTTCCGCAGAATTTGTACCAAAATGCGCGTGCAAATGCTCTACCGGGCTGTCTTCCAGCGCTTTTGAAATTCGACATGCATGAGCAAGATAAATCAAGTGATAAGGAAGCGGCTTATAGGATTTCTTGGATAAGATAATCGCCATTTTCAGCGCTGCCCAGAATGGACCAAGGTTCGCAAAAGCGTATTTAGCCGCTTCCCAAATCAGCTTCGCAACACCGTTGCGCAATGTATAGTTAGTTCTGGTTTGTTCTGTTACGTCATCGGCGTCAACGACTTCGGCATCCCAACCGCGAAAAGCAAAGCGCTCTACTTCGACACCTTGCCGTTCCATTTCAAGAATCTCGCGACGGATAAAGGTGTGACTAACCTTTGGATATTGATTTGTCAGGTATGCAACACGCATGTTTCAAACAACTTCAGTTCAAGTGACTAGTAAGGACTTTAAGCTACTTAGGCCTCGATTGCCTGAGACAATCGAAACCTCCTCTCTGTATGAAGAGAGCGAGTTCACTTATATTCAATTATTTTGACCCTTCTGCCAGTTAATCGCCCGAAGAAGTATTCCAAAATACCCAGTGTTTCAGGAAAATTGCCTAGTACAAGAAAAACAGCACGTTCCCAATAGGATGCATCAGTGTCGGCGTCGCGGAGCGCCAAACGTATGATTTGAAGCGGGTACAAAAGGTACAGTAGGAATACAATCGGATTGAAGATAAACCCAAAAAGTAAAATCAGGAGTGGTAGAGCAAGCCCCCACATCAGGATCCTTTGGACCGCATCAGCGCTGTGCCGTTCAGGTTTCTGTCCATGTAAATCGTATCCTTCTGCAAAAGCATGACCACTTCGTTTTGCTCGCTTCCACCACTGAACGAAACTTGTCATATTCGCGTCATGGCATGTCATTTCCGCATCTAAACGCCAGACTTCCCAGCCTTTTTTTCGAATCCGAACACAAAGTTCCGGCTCCTCTCCTGCGATCATACTGTCCCGAAAACCCCCGGCTTCATTGAATGCTTTTACTCGCATCAATGCATCGCCTCCACAGGATTTTGTTCTACCTACAGGTGTGTCCCACTCTCTGTCGCATAGCCGGTTATAAATTGACCTCTCAGGGAACTTCTCTCGTCGGCGACCACACACCACCGCTGCATGTGGGTGTTTCAACAAAAAGGTTTCCGCTATGTCAAACCAATTCGGGTCAAGCTCACAATCTCCATCTATGAAATGAACAAACTCAAATTCCCCGAGTGCGTTGAGTCTTTCGAAACCCTCATTTCGTGCTCTTGCTGCTGTAAACGGTATAGAAATATCTAACTTGACGACAGCGGCACCGGCCTGAGCTGCCGCTTCTATACTTCCGTCAACCGAACCCGAATCCACATAGACTACGGCGCCAACTTCTTCGGGTATCGATTTTAGGCAACTCAGAAGGCGTTCACCTTCGTTTCGACCAATAATGACCATCCCTGATGCTTTAGGCACGAGAACCACTTTACTCCAAATTCTGCGAGAGCTTCTGCGTCGCCAGCCAATTGCTACTGCACATTTCGGCCAAGCCGAATTTCGCCTGAAACCCCAATTCTTCTTCTGCTTTCTTTGTGGCGGCACATGACACTGCAGCGTCGCCGGCACGCCGATCGGTAATTCGATAGGAAATTTCCTGCCCTGAAGCTGCTTCGTAAGCCCTAAGCACTTCTAGTACGCTATAGCCCTTACCCGTACCCAAATTCACACAGTGCCCTTTTCCATCATTCATAAGTGCACTTAACGAAAGTACATGGCCCTGCGCGAGATCTTCTACATGAATGTAGTCCCTAACGGCGGTCCCGTCTTGTGTGGGATAGTCTGATCCGAAAATTTTCACCAAGTCCTGTTTCCCCATAGCCACCCTTGCTAGAACAGGCACCAAATTGGTTGGCGCCTGCCGCGGATTTTCACCAATAAGTGAGGAAGCGTGCGCTCCAACCGGATTGAAGTATCGCAATACACCAACGAGGAACTTCTCGTTTGCACCTTGTATCGCGTTCAACGCTTGTTCGCCAAATAGTTTGGTACGCGCATAGGTGTTCGCGGGCTCGGGTATACTATCCTCGGGTGTTGGAACAATGCTTGGCGTTCCATAGATCGCTGCACTTGACGAGAAAACAATTTTGTTGATCCCGTGGAGTAGCATCGCGTCTACGACGTTGAGCAGGCCGGAGCAGTTGGAACGATAGTATCCCAGCGGGTCAGCCTCACCATCGGGTACACTTTTTCGGGCCGCAAAGTGCACAACCGCATCGAAGTCGTGTTTTCGGAAGCATTGGCGCAATGCTTCTTCATCACGAATATCGCAATCCAGAACAGAAACAGGTTTTCCAGTAATTTGTTCAAGTCGATCCGGGATCTCACGGCTAGAGTTTTCAAAGTTGTCCAGAATTGTGACTTGATGGCCTGAATTTACAAGCGCTATGTAGGTGTGAGATCCAATGAAGCCCGCGCCACCTGTCAACAATATGTGTCCCATCTGCTACCCCCGAGACCTAGTATAATGATTTGAAGAATCTGCATTTGAGTAGACATTCATTGGAGGCAACAATATCACGAGCGCCTCTGGCTTCCAGATATATTGATGAAAGTGCTCTTGAATGCCCCCGCTCATTTCTATTGTTATTCCGACATTTAAGCGCAATTCGTTGTTGCAGCAATTGTTGGTTGATCTAATCCGCCAGATAGAAGAGCTCTCGGCACAAAAACAAATCGAACTTATTGTAGTCGACAACGCCCCCAACCAGGACGCGAAGGAACTTTGCCTTGGATTAGCTTCGCATGTCAAATACATCCATGAAAACCGCAATGGTGTCGCCTTTGCCCGAAACACGGGCGTACAATCCGCAACAGGAGAGTACATTGTTTTCATAGATGACGACGAAAGGCCATCGGACGCTTGGCTTTCTGCATATCACGCGCAAGCACAATCGGGAAAAGTAGATGCCTGCTTCGGTCCGATTGATCCTATGTTTGTTTCAGATGTGCCAGAGGAACTTGAACCCATTCTGCGAGGTATTTTTGGCCGGTCGATTCCGGCGACCTCTGGTGACGACATTTCAACTTGGCGAGCATACTTGGGTTCTGGAAACTCAATGTTCCGCAAAAACCGTTGCCTGAACACTCTCGAGCCGTTTGAATTGGAATTCAATGGTGGCGGTGAGGACGTGGCGCTGCTCAGAAAGCTTGTTGATGAGAAAAAAGTTAGTTTGCATTGGTGTCAGGAGGCACTGGTTTATGAGATCGTTCCAAGAGAAAGAGTGAGCAAGGACTTTATAGCCGCCCGAAAATTCAAGGACGGTCAGCTAAGGTGTAGGGTAGAGTTCAAGGCAGGCGGTATCAAAGGTGTTGTTCGAGTAGCACTTTGGATGGGTGTTGGTGTGGCTCAAGTGACTATTTTTGGAACTTTGGCGGCGGTTTTGGGAATCTCAAAGAGTTCAAAGGCCTTGCCTGCCAGGGTTCGTATGCAGAGTGGTATGGGTAAAATACTGTGGTGGGAAAAAAAAATTTAGATGCGCCGAGTTCCGGTTATCTTTCTCTTGTAAACTATGCCAAACGCACCGAACTTTTGGCGAGCATTGGCACCTGTTGGCAGCAAGGGAAGGGATTTACGCTTGCTACGTTAAATCTCGATCACGTTGTAAAAATGCGCAACAATCCAGATTTTTATAAGTGCTACAAGGCACATAGCCATGTTGTCGCGGATGGGAACCCTATTGTTTGGCTGTCACGTTTGGCAAAAAGGCCGATTGATCTGATGCCCGGGTCGGAACTTATCGGTCCTCTCTGTGCCCTAGCGGCAGGAAGTGGCGCTAAGGTTGCTATGGTTGGGGGAACCACTGATACTTTGAGCATGGCAGCGGCGCGATTGAAAAAGGAATACCCTGATCTTCGGATTGTAGTACAAATTGCTCCGACATACGGGTTTGATCCATTCGGTCCGGAGGCCGATGCTTGCTTGGATGCAGTGCGGGAATCGGGTGCCAAACTGTGTTTTCTCGCTTTGGGTGCACCAAAGCAGGAGATGCTGGCCGTACGGGGTGGCAAAGCAGTTCCTGGATGTGGTTTTGCTTCGATTGGTGCCGGTTTGGATTTTATTGCCGGAGAACAGGCTCGCGCACCACTCTGGATTCGCAACCTAGCACTTGAATGGCTTTGGAGAATGCTTGGCAACCCTCGAAGATTGGTTCTCCGATATCTGCGCTGTATACTGATTTTGCCAAGTCTAACAACACAGGCCGTAAGGATGAGACTGGCGCGCTGATGTCTAAGACAGCGGCTCTGTTGATTTCTGGTGAAAATTGATCCATTTGAACACATTCCCCCAACGGATTTGTTTGGGGAAATTTAGAGTGGTCGACTGTAAAAGGTGCGTGTGCGCTGCTCCCCAACATTGGACCACCGGATAGTGGAATTTTCCGGCTCTTGCTCTGCTCCCCAACCTTGGACCGCCGAAAGCTGGAATTTCCCGGCTGTCTCACGATGACGGGCTGGTGACGCCATCGGGATAATGCATGGCGATTGGGACGTTGTATCCGATCGCGCTGTGAGGTCTGTCCTCGTTATAGTGTCTGACCCAGCCCCCTAAAATCAGGCTTGGCGCAGTCGCTAACCGCCACTCCTGCTGATACCAAGCCCCGCCCATCAATCATTGGCGGGGTTTTCTTCCAAGGTCCGCTGAGCAAACTCTGTGAAGGCACGGATGATCTTCACTTCGCGCCTTTGCGACAGCGATATGATGCTCTCGCCCATTTGCAGGTCTATGCCTTTCAACTTGATCTGCCGGAGACGGTCATCATGACCATATTCAGCTTGCGAGACAAAACCGATACCGGCACCGGAGGCCACCAGTTCCCGTATCGCCTCGCGCCCTTCCGCTACAATCGCCGGTTTCAGCGTGATCCCGTGTTTTTTGGCTTCGTCTTCCAGTTTCTGGCGCGTTTTCGATCCCGTTTCTCGGAAAACAAGCGGCAGATTTGACAGTTCTTCAAGCGAAAGGGTGGGTTTTGAAGCCAAGAAAACACCCTGCGCGGCAAAGGCCACGATTTCGGTGGAACCGAGACTTAGGACATCCATATCCTTGCCCGGTGACAGGCTGCCCACTACACCAATTTCGGCGTTGTAAGCCCTGAGCTCTTCCAGAATCTCCTCGCTATTCCCCGTGCGCACGGTGATCATGACATTCGGGTTTTTTTTCTGAAAAGGGCCCAGAAAGGCCGTCATGTGGTGTACGGAGTCGGCAATGATGCGCAACTCTCCATCGACCACAGCCTTGGTCTCAGAGAGATAGTCCTCGATCTGACTTTCGATCTCGAAATATTGTTCGGTATATCGATAGAGCTGCTCACCGTCGGCGGTCAAGGTCACACGTTTTCTCTCGCGCTGGAACAACAATAGATCGTGATCCTGTTCCAGTTTCCGCACCTGCTCGGAAATTGCTGGCTGCGTCAGAAAAAGCGCCTCTGCGGCGCGTGAAAACCCCCCATGCTTGGCTACAAAATGAAAGGCTTTGAGCTGGCTGTGTCGCACGGTAGATCTCCAAAATCAGTGCATAGGCTGTGCTTATAACAAGATTGATAATTGCAATTTCACATATAGCAAAATTTGCTGCAATTGTGTTCCTGAAAAGACCTTTCTGGAGCCTGGTTATGACGCCTCCCAAACCAAAGATCGAGCAACCGCGCCTTGGTGAACCCTATCTTCTGACGCCGGGTCCATTGACGACATCCCATGCAGTGAAAGAAGCCATGCTAAAGGATTGGGGCAGCTGGGATGACGACTTTCGCGCCATGACACGCGAAGTGCGGACCAGCCTGCTGGCACTCCTTGGCGAAGGTGCCGGTGACTTTGACTGTGTTCCCATGCAGGGCAGCGGCTCATTCTCGGTCGAAGCGATGCTTGCGTCATTCATTCCGCGCGATGGGAAAGCGCTGGTATTGGCCAATGGTGCCTATGGGCAACGCTCCGCAAAAACCCTGGAATATCTGAACCGCGCGCATGTGGTTCTGGACAAAGGCGATTATCTGCCGCCACGCGGAGACGAAGTGGCCCGTATTCTCGCCGAGGACCCCGATATCACACACGTGGTTGCCATTCACTGCGAAACCAGTTCAGGCATCTTGAATCCCATAGAAGAGATATCCGAGGCAACCTATGCCGCCGGGCGCAAGCTTCTGGTTGATTCGATGTCTGCCTTTGGCGCAGTCGAGTTGAAACCGAGCGAGATCCGCTACGAAGCCATGGTGTCCTCGGCCAACAAGTGTATCGAAGGCGTGCCCGGTTTTGGTTTTATAGTTGCCCGAAAATCCGAGCTTGAGGCCGCTGAGGGCAACAGCCATTCCTTGTCGCTGGATGTGTACGCGCAATGGGCGCATATGAACAAAACCGGCCAGTGGAGGTTTACTCCGCCGACCCATGTGGTGGCGGCGTTCATCGAGGCACTCAGGGCGCACTCAGCCGAAGGGGGCGTATCGGGCCGGGGCAAGCGTTATACCCGCAATCGCGATGTCATGGTCGCCGGCATGCGCGAACTTGGTTTTGAAACACTGTTGGACAATCGCTGGCTCAGCCCGATAATCGTCACCTTTTTCTGCCCGGCGGACGAGAATTTCGTATTCGATCATTTCTACACCCTTATGAAATCCAAGGGCTTCATCGTCTACCCGGGCAAGCTGACAGTGGTCGACAGTTTTCGCGTCGGATGTATCGGCCAGATGGACGAACACGTCATGCGCAAGGTTGTGGAAGCCGCGAAGGAATCATTGGAGGAAATGGGTGTCACAAGCGCTGCTCCCCCTCTCCGGGCATTGAAAGAACGCGCCAAACTGGCAGCTTAACCATCAAGGAACACAATAAGATGACCATCCAAACACCCGTTGAAGCAAACGAACGCGTCTACCCGACGCCGAAAGTGCCGGCAATCGCCATCTGCCTTGATGGATGCGAGCCGGAATACCTGGAAGTTGCAATAGCCGAGGGTTTGATGCCCAACCTTAAGCGGATGCGTGAGACCGGCACCGACAGGCTGGCTCATTCCGTGATCCCGTCCTTCACCAACCCCAATAACCTGTCGATCGCCACCGGCCGGCCACCTATCGTGCATGGGATCTGCGGCAACTATTTGATCGACCCTGACAGCGGTGAAGAGGTCATGATGAACGACGTGCGTTTCCTGCGCGCGCCAACCATTTTCTCGCAATTCTACGATGCTGGTTTTCGCGTCGCCATGGTTACCGCCAAGGACAAGCTGCGCGCCTTGCTCGGTGCCGGTTTGAAATTTGACGAAGGTCGGGCCGTTGCCTTTTCTTCGGAACGCTCGGGCGAGACGACTTCAGCCGAACATGGGATCGACAATGCAAGCAAATGGCTGGGCATGGACGTCCCTGAGGTCTATTCAGCCGAACTGTCCGAGTTTGTATTCGCCGCCGGGGTCAAGCTGCTGAAAGAGTTCAAACCCGACGTGATGTATCTTTCAACCACGGACTATATCCAGCACAAGTTCGCCCCCGAACAGCAAGGTGCGCTTGATTTCTATGCCATGTTTGACCGTTATCTGGGCGAGCTTGACGAGCTGGGCGCCGCCATCGTTGTGACCGCCGATCATGGCATGAAGCCAAAACACCTGGCTGATGGTTCCCCCGCCGTTGTCTATGCTCAGGATCTGATGGACGAATGGCTTGGTAAGGACGCGGCGCGGGTCATCCTGCCGATTACCGACCCGTATGTGGTGCATCACGGTGCGTTGGGCTCGTTCGCAACGGCCTATCTGCCCGAAGGCGCAGATCAGAACGACATCATTGCCAAACTCAAGGCAACCGAGGGTATTACCCATGTGCTGACAAAGGCTGAAGCCATTGAGCAATTCGAGCTGCCGGGCGACCGGATTGGTGACATCGTTATGGTTTCCGGTGAGAACATCTGCATTGGCACATCCGAACACCGCCATGATCTGGCGGCCTTGAAGGAACCGCTGCGCAGCCATGGCGGTTTGACCGAGCAAGAAGTTCCGTTCATCGTGAACCGTGTCATCGATCTGCCGAACCAGCCGGTTTTGCGCAACTTCGACGCCTTTTTCTACGCAACCACAGCGGCGGCACAGTAAGTCATGAAAGATCAAACCATGTCGAACATCGAAATACGAAACGAAGGGATGCGGATCGGTGGCGAGATCGTCTTTACCGACGAAACCGTTCCAGTACGTTATCCTTATACCAACGAGGTGGTGGGTCATGTCCCGGCGGGAACCGCTGAACATGCGCGCAAGGCTTTCGAGATCGCGGCGAACTACAAACCGAAACTCACCCGCTATGAACGCAGCCAGATCCTGCAACGCGCAGGAGAACTGATCGGAGAAAAGCGTGAGTATCTGGCCAAATGGCTGACGCTGGAACTTGGCATCTGCCATCAGCACGCAATCTATGAAACCAAGCGCGCGCAGGATGTGTACCAATTCGCCGCCGCCGAAGCGCTGAAAGACGACGGCGAGATTTTTTCGTGCGATCTGACCCACAACGGCAAAGCCCGCAAGATTTTCACCAAGCGCGAGCCGGTGAACGCAATCAGCGCGATTACCCCGTTCAATCATCCCCTCAACATGGTCAGCCATAAAATTGCTCCGTCTATTGCGACCAATAACTGTATGGTCTGCAAACCGACGGAACTGACCCCGCTGACAGCGCTGACCTTAGCGGACATTCTCTATGAAGCGGGGCTGCCGCCGGAGATGTTCCAGGTTGTCACGGGCTGGCCCGGTGACATCGGTGATGAAATGATTACCAATGACCACATTGACATCATCACCTTCACCGGCGGTGTACCAGTCGGCAAGATGATTGCCGAAAAGGGAGTTTACAAACGCCAGGCGCTGGAACTCGGCGGCAATGACCCGCTAATTATTCTCAATGATCTCAGCGACGCGGATTTGGAAAAGGCGGCAACAATTGCAGTTGCGGGTGCCACCGGCAACTCCGGCCAGCGCTGTACGGCGGTCAAGCGGATACTGGTTCAGGAAAGTGTCGCGGACAAGTTTGTGCCGCTGGTTCTGGAGAAAGCCAAGAAGATCAAGTTTGGCGATCCGCAGGACCCTGAAACTGAACTGGGTTGCGTGATCCATGACAAGGCGGCTGAGGTCTTTGAAAACCGCGTTTATCAGGCAGAGAAAGAGGGCGCCGAAATCCTCTATCACCCTGGTCGTCAAGGCGCACTGCTACCACCCATAGTGGTCGACAAGGTACCTCATGACAGTGAATTGGTCATGGAGGAAACCTTTGGCCCGATCATTCCCATCGTGCGTGTGCCTGACAATGACGAAGAGGTGATGGCCATTTCAAACTCGACCGAGTTTGGCCTGTCTTCGGGTGTCTGCACCAACGATCTGAACCGTGCGATATCCTTTATCAACGGGTTGGATGTAGGCACCTGCAACATTTGGGAACAACCGGGTTACCGGATCGAAATGTCGCCCTTTGGCGGCATCAAGGACAGCGGTAACGGCGTCAAAGAAGGCGTCATCGAAGCGATGAAGTTCTTTACCAACGTCAAAACCTATTCGCTGCCCTGGCCCGACTGACATTCCTGCCCTTCCCGTTATTAGCGGGCGGGGCTTCAAAATTCCTCTCCTACTGGCGGACCTTTCAGGGTCCGCATCTTTTACGAAGCGATCGCGAGGAACGGATATGCCGCAGATTGTTCACACCGAAGGGGAATCGAATACTTTGTGCATTCTCGCCGCGATCCGCGTTCTTCGGCGGAGGGATAGTGATCTCTATCCCGGGCCCGAATTTGCCCTTTAGGCAGTCTGCGACACCCTGACCGTCATACGCACCATCCGCTAGAAACCGACCACATCATCATCAATGTCAGAGAGCAACGCTGGCAGCGCTGATTCATCACCCACATGTTCAGTGGTCAGCTCTGCTGCAGCGATTTCGCCCTTTTCCCGATCAACGGTGATGTGGAGCTTGCGCCATGTCTTGCGGGCTTTGCGGCGTGGCATTGTCCAGTTCTGCACCACATCATCAGAAACCCAGATCGCCACATCGCCTCGACGCCGGAGACCTTCATTATATTCCGAGCAGTTCGTGGCCCGGTATTTGGCCTTGGGAAACTTTTCGCGACGAGCATCATTGAATTTGCGGGGCATCGACCGTCACTCATGTCACAAAAAGCGCTGAGGTTACTTTGAGCGACCGATCCCTGCAACACAGTCAAACTGCACGAGGCCAAGCTGCATGAAATCAGATCATCCGCATTGCTTGGTCAAACGACAGTTAACGTGACAACATCCTTAGCGATACTATTTAGTGAGTTAGCGGTTTAACACTGCAGGTCAGTTGTATTTCGCTGAACTTCAGTCAATTTCGCAATAGGCCAACGGCTAGGCGTAGGAACACAGCTTCGAAGTCGTGAGCTTGGATTTGACCAAGGCTTCGGCAAAAGTAACGGCACAGGCGACGCCATCGACAACGGGAAGTTTGAATTCTTCCGATAGGTTCGACATCAGGTCGGTCATTCCCGCGCAACCCAAGACAATTGCTTCAGCCCTGTCCTCCTCAATCGCGGCACGAATTTCGTCCCGTATCTTGTCGATGGTCGCCGGGTCGTTTTCCTCAAGCTTCAGAACCGGCACATCCGAAGCCCGAACCCTGACGCATCTGCGATCCAAGCCGTATCGCAACAGGTTTGCCTCAAGCCCTGCCAAAGATCGGGACAAGGTGGTGATGACGCTGAATTTTGGACTGATCATAGAGGCCGCATGGTACGCAGCCTCACCAACTCCGATGACCGGGGCAGAGGTGATGCATCGCACCGCATCAACACCAGTATCATCGAAACAGGCTACCACAATGCCATCCACATCTGGATATTGCCTTACTGCATCCAATAGACCCGGAACACATGTCGAGACATCAAGATATCCCTGAATGCTGGGCGGGCCATCCTGCGAATTGGTGGCAATGATCTCGGTATCCGGGTTCACAACAGCGCGTGCGGCAACTTCTATCTTTCGCGTCATTGAACTGGTTGTGTTGGGATTGACTACAAGCAGTTTCACAACATCCTCACACTTCCCCGCCAAGGTAGGCGGCTTTGATCCGGGGATCGGTCAAAAGCTCTTTGGACTTGCCCGAGATCACGACATTTCCTGTGGTCAGCGCATAGGCCCGGTGCGAGATCGACAGCGCCATGCGCGAGTTCTGCTCGACCAGCAGCACCGACACCCCTTCGTCCCGGTTGATCGCCACGATGGAGCGGGCTATGTCCTGCACCAGCTTGGGCGCAATCCCCAACGACGGTTCATCCAGCAGCAGCAGACGGGGTTTGGCCATCAGGGCACGCCCGATCACCATCATCTGCTGTTCGCCGCCAGACAATGTTCCTGCAGACTGGGAATAGCGTTCTTTCAGGCGCGGAAACCGTTCCAGCACCGAATCTAGCGTGCGTTGAACATCCGCCTTGTCCGAGCGGGTGAATGCCCCCATCAGCAGGTTGTCTTTCACCGACATATAGGGGAATACGCGCCGCCCCTCGGGCACCATCGCGATACCTTTCGAGACGATCTCGGCCGGGTTCGTCCCCGCGATCTGTTCACCCTCGAACGTCACCGAGCCTGACTTGATATGCGCCAACCCCGTAATCGCCCGCAGGATCGAGCTCTTGCCCGCACCATTGGCCCCGATCAGGGCAACAGTTTCGCCTTGTTCAAGATCGATCGACACGCCTTTCAGTGCATAGACGTGATCGTAGTAGAGCTCGACATCCTTGAAATCCAACATCTTTGTCATGGCTCAGATCCCGATCTCATCGTCAGCACTGCCCAGATAGGCTTCGATGACCTTTTCGTTGTTCTGGATTTCCACCGGCGTGCCCTCGGCGATCATCTCGCCAAAGTTCAGCACGACAATCCGGTCCGAGATATTCATCACCGCAGGCATGTCATGTTCCACCAGCAGAACCGTCACGCCCCGGTCATCGCGCACCTTGCGCACAAGATTGACCATTTTCATGGTTTCGTCGTGATTCATCCCGGCAAAAGGTTCATCCAGCAGCAACACCTTGGGATCGGTCGCAAGTCCAATCGCGATTCCCAGCGCCCTCAGATTGCCCTGTGGCAGGTTCGACGCCTGTTCATTGGCGATCTCGGTCATGCCCAGGAACTCGATCAGATCGTCGGCATATTGCCCGAAACTGTCGACATCCTCATGCGCCGTCTTGGTTCCCCAGAAATACCCCGCCAGAGAGGCGCGGGCGCGCAGGTGCTGAGCAACGATGATGCTTTCGCGCACGGTCATGGACTTGAAGATCGTTGTTTCCTGAAACGTCCGAACAACACCCTTGCGGGCCACCACATGCGGTTTCAGGTTGGATATCCTTTCACCGTTGAACAGCACCTCTCCGGTCGTTGTGGGCAGGAAGGACGAAATCATCTTGAACAGCGTGCTTTTACCGGCACCGTTTGGCCCGATCACCGACAGGATCTCGTTTTCGTTGACGTTGAACGAAATGTCGTTGTTTGCGGTCAGGCCACCGAATTTCTTGGTGACGTGACGGACTTCCAGAAGATGACTCATTTGTCCTCTCCTTTCTTGCCCGGCAACCGCAGGCTGAGCAGCCCGTTGGGCAGGAACAGCATCAGGATGATCAGCAGGCTGGAATAGGCGAGCAACTGGAAGCGGCCGAGTTCAAACAGCAGGTCCCAGCCAAAGTACAGGACCAGTGTGCCCAGCATCGGGCCAAACACATAACCCAGACCGCCAAGGAAACAGTTCAGCATGAAATTCACACTGTCGGCGACCTGAAAGCTGGACGGATAGACCGATTGCGCAATCGACCCGAACATCGCACCGCCAATACCGCCCAGAAAGGACGAGATGGCAAAAACAATAACCCGGATATACGAGATATTCACCCCGATTGAGCTGGCCAGTTCTTCGTTCTGCTGCATTGACCGGCACAGGTGGCCAAGGCGGGAATTCACCAGCCGGTACATGGCAGCGAACGTCAGCACCATCAGCACGCTGGCGGCGTAATAGAAAGCCAGCCTTGGGTTCTCCAACGTGGCGAAATCGGGGACTAGCGTCAGCCCAAAGACCGAGACGCTGCCGGGCAGCGGGATCGAGGTGATGCCTTTGGCCCCGTTGGTGATCGGCAGGGCCAGCGCGGTCAGTGTGACCACCTGCGTCAGCACCAGCGAAATCATCGCGAAATAGACGCCGCGCAGCCGCAGGATCGGCACCCCGATCACAATTGCGACGCCCGCGGCAAACAAACCCGCCAGCGGCAGCGACAGCCAAAAGGACATACCCGCCTTGGTCACCAGAATGGCCGAGACGTAAGCTCCGATCAGCGCAAACGCGCCCTGCCCGATATTGATCCGACCGATATAGAAGGTCAGCCAGACACCGGCACTGGCAATGGATAGCAACGCCACCGAGGTCAGCGTGTAGTACAGGTCAGACCGCCCTGACGCCGCGATAAAACCGGGGATCGCGATAAAGATCGCCAGTAAGAAGGCGGCCAGGCCGGCCCATTGGATCATTGATAGTTTCGGCACTGCGTTATCCCCACGGTTTGCCCATCAGGCCCTGCGGGCGGATGGCCAGGAAAATCATCAGTGAGACGAAGATCAGCAAATAGGTGATATCGCCATATTGCGAAAGAACGGCCAAACCGATGGCTTCCATGAAGCCAAGGATGATTCCGCCCGCAATCGCGCCGGAAATCACACCTGCGCCACCGATCATCACCATCATGAAGGCTTTGATCGAAGTCGGTCCGCCCATGCCCAGATTGACACCGGTTATGGTCACCAGCAGGCCGCCGACCAGACCGGCCAGCATCGCGCCAAGGGCAAATCCGATCATGGAATAGCGTGCAACATTTACGCCCATGAGCTGTGCTGCGGTTCTGTCCTGCGCCAGCGCCCGCAGGGCGCGGCCGGTTTTGGAATACTGCATGAACAGGATGAAGGTCACGATCGACAGAATGGCTAGCACACAGATCAGGATGCGGTCATAGGGCATGATCAGCTTGAAATCCCAATTGAAGACGCCATCGACGATCTTGGGCACGCCACGCTGTTTCTCGCCAAAGACCAGCAGGATGATGGCATCGAACAGAAATGCCAGACCGGCCGCCAAAAGCATCGTGCTTTCTTCTCGGGACGATCGGCGTATGACCGGTGCAAACAGAAACCGCTCGATCAGCGCGCCAAGTACGGCCAGGGTGATGCACGAGGCCAACAGGGCGAGGACGAAAGGCCAGCCAAGTTGGCCGTAGAAGGTATAAGTGACGAAGCCACCAAGAACGTACATCTGTCCGTGAGCAAAATTCAGTACGTTCATCAAGGCAAAGATCAGCGTCAATCCCAGGGCGATCATCGCATATTGCGCGCCCAGATAGATGCCGTTTGCTAGTATCTGTTCCATGAGAGTCCCGCGTAAGGTTCGGGTATCCCGGGCTGACTATCAGCCCGGGAGGTTGAGAGGCTCGGTAGGCGATTGCCTTTATTGGGAGTATTGCCTCAGTCGACTTCGGCGACAAAGAGTGTTTCAAACGCGCCATCCTGGTAGACATTCACCACCAGCGGGACCGCAATCTGACGTTTTTGTCCGAAGGATGTCGTGCCGACATAGCGCATCTTGGCGTCGCCCTTCATAAAGGGATTGGGTGCCTCGAACGTGTCCATGGTTGTCTGGAACGCGCTAACGTCATCGATGCCCGCTGGATCAGCATTCAGAGTCGCCAATATGTATTCCAGCGCATAGACCTTGGTGTTCGACTCGTCGTTATATTCGCCGAACATATCGGTATAGCGCTTGACGAATTCCTTCATGTCATCCGACGCGATCTCGGGTGTGGATGCACCGCCAACGGAAATGAAGCCATTGGCCAGATCGCCTGCACCCTCGCGCAGAACCGTCGCGTCCTGTGCAGTCTCGGTCGAGATAAGACCCTGGAACCCCAGCTCACGGGCCGAGCGGATCAACTGCGGCGCATTGGCCGGGGAGACACCCGACAAAACCAGCAAATCAGGCTGCGTACGCATCACCGGCGTCAGCACAGGCGTAAAGTCGGTGGTGTCCACCTGATAGGTCACGTTGTCCGAAACAACCTCAAGCCCAAGCGCATTCGCAGCTTCAACACCTCCATCGCGCTGGCTCAGCGGATCGGATTCATTCGCGGCAACGAAGGCAACTGTTTTCACGCCCTTTTCGTCCCGGAGGTATTTGTAGATCGCCGGGCCTGATTGATAGTTCGCGACCATGCCCAAAACGGCGTTGGATGCAGGAGCCGAATAAAGCTCTTTCGGGAAGGCATATGGGAAATACATTATCCCCTGTGCTTCGGCGACCGGACGTACCGCAGCGGCCCCATCATCCACGTTGGGGCCAACGACGTAGTGGATGCCTTCCTGCGCCATCTTCTCCATGCCCGCGATGGCCCGCTTGGGGTCTTTTTGATCGTCGAATGAGACGATTTCGATGTCATAGGTGGTGTCGCCGATCTTGTAGCCGCCGGATTCGTTGATCCAGTCGGCCCGTGCCTCCATCGAGCGCTGGTTAGAGATACCCCAAGCCGCCGCTGGGCCAGAGGTCACGCCAACAAAGCCAATCTTTAATACCGGATTTTCGGCCCAGGCTGCCGATCCAAGAACGGATGCGGCCAATGCCAATGCGACTGAGGATTTCATCAGGTTTCTACGTTTCATTCTTTCCTCCCTATGAGGTCTCGGCGCCTCTTCTGTGCGCTTGGCGATGTAAAAAATGCGCCGGGTCGAATCCCGGATTGCACCTTGGATACTGCATTGTTAACAATCCTTGTCAACATATTACGGTAACGTGACTGTTGATATTGTAAACAAATGCTCAATATATTGTCAGTTAGAAGTTGTACGGCTAAGTACGATCGACGCGTATTTCAGCAAATTGGATGAAGATGACAGACGCCCAACAAAACCTCGAGACCGTCCATTCCGATCCGAATGAGCAACTGATCGTTGATCGTATCTACTCAGCAGTCATGGAACAAAAGCTGGCGCCCAGAACCAAGCTGAGCGAACAAACCCTATGCGAGACTTTTGGCGTTGGTCGAATGCGCGTCCGCCGAGCCTTATTGCTTTTGAGCAGTCAGGGTATCGTAGAACTTCGTTCCAACCGAGGGGCTTTTATTGCGTGCCCGAGCCCAAACGAAGCCAGAGAGGTTTTTGACGCCCGCCTGATGATCGAAACCGGCATCGTACGCGAACTGACACAGCAGATCAGCAGCGCAGGAATCAATGCGTTGAGGGCTCATATCAAACAGGAAGATGAGGCTCGGGCAAGGAATGATAGAACTGAAATCATCAGACTCTCTGGTGAGTTTCATGTCGAGCTCGCCAAAGGCCACAACAATGCGGTTCTCACACGAGTCGTTAAGGAGTTGGTGACCCGATCCTCTCTGATCGTGGCGCTGTTTGGAACCAACAAGGACTCTTCGTGCCCTGACGATGAACACGCTTCGATCATTGATGCAATTGTGGGTGGTGACCCGCAATCCGCAGAAGACAATATTCAACACCACCTGCTGCACGTAAGAAGCAGTCTGGATCTTAAGCAAACCCAAAAGGTTGAACCTGATCTGGCAAAGATACTCACCGGGCGTATGTAATTGGTTTCATTGCAAACTTTCGACCATTGACGCTTTGTGCATTAACGAGTGAATGACTGTCGTTCGTATCAAGTCGAAAGCCAGCTCATGATTTCCTTCAAAGGTGCACAGTATCCGAAAGATGTGATCCTATTCGCAGTATTCTTCTATGTTCGATATGGCGTGTCGTACCGTGGTCTGGAAGAAATCATGGCAGAACGCGGTGTATCGGTTGATCATACGACACTGAACCGTTGGGTGACTCGATACTTAGGCTCAATTGCTGATGTAGCGCGCCGCAGGAAAGGGTCATGTGATCGCTCCTGGAGAACCGATAATTGAAGCGCAGGACGTGCCCACAGGCAAAACAATGGCGGTTGTTTATGCGTGGAACAACGGGCAGGTCAGTGTTGCGTCCAACAGCGGTTTAAAGGTGGTGGAGCTTTCGCCTGTCGCGCGCCTGCGACTTTGAGAAAACTGTCCGGAATTCATCACGCGACTCTTCTTGACTGTAGATGGAAGGTATTCGGTCTGAAGAATTTCACATAATTGCAAATATAGGGATTTCACACGAAGCTTGCTCGCCTTCAGCCTGGGTAGCAACACATCCCTTAAAGATCTGCGTGATCAATTTGGCTCATTAGACATATGCTTCATGCTCGATTATCAATGGCGGCAAAAGGAGTTGCTTATGTCGGGCAAAATACACGTCGAAGCGTTGAACCTTCGGCATCTAAAGGCTTGGGTGACCGTCGTTGAGGAAGGCTCGGTTACTGCGGCAGCGCGTAAACTCAATGTCTCTCAGCCAGCGCTTTCACAGCAGCTCAAGGCGTTGGAAAGTTTCTTTGGCTCCAAACTGATTGAACGCCTTCCAAGGGGCGTGACACTCACCCCGACAGGACGGGCACTGCTGTCCGAGACCGAGGCTACGCTGGCCATATCGGAACGTCTGATCCGCAAGGCACACGGCGCCATTGGCCTTGAAAGCGGCATACTGGAGATTGCGGCACTGCCTACATTGGTGGACACGATCATGTTCGAACCTATCCGCAGGTGGCAAAAGAAGTATCCCAAGGTTTCCATTCGAATTCGGGAATTTCCGCTGCAATCCGCATTGATTGACTCTTTCGCGAATGGGCTGGGCGATATGGCCGTCGGGGTTCGGCCAGCAAAGTGGCAGGGCGAAATGCGTTCATTGGGATGGGATCAGTTCCTTGTGCTGCTGGCCCCAGATGACCCGTTGTTCCGTCGTGAAGGCCCAATTGATCTAAGGAAGCTGAAAGACCGGAATTGGGTTCTTTATGGTCAATCAAACGGGCTATCGGATTACGTCGCAGCTGCTTGCTCGACCGAAGGCTTTCGACCAAAGGAGTCGGTGCGGACATCACAGGTAGCCGTCGCCGCGAAGATGGCTATGGCCGGATTGGGTGTAGCCCTTGTTCCGGAACTCAACGTACCAAAAGACATGCGGAAATTTGCCCGACCATTGGCGCAGCCACTAGTCTGGGAACTGGCCGCGTTTTCCCGCTCAGAGTTTTCAGCGCCAACCGAGGCTTTTCTGGACTTGTTCAAGCTGCAGGATACGAGACCGCTGCCCGATAACTGCAGGACGCTTCCCAGCGAATAGAAACACAGCCTTGATCATGCTGCGTCCCGCAGCGCATGACGCAAATAGTGGAGGTTCTGTGACGCGTCTCGCGAAGAGTCATACTATGTGTGGCGATCTGCGACAGTTTTCCATTCGACTGGCAGATACGTCACAGAACGCCCGCTTTTCATGCCCCAATCAATCGTCTGTAGCCTTCAAGGTAACGGGTTCAGGGAACACCTCGGGCGTGATTGCGGAATCGTCGGTTGCAACCGCATGACCCCAGAAACTCTCGACACCACCGGGTACGATCGTGCCGTGCCGCGCGGATGACAGGAAAATCTGTTTCGTGATGGGGAAGCGCTTTGCGAAATCGTTCGGATCGTCAAATGTGCCACCGTAAACGCCTACGGTCCCCGTAAATCGCTCCAGCGTCAGGAAAAGCTTGGTGCCGCAATCAGCGCAAAACCGTATATGGATCCGCTTGCCGCTGCCATCCGAGACATGAGTATAAACCTTGGGATATCCACTTGTCAGATGAAAATCCGCTTCCTCGAACACCGGCGCCACGTGATATGCGGCACCCGTAGCACGCTGACAAAACTTGCAGTGACAGGCCGTAATGCGCACTGGATCACTATGCACCGCGTATCGTACTGCGCCGCAAAGGCAGCCCCCTTCCGCAACCTTGTCCATCACCCCTCCAGCATGTCCTGATTTTCAAGTTTCAGTCCGAATTTCTTACGTGCATCCTCGCGGCTGGTTTCGGCGGGCAACAATGGCCCAAGCCAGCGGCCGCCAAGAATATGCATGTGGAAATGGGCAATCTCCTGAAACCCGTCCTCACCGGTGTTGGCAATCAGTCGGTACCCGCCACCACCGGTATCAGGCGATAAGCTAAGCTTGCGGATTGTCGTGTTTGCGATGTCGAAGAAATCAACGATTTCGTCCCGAGACGCCATGGCCATGAAATGATCGAAACAGATATAAGGTCCCTTCGGCAAGACCAGATGATGCTGCGGCGCCTGAGGCCGGATATCGGCGATCACAAGGCTATGTTCCGTTTGACACAGCACGTCCGCAGGCAAGTCCCCACGCACGATACGCGCAAGGATATTGTTTGGGTCGTAAGCGTAGTTCGGCACTGTTCTGTATCCTTCCAAAAAGAACACCGGGTGCAGGTTGGCGCGCGACGGCGCTTCTTGTTCAGCGCCGGGTTGCGGTTGGCATTGTCACGACAGGCACAGTTTCTTGATGAGGTTTTCGTACATTTCTGTCGATTGCTTGATGTGATCCACGTAACAGAACTCGTCCGTCCGGTGGCATTGTTCCGCTTCGCCAGGCCCAATCACAACGGTTGGTACATTGTTGAGCGCCGGAACCAACGCAGAGGCATCTGTAAAATAGGGCTGCGCAGCTGGAACCGGCCTGTGGCCCAGACGCTGTTCCACCTCGTCCAATACGGGTTGGATTGCCAGGTCATCGGGGTCGGTATAAAACCCTTCCAATTCAGTAACTACGGCTATTTCCGCTTCGGGGCCCCATAGCTCTTGAAGTGACGCGATGATATCGCTGTGCCGCGTGCCGGGGACGATGCGCATGTCCACGGTGAAATGCGCCTCATCCGGGACAGAATTGATGTTGAGCCCACCGGAAATCGTAGTCACCGAAGCCGTGGTCCAGCCCAGCAAGGGATGCGCCTCGGCCTCGAAGCGGCGCCCGTCCAGTTTCGTAATCCACTGCGCAACCTTATCGACCGCGTTATCCCCCACCCAGGGCATGGATGAGTGGCATGTTTTGCCCTTTGCGGTCACGACCAGCCGCAGTGAACCCTTATGGGCGATGACCGGCAAGTTCGAGCTGGGTTCGGGTACGATCAGCAACTCTGCGCCGCTAAGCCCGGCTTCGCGCCCGACATGAAGTGACCCCTCGCAGCCGGTTTCCTCGCCCGCGGCAATGACCAAGATCACCCCGCGTTTGAAATCGGATGCCTTTTCCAGCTGGTTCAGTGTTGCAGCTACCGCAGCGGCGATACCCGATTTCATATCACTCGACCCGCGACCGAACAGCTTGCCGTCGACAATATCCGCTGCGAATGGGTCAACGCTCCAATCCGCGTCCCCTAATGGCACCACGTCGATATGCCCACCGAAGACCAGCGGATAGGTTCCGTCGGATGTGGGCGTTTTGGCCACGATCGATGGTCTGTTCGGCGCGAACTCATAATATTCAACGTCAAGCCCGGCATCCTTCAGGAATGCCCCCAGAAACGCCACCAGTTCGGCCTCTGCCCCGGGCGGGTTGAGCGATCTGAACCGGATCAGTTTCTGTGTAAGATCAACACTGTCGAAGGGCATCAGCTATTCCTTTGAGCGATTTTTGAATTCTGGGGGACATGCAGACGCATCTACCTCACGCAACCATCGTCGGGGCGCCCAGCCCAAAGCGTTGAACCAGATCTCGTCTGTATTGCAGTGAAAACTTGTCGGCTGGAATGTGGATTTCCGCCATCACATTCAGAGGGATTTCTTCCGGACTCTGGCTTGCCACAAGCGGTTCATCCTCCTCATTCACCACGGTTTGATATTCAATATATTCTTCCGCGGTTGCCCCGGGGATATTGGTCTGAATGATCTGGAAAATCGCCGATTCCGTGGCGCTGACCGGAGACGCAACATCGTAAATATGACTGTATTGGGTATCACCGCCCTCTGGCGGCCTGTATTCCAGCATCAGATCGGTGGCGAAAGGATAAGTCAGCCAGTGCAGGTATTGCACCTCGCGTTCCCGCGTCTCACCGGCATTGTCAAAGAACATGCGTTCAACTTCGGTGTACGGTAAACGCAGATGCAGCCCCGCGTCCGTTTTTTCCAAATGATAATCCGGGATTGCAGGCTTGTCGCGATTGCCGAACGTCTTCACGTGAACCCACGACAGATGAGCGACATCGTTGAAGTTTTCCGTATGCCGACTGGCTGAGGCGTTCCAGAAAGCGCGCGGCATTTCAAACGTCTGCCAACCGGGCTCATCCACGTCCATTTGCGGCCACTCAGGAAGCGGGTGGATAGGGTCCTGCTTCAGGCACACCCAGATCAGCCCATATTTTTCAACCACGTTGAAACTCATCAGGCACAATCTGGGCGGAATGCGGCGCGACTGATCTTCGACGGATGGAATCTTGGTGCACTTTCCCTGTTGGTCATAGTGCAGCCCGTGAAACGGACAAACAATGTTCTTCCGCTCGTCATCAAGCCAACCGAGACTCAGCTTGGCACCCCGGTGCACACACAGATCACGGGCACAAGCTATCCCATCAACCGTGCGGTAGAGCACAAGATCGACGTCCAGAAGCCGTGCCTTTTCCGGCTTTTCGTCAACGTCTTTCGAAAAAGCCACCGGGTGCCAGAACCCCGCAAGGATATGCCAGTCGCTTTCCGGCAGGGAACAATTGGTGGGAACTTCCGAGCTATGTTTGTGTTCAGTTGAAAGAAACATGATCACCTCGCTTATTCGCGCACGTAAGGGATACCCAGATGCGCGGGTTGTTCAGAGCGTACTCTGATGCCCATCATGGCGATAATCGCGACGATATATGGCAGTGCCAAAAGCAACTGGTACGGGATTTGAAGGCCAATGCCTTGCGCCTGAAGCTGGAAAGCCTCAAGGAACGCAAAGACCAAGACCGCAATCATGATGGGTACGGGCTTCCAGTTGCCAGCGATGATGATCACGATCGCCAGCCAACCACGCCCACCCGTCATGCCCGGAACGAACCTGTCGGTCAGCGCGAGCACAAGGACCGCCCCTGCGAGCCCGGCCATGAAGCCGCCAAATGCCAGCGCAGCATATTGCCTGCGGCTTACACTCAGCCCCTTGGTATCCAGAGCTTTGGGATTTTCCCCCAGCGAGCGGAGTTCAAGCCCGTACCGGGTGCGATACAGAAAATACCAGGCGACCGGCACCATGAAGAAGGCAAAATAGGTGAACAGATGCTGGTCGAACAGAATTTCCCCCAGCACCGGAATCTGCGACAAGCCGGGAATTGCCACTGTTTCGAACGTATCGATGGTTGGCGTAAACCCATCACCATAGCTCTTGAGGCTTTCCCGATACAAAAACAGGGTCAGGCCAGATGCCAGCAGGTTGATTCCCAATCCGGTCACGAACTGATTGATCTTGAGCGTTACAGCCGCAAAGGCCATCGACAGATGCACCGCCATTCCCGTCAGCACGGCCGCCAACAGACCGATATAGATCGAGCCACCTGCCAAAGTGGCAGAATAGGCCGCAAAGGCGGACATCAGCATGCTGCCTTCGACCCCAAGGAACCAGATCCCGGCCCGCTGCACCACAAGCTCACCGATTGAGGCCAGCAAAAGCGGTGCCGAGATGCGCAGCATCGCCGCGAACATGGACACCAGGATGGTCTGTTGAAGAAGGTCACTCATCTGCGGTCACCCTTTTTAGACGGTACCGAAACAACACCGAAGACCCGAGGAATATGATCAGGATGATGGCCTGCATGGCCGAAATGATCGCCGAAGACACATCTGCGATGACCTGCATGAACAGCCCGCCATTTGCCAGGCCACCAAATAGAAGCGCCACGAACCCGATCATGATGGGCCGCAACCCTGCGATCACTGCGATGATGATCCCGGCCGAACCCAGCCCGACCAGAAAGTTCTGAGTAATGCGCAAATCTACTCCAAACGTCTGCCCGGCACCACCCAACCCGGCCAGAGCCCCTGAAAGCATCAGCACAATCAGGGTCATACGTTTGGGGTCAGTACCCTTGTATTTGGCGGCCGTCTTGTTTTCTCCAAAGGCGCGCAATGCATAGCCGAACGTGGTCCGCGACAAGGTAAAATGAACCACAATGATCGCTATTAGAGCCAAACCAACCCCAAGGTGCAGGTTGTCCCCCACTGGCAGGTTCGGAAACCGCGATGCCTCGGGCACCTGCGCGGTCTGAAGGTAATATTCACCCGGAGCCATCCATAACCGGCTCGTCAGCAGGTAGGACAACAAATAGACGATGATGTAATTCAGCATGACCGTCGAAACGATCTCATCGACGTTGAACCTGGTCTTGAGCAGACCGGCCAGCCCTCCCATAAGCGCGCCGCCCAAAGCCCCGGCCAAGATAACCAGCGGAACCAGAAGAACCGGTGGAAGATCCAGAGTGCTGGCAATCAGATAGGCCATCATCGAACCGGCGAAGACCTGTCCTTCCTGACCGATGTTCCAGATCTTGGCGCGGAACGCGATGCCGGTGGCAAGACCCGTAAAAACAAGCGGCGTCGCTTGTATCAACGTGCCTTCGAAGCTTTCCCAGTCTCCGATCGCGCCGATCTTTAGTGCCGAAAAGGCTTCGATTGCATCAAAACCCAGTACCTCAAGCAATATGGCAGAGGCGGCGAAAGCCAAACCGACAGCTACTACCGCCTGCAGGGCTATTCCCAAAACCCCCACTTCCGGGCGCTTTTCAAGTCTGAACGATTTAGGCATTGGCTCGCCCTTCCGCCTGCTGTCCCGCGTCGCGCTGACCTGCCATCAGCAAACCGATTTTTTGGATATCAACTTCGTCGGACCTGAATATCCCCATGATTTCGCCCTTGAAAACCACGGCAATTCGGTCGGACAACGCCAGGATGTCCTCAAGCTCCTCCGAGGCGAGGACGATGGCAAAACCCTCGCGCCGCTTTTCCAGAAGCATCTTGTGGACATATTCAATCACGCCCACGTCCAGCCCTCGGGTGGGTTGATTGGCCAATATACAGCATGAGGCCGACCAGAATTCGCGCGCAAGAATGATTTTCTGCGCATTGCCGCCCGACAGGTTTTCGGTCACTGTGTTCGCGCCCGGGGTAACGATCGAGAACTTTTCGATAGCTGCTTGGGCAAATTCCTGAATACGCCGGAAATTCAGGAAAGGGCCGTCCGAAAACTGAGGGTTCGCCTGCAGGCCAAGGATTGCGTTTTCGGCCACACTGAATGTCCCAACCAACCCTGCGCGGAATCGGTCATCGGGAATGTAGCCGATACCGTGTTCGATCATTTGCCCCGGCTTTTGATGGGTGACTTCTGCTCCGTGCAGCCAGATCTGACCGGAGTCGGTGTTGCGCACGCCCATCAGGGCTTCGAACAATTCGTTCTGACCGTTGCCCGAAACACCTGCGATACCCAGTATCTCATGCGCCCGAACCTTGAAGCTCATGCCTTTGACGGCATGCTGCTCCTTGTCGTTGCGCACGCGCAGACCAGCGACTTCCAGAATTGTCTCGCCCGGTTCAAGATCTTCCCGGTTGCTTTGCAACATGACCGGACGACCGACCATCATCGAGGTCAGGTCTTCCTTGGTCACCTCGGCGGTTCTTACCGTATCGACCAGTTTGCCCTTGCGCAAAACCGCGACGTGATCCGATTGCATGACCTCATTCAACTTGTGCGAGATCATGATGATCGACAGTCCATCGTCGGTCATCTTGCGGATAATCTTGAACAGCTTGTCGGATTCCTGCGGCGTCAGAACCGCGGTGGGTTCGTCCAGGATCAACAGCTCGGCCCCAAGATACAGCGCTTTTACGATCTCGACCCATTGCTGCTCGCCCACCGAAAGCTGCCAGATCTTTGCATGCAGATCGATTCCAATGTCGTAACGTTCGCAGAGATCCCGAATGCGAATCTCGGCTTCTTCAAGACCCAGGGCCCAACCTGCGTCATGTGTGCCAAGAACGATGTTCTCGATCACGGTCATCGGGTCGACCAGCACGAAATGCTGGTGGACCATACCAACCCCACGTGCAATCGCATCGCGTGGCGAGTGAAACTCTATCTCTTCACCGTCATAGAAAATCCGCCCCTTGTCCGCCTGATAGAAGCCGTAGAGACAGGAAGACAATGTGGACTTCCCAGCGCCGTTTTCGCCCAGAAGGCACAGGATCTCGCCGCGCTCGACCTGAAAGGACACATCGCTGTTTGCGACGACAGACCCAAACGTTTTGGTCAAACCTTCCACGCGCAAATGCGGTGGGCTGGGATTTGCATTCATCTTGGTATTCCCGATGACGTAAGCGTGCGGCTCCGGGCGTTTGGCCCGGAGCTCACAGATCGAAACTTCCGGTCAATCCGAAACCGGCGCTTCCAGGATAAGAGGGACCTCGATCTCACCTGAAATGATGCCAGCCCTTGTCTGATCGACTTTCGCCTTCAGTTCGGCTGGCACTTTGTCATCCAGATCGTGATAGGGAGATATATCGCCACCACCTTCGGCCAGCCCGAACCACACGGCCTCGGTATTGCCGTTGAACGAGCCGCCATCGGATTTCGCCGCGCTCCACTCCTCCAGCATCCAAGTCAGCACGGGGTCCCAGTTGAGGTTCGTCCCGCTCAGCACCACATCAGGCGCCATGCTTGAGGTGTCTCTGTATTTTCCAAGGCAAAGAATTCCCTTGTCCCGGCAAGCCTCATAGACCTCACCGGCCATCAGATACACAATGTCGGCCCCTGCTGCGTTCAAAGCATAGGTGGCTTCGGTCGCTTTCGGTGGGTCGTACCAGCTTTCGATAAAGGTCAGCTTCAGCTTGGCATCCGGATTAACCGACTGCGCCCCGGCCCTGTAAGCATTCAGTTGGTCATTCACATCCTCGGCTGGAAAGCTGGCAACAGCACCAACAACGCCGGTCTCCGACATGCCAGCCGCCAGGACGCCCAGCAAATACGCGGCCTCATGCACACGTCCCAGAGCAAGGTAGTGGTTTTCGCCAGTGTTGTAGTTGCCCGACCCCAGAGATACGAACATGATATCTGGATATTTGCCCTGAAGGTTCTTGATCTGATCGCTATGGGCCGAGGCACTGAGAATGATGTCATACTTGCCGGATTTGGCCAGCAGATTGATCACGCTCTCCGCCTTGTCGCCATAGACGGCGTCTTTGGCGTCATAGGTGACGTTCAGCCCGCCCGGCTTTGCCTCGGCGATCCGATCCAGAGATTCCTGAACCGTCTTGTCCCAGCTTCCTTCCGGGCCAACCGAATACATCAGGGCAATGTTGACGTCGTCCGCCGCCTGCGCCCCGGTAGCGCCTCCCATGAAAGCTGTTGCCGCTGTCAGCACGCCGGCAATACCGGCCCGCACAATCCGTCCTGGGTCCATTATTCTCATTGGAACTTCCTCCTCTGATGTCAGGTGTTTTTTGGCACCACCTGCGATGTATTCACCCACCCCAAAACGCGGCGCCGATCTTATAGTGTTCTCATTCCTCCACTTCAGGGAATTCGGTCAGCCGCTTTGCCAGCCCACGTAAGAGACAGGCCGAACCAGCACATGCGGTGCCTCCTGAAGCTGTCATTTGCGTCTTCCGAACTCCTTCGTTCTTTCAAATCAATCATTTTGCATCGCCAGCGCGATGTCCTGCGCCTTGATCGGCACGCGTGGCAGGTCAAGACCTGTGGCCGCTCGGATTGCGGCGGCAACAGCCGGTGTCGAGCACAGGCTTGGTGTTTCACCCACCCCTTTTGCGCCGTAGGGGGCCCCATCTTCGGGCTCCTCGATCATCTTGATTTCAACGGGGGGCATGTCTGCAAAGGTCGGGATCAGATAATCGGTGAATGATCCGTTCTGGACCTTACCATCCTTCAGCAGAACCTCCTCCATCACCGCAAGGCCAAGACCCTGCGACGAGCCACCTTCGATCTGACCGATCACCGAGAGCGGGTTGATCGCCTTGCCGACATCCTGTCCGCAAGTCAGTTGCACCACGCGCACCAGCCCCAAATCCAGATCTACATCGACCACAGCCCTGTGGGCTGCAAACAACCACGAAACATCAGGATCGCCCTGCCCGGTTTCCGGGTCTACACTTGTGGTTTGCCGGTGGCTGTATTGCCGTTCCAGCTCAATGAAGTCCTTGCTGATGTCGGTCACCGCAATGTCGATTGCTCCATCATCCGAGATCACTCGGCCACTGCGGATCGACAGGGTGTCCGGGGCAACGCCATGCTGCTCAGCACAGATTTCTTTAAGCTTTTCGCCCAGATCTTCGCAAACCATGCGGATAACCTGGCCCGACATATAGGTCTGTCGGCTGGCTGCCGACGAGCCTGCCGAGCCGATGTCACCTGTATTGGCGGGCTTCAAGACCACGTTGTGCAGGCCCAGAACCTCAAACGCGATCTGACGCACGATGGTTACAAACCCCTGCCCAAGTTCAGCCGCCGCGCAGATGACAGTCAGCCGGTCACCCTCTAGTTCAACGCGAGCACGGGTGTCGTCGTCGTACCCTTCCGCATAGGCGATATTCTTGTACCCAACTGCAAACCCAATCCCCCGGCGAATGCGGGACCGTTCCGCCGTGCGCCCTGCCCCACCGGGCAAGCCATAGCTGTCAAGATTGTCCGAACCTTCTGGTGGAAGCGGAAACGCAGCGGCAGCGTCCAGGCATTCACGAACCGGAGCAGGGACATCAACCACCTGACCGGTCGGCAATTTGTCACCCTTGCTCAACACATTGATCCGGCGAATTTCAACCGGGTCCATGTTCAGTGCCCGGGCCAGTTTGTCCATCTGGCTTTCATGCGCAAAACAGGCCTGCACTGCGCCAAACCCCCGCATCGCACCGTTCGGATGATTGTTGGTACGGACGACAATCGACTCAAGCTTGGCATTGGGAACCACATATGGACCACAGGCAAAGCGGGCGGCATTGCCTGCTACCGAGAATGAGCTGGACGCATAAGGCCCGCCGTCCAACAGGAGGCGCGCTTCGACCTTGACCAACTTGCCGTTGCGATCGGCGTGGTGGCGGTACCACATCTTGGCCGGGTGCCGATGCAAGTGCCCGACAAAGCTTTCGTCGCGCAGATAGCTCATCTTGACGGGCCGGCCCGTATGCAGGGCCAATATGCAGGCATGGCCATGGACGGACCAGTCTTCGCGTCCGCCGAATGCGCCGCCGACACCCGCCAGATGCACACGCACCTTTTCCGGTGGCAGGTTCAGGCAAGGCGGCAGCTGGATATGATCCTGATGCAGGCCCTGAGTGGCCACATACAAGTCAATTCCACCGTCTTCGGCAGGCACTGCCAAACCGCTCTCGGGACCAAGGAATGCCTGGTCCTGCGAGCCCATTTCATAAACACCTTCGACCACTACGTCGCCGCTTATGTCAGGGTTCCCGTACAGGATCGGCACCCGACGGACGACATTTCCGTCAGGATGGATCGGAGGTGCGTTTTCGGCCAACTCCGGGTCAGTGAGCGGTTCAAGAACGTCGTATTCGACACGGATCAGATCCAGCGCCCTGCGGCAGGTTTCGGTATCCACGCCTGCAATGACTGCGACCGGATCCCCTTGGAATCGCACAACATCGCTGCACAGTAGCGGCTGATCCGGTGCCATGAGGCCATAGTTCTGCTGCCCCGGCAGATCGTCCGATGTCAGTACGGCAACCACACCGTCCAATTGCCGGGCGGCACTTGTGTCAATGCTGACGATCCTCGCCGAAGGATGCGGCGACCGTAACGTAGCCCCCCACAGCATATCGGGATGATTAAGGTCCGAGGAATATTCGAAATCACCCGTAACCTTGTCGACGGCATCGGGGCGGATCAGCGATGCGCCGACGCCAAGCTCACTGTGTCCCAGCTTGCTGTTCATGCCTGCACCGCCCGGTTTTCAGCCACTTTCACAACTGCATCCTCGATCCGTCCATACCCGGTGCAGCGGCACAAATTACCTGACAGGGCTTCGTGGATTTCCAATCGACTGGGTGCGGCGTTCCGGTCCAGCAGATCCGTGATCGCAACAACCAACCCGGGCGTACAAAACCCGCATTGCACCGCGCCAGCATCCACCATTGCCTGCTGTACGTCCGACAAGGCATCGCCATCTGCAACGCCCTCGACCGTTTCAATTCGGGTCCCTGTAGCCGCCGCTGCCAACTCCAGGCAAGAACAGGTTAGCTTGCCATCAATCATGACCGAACAAGACCCGCATTCACCCTGCTCACAGGCGTTTTTGGTGCCCCACAGATCAAGTTTCTCTCGTAACACGTAAAGAAGGCTTTCGCCCAGCCAATCGGTCTGCACCTCATGACTGACGCCGTTGACGTTCAGTACATATGTGTCTTTGATTTCCATTGTTCCCATCCTCAGATCACCCGATCCAGCGCACGTTTTGCCAGCACCTGAATAGCGTGTTTGCGGTAATCCGCCGTCGAACGATGATCATCGATCGGTCGGGCTGCCGCACTGCAAAGCTCGGCAAATCTTGCAACGGCGCTGCGATCAACCAGCGTACCGCTCGACCAGTCGATCTGATCATTGATGTAGGTTTCAGCTTCGGTGCACCGGATGATCTTTGGACCGACGGCGCCAAGGGCGCAGGCCATTTTGCGGGCGTCTTCGTCCACGATCAGTGCCAGATTACAAACGGCAATAACCATGGCATTGCGCTTGCCGATCTTGAGGAATTCCTGCCGCCCTTTCGCAACCGGAAGCGTGACGGACACGATCATTTCACCCAGCTGCAGCGCGTTGCGTTTGACGCCCGTGATAAAGTCAGACACCGGTAGGGTCCGTTCGCCCGACACGCTTTTTACCGTTACGCTCGCCTCCAAAGCGTATAGCACCGGCAACGTATCGCCCGCAGGCGAGGCTGTCGCAAGGTTGCCCCCAAGCGTGCCGGTATTGCGGATCTGGGGTGACCCGACGGTGCGCGCAGCCTGCGCCAGAGCCGGGGCCAATTCTGCAATACCCGATGTCATAATCTCGGAATATTTGACGTTGGCCCCTATTGTCAGGGTTTGATCGTCACACGACCATTCACGCAGTTCGCCCAGATTGCGCAAACTAAGCACTGACGTCATCTTTCGATGACGATAGTTCAGTTCGGTCATCAAATCCGTGCCACCGGCCAAAACATCTGCTGAAGGATGTTTCTGTAGTACAGACAACGCGTCATCAAGCGTATCGGGTAGGAAAACCGTCATGTCTGTTAACGTCTCCGAATATCAAATCGGCCCGAAGGCCCGGTAAGGTGTTCGATCAGCGAGGTTCAGGCAAACTCCGGCAAACCAAGAGAAAGAACGTCGAGCGGCGATGGGTGATGCCAGGGCTTTCGTAGTATTTGCGACTGTGCTCTCCACCCTAGAACCTATCCAGTACTTTTGCCGAATTTCTACACGTACGCCCGAGAATACTCAGAGCGAATTGGTATTTGTCAAATACCAGAATTACTTACTATGCATAAGTTAACTGTTATAGGTATGGGAGTGATTTATTCACGAAACACCACTCCAGAGGCAACGTTAGACCTTTTCGAAAACAACCGCCCAAACTCTCCGGCGTCCCAGCGTCAACCAATCTCGTTGCACGGATTCTGCCATAAGTAATTCCTTTTGAGATACATAGTATTCGCGTCTTTGACATATACTTCTTAAGCTCTCAGTCTTGCGGCAAAACATGTTTTCAGCCGGGAGAAGCGCACATGTGTAACAACCATCAGCCTACTGACGGTCAACCTGGTCATCACGATCACGATCACTTTGACGAAGACGGCACATTCAAAATGTGCGGTTTATCGAAAGAAGAACTGGAAAAAATCAAACATGAGCTTCAGCCGGAACCCCTGTTGGATAAAGGCGGGCACAAGGTTTCGAAAAGCCCCTGGGGACCCGCGGACGAGATCGGGCGGCTGAACTGGATCACACCGGAATCCGTCGCCAATATCATCGCCCGTATGGATGGCCGCAAAGTGTTTGACCTGAATGTGGTCTACGAATCTTCGATGCCGTCCTGGACCGAGGCCGGAGATCCACCGTTTTCGATTTGGATGACCCATACGCCTAAGGGGGAAATCGCCCATGGCCGTTCCGGGTACAGTGGCGAGATTCACAAGGAATACAGCTACTCCGGCGACGCGATCTCGATGTATACCCATTGCGGCACGCATATCGATACGCTCAATCACATGGGCTATTGGGGCAAGCAGTGGAACGGCTGGACCCAGGATGAACATCTGGGGTCGATGGTCTGGACCAAGGGCGGATCTGACCGCTATCCGCCGATCATCGCGCGGGGCGTGCTGCTGGATGTCGCCGGTGCGATGGGCGTGGATATTCTTCCGGACCACTATGAGATAACGCCTAAAGATATTCGCGACACGGCTTTGAAACAAGGCGTTCGGTTCCGCAAAGGTGATGTGGTTCTGATCCGAACCGGCAGAATGCGGATGTGGCCAAATATCGACTACCTGGCAGGCTCACCCGGGATCGGCGTTCCAGCAGCGAAATACCTGCTAGAGGAATGCGGATCCATGTGTCTGGCCGGAGACAATATCGGCCTCGAACCGCAGCCTTACCACGGCCAGTACGCGCCAGTGCATTGCTACATGTTCGCCACAGCAGGTGCCCAGATCATCGAAGTGGTCAACATGGAAGAAATCGCAGCCGAGAAAATGTACGAATTCGCGTTCATGGGCTTCCCGATGAAAATCTTTGGGGCCACCGGCGCACCTATGCCTTCCGTTGCCATTCCACTGAGGGACTGAACCAAATGCTGAAACCGTTGCGGCTCGATAATATGGACATCGTCGTGAAAGACTTTCCGGCGATGGTGGATTTCTACAAAAATGTGCTGGGCTTGCCGTTGCATCCGCATGGGTACGAGCCCGAAAAAGGTTGGGCCATGTTCATGTGCGGTGACACGGATCTGGTACTGCTGAGTGTCCCGGACGCACCACGCGACCCGCACCAGCGCACCGGCAACTATGTGAACGATCCGGCGGGCGTGCACAGCTTCGCGATCCATGTCGAGAACATCGACGAAGCCATCGCCGAGTTGGACAAGCACAATGTGCAATGGGCTGACAAGATGATGCACTATGGCGCGGGCGCGTTTCTGGAAAAAGCACCCGAAAGGGACTTCCCCGGCATGTGGTATCGGTTCCGTTCTTTCTATGACCCCGAAGGCAACGTGACCCACCTGTGCGAAGTGCATGAACCCAAAGGATTTGATCGTTCGAAATTCAGCAGGACGCAATCATGAGCAAGCTACCGCAACTCACCTATTGCATGACCATCGGTCTGGACGCGATGTCGCTCTGGATCTCGTCGTTTCACACCAACAACCCTTCGATGCTGTCACGCGGCGAAATGGATGTGACGGGCTGCCGCCGCGTTCTGGACATCCTCGACCGTTTCAACATCAAATCAACATTTCTGGTGCCGGGCCATACTGCGCTGGCGTATCCCAATCTGATCAAGGAAATCCGGGATCGCGGCCACGAATTCGCATGGCATGGCTGGATGCACGAGGATGTCCGGGATTTCACAAAGCACGAACAGCGTCTGATCATCGAGCGTGGGCTTGAGGCGCTGGATCATGTTGTTGGCGTACGCCCACGCGGGCATGTGTCGCCTGCCTGGAACATGAGCACTGACACGGTCGATCTGATCGACGAGTTCGGGTTCGAATTTGACGGCAGCCGCATGGCAACCGACCACTTGCCGGTTTATGTCCGAAAGGGCGACACATGGACGAAGGACCAGCCATTCCAGTTTGGTGAACTGACCGACATTGTAGGCATTCCGGTTGCGTGGATCATGGATGACGTGCCCATGTTTGAATTCGCCTGGGGCGAGATTCCGGGCCTTAAATCGCCGGCGCATGCAGAAGAGATGTGGTATGGCGAACTGGATTATGCAGCGGAAAACTGTCCGGGCGGCGTATTCAATTTGACTGTCCATCCGCAATCCATCGCGCGTGGCGCGCGTATCCGCGTGCTGGAACGCCTGTTGCAGAAGGCGAGCGAAATGGAAAACGTCACCTTCATGAAGCAGTCCGAATATGTCGATCTCTGGCGGGCCGAGAACCCGCGCGAAGACTGGCGCAAGAAAAACCCGGAACTGGCCGGCGATGGGTCGATCCGGGTTTTGCCATCCATGGCAAAGCCCGCCTGACGCTCTCTCCCATGTCAAAGCGGATTCTTGTTATCGGTGGCACTTCTCGTATCGGTCAGGCGGTTGTCAAGCGCCTGACCGGTCGAGGCGACGTCGTGGTTTTCAACGGGCGAAATTCAGAAACCGGTGACGCAATTGCGAAGGAAACCGGTGCAGTTTTCTATGGTTGCGACTACCTGACACCCGGCGCGGCGGAACACATTGTCGGGCAATCGGTGTCAATCCTGAATGGTCTCGACGGGCTTGTTCTGGCAGGCGGTTTGCTGCATGTGGCTCGGATCTCGGAAACCACGGACGAAGCCTGGGATGCGGTTCTGGAAAACAACCTGATCTCGCCAATCCGTATTGCACGGGCGGCAATGTGGGAATTGTCCAAAGACGATGGTGGTGCAATCGTCACTATCGCCTCGGGAACGGCCCTGCGGCCCGAGTTTGAGCTGGGCGCATATTCGGTTGCCAAGCGCGGTGTGCACTGGATGACCAACATGCTTGCGGTCGAAGGCGGCCCGCGCGGTGTCACCGCAAACACGATCTGCCCCGGCGATTTGGCAGATGGTATGCAAAATATCGCAGTCACCCCTCAAATGCGCGAGCTTGGCGATCCGTTTGTACCACCTTCGGGCCAATTGACCGAAGCCGATGACATCGCAAATTGTGTGGAATTCCTGCTGGATGGAGGCCCGTCCTTGACGGGTGCGGCGTTGACGGTCGATGGCGGGTTGCGCGCAGCGCTCAGGGCGAACAAGGTGCATCAGGGATGAGTGATACCACCCAAAAAACCGCATTCGTGACTGGCGGCACCTCAGGCTCGGGCCGGGCAGTTGTAACAGCATTGGCCGACGACGGATGGCAAGTGATATTCACCGGCCGCGATACCACGCGAGGCGCCGAAGTGGCCGAGGCAACCGGTGCGCGGTTCATTCAGGCCGACGCCAAGGACCGCAAAGCCCAAGACTTCGCCATTGCCCGCACTCTGGACCAGTTTGGCGGAGCACCCGATCTTTTTGTCTCTTGCGCCGCAATTGTTTTTGAAGAACCTCTGGCCCGAACACCAGATGCAGCCCTGCGTGAGGTGATGGAGGTTAATCTGACATCTGTCTTCCGGTATTCCCGCGCATATTATGAAGGCATGAAAGAACGCGGCCACGGTAATATTTTTCACGTCGTCTCGGACAGTGCGCTGGTGGGTATCCATCACCTTCCGGCCTACTCGATTTCGAAAGCGGGACTTCTGAGCATGTCCGAAGCCCTGGCCGCCGAAGCCGTTATGCATGGCGTGCGCGTAAACGCTATTTGCCCCGGCGCGACCCATCCGGGCGTGCAATCCACCATCAAAGGGTATGAACACCACCGCGAGAACGACAGCCGTTGGGGTCCTGCTCCTTCAGGTCGGCACAACAATAATGCGGATATCGCCGATGCGGTGATGCTGTTGCTGTCTGACAAGGCCGAACGTTGCGCCGGTGTCATGCTGCGGGTGGATGGCGGTGCCTCGGCCACAATGCGCGGAGGAACCCGTGCCTGACAGCGCCAGCGACCAGATCATGCAGGTCTTTGCAGCCATTGACCGGTCAGAGGTCAATGTCCACGCCTACAAGCAACTGTTGGTCCAAGACGCGCGCGCCGACGCAAACCGGTTGGGCAAAGAAGCCCCCAGGTCCCCCATTCATGGTTGGCCATTCGGGATTAAGGAAGTTTTCGACGTAGCGGGTGTAGCGACCTCAGGCGGATCGCCCGTCTTTGCCGGCAGAGTACCGGATGAAGATGCCGCCGTTCTGCGCCGTCTACGCGAGGCAGGTGCCGTACTGGTGGGCACACAAATATCCCATGAACTGACTTGCGGCGCGGATGAGCCGCCCACGCGCAACCCATGGGATTTCGCTCGCTACCCCGGCGGCTCCAGCGCAGGTGCCGGAGTTTCAGTTGCCGTCGGATCCGCACGATTTGCGTTGGGAACCGACGCCGCCGGTTCAGTGCGCATTCCGGCAGCAATGACCGGGACAACGGGTTTCAAACCATCAGCCGGACGGATCAGCACAGCGGGTGTGTTCCGCAAAGCCACCGCACCTTCGATTGACAATGTCGGTATCGTCGCGCGCGACGTGCAAGACCTGAGCGCCGTATTTGACGTGATTTCGGGACCTGACGCAGATGATCCGCGCACACTTTGGGCAGCGTTTCCAGAGCTGAAACCGTTGATGCTGCCGGATGTCGATGGCGTCACATTGGCGGTTCTGGGGCCTGAAACCGTTGCCGGCCTGAATGAAGTCTACGCGCTGGAGCCAGATATTGCTGCTGCTTTTAACGCCGTATGCGCCGAATATCGTAGCGCCGGTGCCCGTGTGGTTGCCGTGGAAATCCCTTTGATTTGTGAGGCCATCGGCGCAGTTGTGACTTTTTTCGCGACCGAACTGGCGGCGGCTCACCGGGACTGTCTGGCCAAATACCGCGCGCAATACTTCCCGGCCATCGCCGATATGCTCGAAGCGAACCTGATACCCGATCAGAACGCACTTGCAGCCGCTGTGAACCTGCGCGGTAATCTGCGAAAGGCGGTTGACGCGGCGCTGACCGATTGCGGCGCAGAATTCCTGCTGACACCAACAACACCCCGCGTCGCAATGGAGCTGGCAAGTTTCGATCCGGCTGAGGAACTGGGCAGTCTGATCCCCTACACCTGCGGCTTCAATCTGACCGGCCATCCGGCGCTGAGCCTGCCCAGCGGATTTTCATCCGATGGTTTGCCGATTGGTCATCAGATTGTCGGCAAATTTGGTCGTGATAGTGAGGTTCTGGCGTTGGGCCACTTGTATCAATCCAGAACGGATTGGCACACCAAGCGACCCTGACGCCGTTATTTCCACGGAATTTTGTAGCCGACATGAGGGGCCGCGGCGGCGTCTTCCATGATCGGCCCCACGACATTGATCGGGTGATTCAACGCGGTGTCAAAAACCTGACGGCAGGACATGTCCAGAACACGCGGATTGGAATTTTCGTTCTCCCACAATTCGGCCAGCCCATCGGCAGACAGGCCAAAGACCACATTGCTGATCCCGACAAAAAACGCAGCGCCCGCACACATCGCACAAGGCTCGCAGCTTGCATACATAATCTTGTCGCTCAGTTCTTCGACGCTGTATTTGCGACTGGCCATGCTGAGCAAATTGGTTTCCGCATGACAGGAAAAATCATTCTCGGTGAATTCGGTGTTTTCGGCCTCCAGCAAAATGTTACCATCCATATCTGCTAAGAGCGCCCCAAATGGTTTGTTGCCCTTGGCGCGTGCGCTTGCCGCCAGTTCTATTGCGCGCAACATCATCGGTTCGTGGTCTATTTGGTTCAGAGGATTTTTCGCGGATTGCATGGGTTACCCTTTTTGATTTGAGTATGACGATATCGCCTAAGTCTTTTGCTTTGGCTTTTTACGTGAAAGGCGGTCGCGCGACCGCCGCTCCAGCAGGCCACTTTCCCTGATGATCTGTGACACCAGATGCTCGCGGCGGTAAGCCATGATGTGGATGCCGGATATGCCGGGGATGTCGCGAATTTCCTCGATCAGTTCGATACATGTCCTTAGCCCTTCAAGCGACTGATCCGCTGCAGCTTCGATACGATCGATCACAGCGTCCGGAATATGAATGCCCGGCACATTGGTCCGCATCCAGCGTGCCGCCCGCGCCGAAGCCAGCGGCCCGACACCCGCCAGGATAAAGATCTTCTGATCCAGCCCCATATCTCTGACCCGGCCCATAAACGCCCTGAACCGGGGGATGTCGAAAATGTAGTTGGTCTGGATGAAATCGGCACCAGCAGCGACTTTCTTGGCCAGCCGATCGGGACGCCACTCCAGCGGCTCCAGACAGGGGTTTTCGGCTGCACCGATGAACAGCCGGGGCGGTTTTGAGATTTTCCGACCCGAAAGAAATACGCCATCCTCGCGCATTGTCCGCAATGTGCGCAGCAGTGAAATCGAATCCAGATCAAACACGGGCTTCGCACCGGGCTGATCCCCGGCGCTGACATCGTCACCTGTCAGGCACAGGACATTCCTGACGCCCAAAGCGGCGGCCCCAAGCACATCACCCTGAATCGCGATGCGGTTTCTGTCACGGCAGGAGATCTGATAGACCGCCTCATAGCCAGCCTGAGTAAGCAGCGCGGAAATCCCGATGGACGACATATGGCAATTCGCCCCTGAAGCGTCGGTGGCGTTAATCGCGTCCGATACCTCGCTCAGCGGCTGGGCCGCGCGATAGACATCTTCGGGGTCGGCGCTGTCGGGCGGGTTAAGCTCGGCCGTGATGGCAAATTTGCCCGCTTTGAGCGCCCGTTCCAGCCGACTGCCTGAAACCAGCCCGTCCGGCAGATCGGGGTAAGCGGCAAATGGCGTTTTCTCACCGAGGGTCATGACTTGGGCTTCCCGTCGGTGCCGGGTTCTGGTGCCAAAGGTGCGGTGGCCGGTTCCTTGCTGCGTGCCGAACCAAAGGCCTTGGCGATGATCGACCGCCGCGCCTCGCCCGCCTCGCGCAGGTTGGCGGCCTTTTCTCGCGACACCCGCAGCCACGAAGACGACCCTTTCAACGAATGATCAACGGGCGGAAGTACGATCTCGATCTGGTCACCATGTTTCATACGTGAGGCCCCATCCCACGCGCAGACCCAGACGCATTTCATTTCAGGTTTGACCTCGCAGTACCCACCGGGACGAACGCCTCCGCAAGGACCGTTGCGCAGAGTTTTGGGGCAGTTCATCGGGCAGGACATCCCTGTCGATGACAACGCGCACTGCCCGCACATCTTGCAATCGAACAGGAAAGACTTGCTGAGCATTTCGATTATGGCAACGGGTCGCTCTACGCGCTTGTACCCTATCCGTTGGAATAGCGGATCGAGCGCCACGAGGCAGGCCTCAACCCAGCGATAAACCCGCTCGAAACCGCGTGAATGGCGGACTGCAAATAATCTAACGCGATACATGCTGCGACCTCATTCGTTTGGCTGTCGCTGCCGGGTTTGGCTCTTGTGACCACTGTTCAACAGGTTGCCACAACTTCGGGCGTCTACTCCACAAGACGTGCCAGTGTTCTGTGCAACGGGACCTATCCTGCTGTTGCCTCACTCGCGATGATACGGCCTACCCAGTGATGCGGGTTCATGCGACTTTGATCTGAACACCGCCAGCATGACCAGCGACGCAAAATACGGCAAGGCCAGGAACAATTGGCTGGGTACGGATATATCAACAACCTGAGCGTGGATTGCCAATGCCTCCAGAAAGGCAAATACCAGGATGGCCCCTACAGTTCGGAACGGCATCCAGTTGCCCGCGATGATCACCACGACCACCAGCCAGCCACGTCCGGCGATAAGCTCAGGCACGAATTTCTCGGAATACCCAAGCATCAGGAAAGCGCCGCCCAGCCCTGTCATCACGCTGCCTATCATGACGGCCAGCGCCTGACGAATACTGACGTTCAACCCTTTGACGTCCAACGCCTTGGGGTTTTCTCCAACGCAGCGAAATTCAAGACCGGTGCGTGTACGATACAGGAAATACCACGCAACAAAGGGCAGAACAAAAGCCAGATAGCTGAGAAGACGATGGGAAAACAGGATTTCACCCAATACGGGGATATCCGACAGAAAACCGAGATCAAGCGGTTCAAAGCCGACAAAATTCGCCGCACCTGCCTTGGGTGTATAGCTTTGGAACCAAAAGAACACCAAACCGGCGATCACGATGTTCAGCGCGATACCAGCCATGAATTGTTCCGTCTTCAGGATCACCGTCAGCAACGTGGTGATCTGTCCGACGATGGCGCAGACGATCATCGCAATCAGAACCCCCAGCCAGGCACTGCCGGTCGCGCTGGCACCGACGAACCCCATGAATGCGCCAAGCAGCATCATACCCTCGACCGACAGGTTCCAGATCCCGCTGCGCTGCGTGATCAATTCTCCCATTGCCGACAATATGAGGGGCGTTGCGATGCGGAACATCGCTGACAACATGCTGACGAAAAGCGCAACGCTAAAAAGTTCAGCCATCGGTGCGCCCCCGTTTGATTTGATAGTGCACGGCAACCGCTGCTATCAGGAACATGAGCAGCACTAACCCCTCAATGACCGAGGCCATGCCCGAAGGCGTACCGGTTTTGAACCGCATGAACAGCGCACCGTTCTTCATGCCGCCGAAGAAAAGCGAGGCCAGGAATATCCCGCCCGGACGCAGACCGCCGACCATGGCAACAACAATACCTGTGCTGCCAAGACCAAAGAACGTATCTGTCGTCAGGCGATGGGCGGTTCCGAACAACTCACCGACACCGGCCAACCCGATGCACGCGCCAGACAGGGCCAATACGACGACCGTCACGCGGTTGACATTGATGCCACGAAAGATTGCAGCAGTCCGGTTTTCTGCAGTCGCCCGGATTTCGAACCCCAGCGGCGTACGCCGCATAAGGACCGATACCCAAACAGCCACTGCAATCGCGATAATCAGCCCGATATGCACGTGGTTCGATCCCGAACTCAGCAAGACTGGCCATTCCAGTGATTCCGGCAACGGCCCGGTGCGGCGGTAGGCGACTGTTGTGTCACGCTCCATCCACGGACCACCGTCCAGCAGATAGTTCATGAGGTTGTAGATGATGTAGGTGATCATCACGGTCGAGACGATTTCATTGATATCAAATCGCAACCGAAGCCACGCGGAAATCGCAGCCAGAGATCCGCCCGCCACAACACCTGCAACGGCCAAAATGGGGACAGTCAGCCAAAGTGGCGCATCACCCAGGCTCAGGCTGATCCAGTACGCCAGCAACGCCCCTGCAACCACCTGTCCTTCTTGCCCGATGTTCCAAATTTCAGCACGGAACGCGATTGCAGATCCGACACCAATCAGAAAGATCGGCGTCGCCTCTGCCAGAGTGCCATAAAGCGCGCGCGCGCTACCGAAGGCACCTACGAACAAGGCAGAAAAAGCCTCGGCCGGATTTCCGCCAGAACCCAGCAGGATAAGTGCTGATACGATCAGCGACAGCGCAAGCGCCGCGCCATAGCAGAAGATGGTCCACCGCAAATCCGGCTGTGTTCGTTTTTGCAAGGCTTTCAATTCGGGACTCCTGCCGCCGTTGGTTCCTGGCCCGCCATAAGCAATCCCAGTTCAACAAGGTTGGTTTTGCGCGCATCCACGGTACCGACGATCCTGCCCCGATAGAAAACCGTGATCCGGTCGCAAAGGCGGATCAGGTCGTCCAGCTCTTCCGAGGCCAGAACAACCGCGCTGCCTTCTTTCTGCTTGTCCAGAATCCGACTGTAGACAAATTCTGCAGCAGCCACGTCCAATCCGCGCGTCGGCTGATTTGCCAGAACCAGTTTGCGGGAATGCAGAAACTCGCGCGCGAGTATGACCCGTTGTGCATTTCCGCCTGACAACTGCCCAACCGGCTGCTGTCCTGATGCTGTCGCGATGGCATAATCGTCTATCGCTTCCTGGGCCAGTTCGCCCATGCGACGCTTGTCAATAAACGGCCCGTTGAGATAGAGCGGCGAGCGCTGCCACCCCAGGATCATATTTTCCCCCAGCCCGAAGGTCGGAACCAATCCTTCGCGGAACCGATCGTCGGGGATAAAGCCAACGCCGTGATCCAGCATCTCGCGCGGCGATGGGTCGGTTATCTCTTCACCGTTCAGCCGATACCGACCTGCGGTTCGGGGCAATACACCCAGCAACAATTCGAACAATTGCTTTTGGCCATTGCCCGCAACACCGGCGATTCCAAGGATTTCGCCTTCCGATACGGTCAGCGAAATGTTCCGCAGCGCGGGGTCTCCCCATTCATCAACTGCCGATATCTCTGACAGTTCCAGAACCGGTTCACCGATTTCTCTGTCATCGGCTGCTGCGATCTGTAACACCTTGTGGCCAACCATCAACGCAACCAGTTCATCGGCACTGGTTTCAGCGGTTGGCAAGCTGCGGACAACCTTGCCACGCCGCAGAACCGTGACCATGTCGGATTGCATAACTTCGCGCATCTTGTGGCTGATCAGGATGATCGACAGACCGCGCGCGCGCATACGGTGCATGACCTCGAACAGAACATCCGATTGTTGCGGGGTCAGAACCGCTGTCGGTTCGTCAAGGATCAGCAGTTCGGCGCCAAGAAACAGGGCCTTCAGGATTTCGACCCACTGCTTTTCGCCAACCGAAAGATCGCGAATCTGCTTGTTTAGGTCCAGCTGAATCCCGCATTCACCGCACAGTTCCAGTATTCGTGTTCTGGCGTTGTTCTGATCCGCCGCCGTACTTACGCCCGGCGCACCAACAAGTATGTTCTCAAGAATTGTAAAGGTATCAACCAGCACGAAATGCTGATGGACCATTCCAATCCCAAGCTCCAAGGCATCCGAAGGCGAGGTCAACGCAACGTCCTTGCCCTTGAAACGGATATTGCCGCTATCGGCTTGAAGCATGCCATACAGGCAAGCCGAAAGAGTCGACTTGCCTGCACCATTTTCACCGAACAAACAGTGGATTTCACCAGCTTCAACCACCAGGTTCACGCTGTCATTTGCTGTTACGGGGCCAAATCGTTTGGTCAGACCCTCGACTCTGAGCAGCTCGGTCATCGGCGGTATTCCTGATCTATCCAGACTGTAACGTGCCGGACCTACTGCAACTCGGACGAGTCGATTTCGACAACAGTTTCACCCGAAATGATCGAGTCGCGCACGGCAGCGACAGCAGCCTTCACATCATCAGGAATCTTGGACTCGAACTCGTGATACGGTGCAATGTCTGCTCCACCGTCGGCCAGGCCAAACCAGAGCGGCTCGTCACTCGCCTCATAGGTTCCGCCATCTTGCACACGAATCCATTCACCGACTGCCCATTCAACGTCAGGCTCCCAGTTCGCCAGGGAACTGGATGCGATGCTCGACGGCGACATGGCGTTCACATCGTGAATATTTGAGAAACACATCAGATTGTTCTGCTCGCACGGGCGGTAATTGTCGGTCAGCATATACATCACATCCGCACCGGCCGAGATATGAACCTCAGCATGTTCCGCCGCCAAGGCATTATCAAACCAGGAATTGATGAAGGATGCGCGCGGTTGAATGTCATCGCGAACGGTTTTGGCACCTGCAAAGAATGCATTCACCTGATCGTTGACGTCTTCGGCGGTGAATGTTCCGACGATCCCCATAACCCCGGAATCGGTGGTGTGCCCACCCAATACGCCAAGCAGATAGGCCGGTTCATGCAGGCGCTTGTAGATCTGATAGTGGTTGTCGGCTGTCTTATAGTTACCCGATCCGGTTGATACGAACATCAAGTCCGGAAAATCTCCGATAACGTTCTTGATCTGATCCGAATAAACGCTGTGGGCCCAGATGATATCATGCTCGCCGCCTTCGGCGTAAAACCGGATGGCTTGTTCAGCATCGTCCCCCCAAATCGGGTCGGTCATATCCCAAGTAATCTTGGTCCCAAGGTCATTCTCTTCGCTCAACGCAGTCATTGCATCCTGCATGGTCTTAACCCAGCCGACGTCCGGAGTGCTGTCAACGATCACCGCGATTCTGACCTCATCCGGTGATTGAGCGGAAGTAATTTGCACGGTCCCAAGAACTGTCAGGCCCGCGACACAGGTTGTTTTTAACCAATTCACCATTGTCATTCTAGCTTCCTCCCTAAGTGCCACCGAATACTGAAACGGATTTCCGGCACGTCCGTGGCTGCCAAGATCGTCGCGCGTTTCTGCTATCTATGCGCGTCAATCCGTCAGGCATCCATGATCATTATTCCGGGCTGCCCTTGAACGCACCATGCCTGAAATTTCAGCATGCATATCCACAATTAACTATCTCTAGCGCCTGACAACAGGTTTCAACTCGCTTCTATTTTCCTGCGCAGATGAGATTTGCGAGCTTCCGTTGGGCTGACACCCTTCCACTCTTTGAATTTGCGTGAAAAATGGAAAGGATTCTTGAAACCTGACTGATAAGCGATTTCAGCAACACTCAGATTGGTTCGTCTCAACAATAGCGAACCATGATTTAAGCGTAGTTTCCAAAGGTATTCAGCAGGTGTCTTACCATAAGATTTTTTGAACGCAGCAACCAGGTATTGTGGTGTAATGCCAAGTTCACTGGCGATATCCGTGATTGTCACCTGCTCGGCCAGACTTTCCGATAGCCTTCGTTGTGCGGCCTGAATGACGGCGGGTATCCTGACATCAGCTGTTCGAGTACCAGCCTCAAAAAAATATGCCTGCAATAATGCCCGGGTTATTGCCTCGGACAAATGCATAGCGTCGGCATCTTCTGTCGAATGAAGGTCTGCACCAGTCTCCAGAAGCGCTCGGATCGTAACCGAAGCCCTCAGCTTGGTCGGCCCCGAGCGCAAGTCATTCCATAAGTGACTGTTATCTGGAATTCTGCAGTCAGACCAAAATATCAATGAACGCTGGGTGGGAGTTGCGGAATAAGAATACGAATGAGAAGACAATGTAAGTGCGCACTCACCCTCTTTAAGGTCAATCGTATTGCCGTCTACAAGGATCTGGCCCTGCCCCTTCTGAACATAAAGAAACGCCAAATACGGCCCGAACACCGGACCATAACTACCGCCTTCTTCATAGAGAATGCGGCCGAACGTGTTGTCGTCACCTAGATTAACCGGAGGTATACGCATGCCATACTTTGAGGCATCAATCACAGACTGACAAGCACCGCGACACGATCTAACGAGATCGGTGTCGCGGCGCTCTGGGGTGGGTCAGGAAGAACGTTTCAGTTTGTGAAATGGCAGGTCGATTACAGTTGCGGTAACCTGTGTGCCTTCGCCGGAGCCGCCAAGGGCGATAGACAGCTGTGTTCCCGGTTCCGTATAGTTTTTCTTCATGTGCCCGAAGCCGATCATTTTACCCGCCGTGGGCGACCATGTAACACTGGTTGCATAGCCCGCCTCCGCCCCATCCATCGTCAGGTTGGCCGGATACCAGCGTACGCGACGAAGATGACCAGGTTCGGTCGACTCCAGTGCCTTCCAATCAATTTCCAAGCCGACAAGATGCATGTGATCTCCGCGATCCGCAATCTCCTGCAACGCTTCTTTGCCAACGAACTCACCCGAATTGAAGTCGACCAATCGACCCAAGCCCAAGTCAAACGGCGTCGCGCGCATGCTCTGTGCCGCGAAAACCCCAGCCGCGCCCCCATCCGGACCGGCGCTGGTGTAGTCATAACCTACGATCAAAAGCCCGGCCTCAATCCGTGCCAAGTCCAAAGCCCAGGCACCGGCAGGCAGAATATCGAACTGAGCACCCGCCTCAGCGATGGCATTCCATACGTCAAGACCGCAGGCACGCGGAACCCAGATTTCGTAACCATGCTCGCCAGTAAATCCCTGGCGAATGATCCGGACGTTGTGCCCTGCAATCGTCACCCATCCAAGGCGCGAGAATGGCAGCTCTGAAAACTCTTCGTCAGCGGCAGCCTGCACGGTTTCACGCGACTTTGGACCTTGAAGTGTCAGAATGCCAAAACTGTCGGTTTCGTCACTGATTTCAACCGCACGACCTTTGATATTGCTAGTCCACCAATTTAGGCCGGGATCAGCAGAAATCAGAAACGTGTTATCATCTTCGCGGATAATCAATCCGTCGCCGATCACAAAACCTTCTTCCGTGCACCAGGGCGCATAGTAGATCTGATCATTCTGGAGCTTAGCGATCGAGCGCGGTATGAGACCATCAAGATACGCTTCGGCATCCTTGCCCGAAATGCGATATTTGGCCAGCGGAGACATATCCCCCATTGCCACTCGCTCGCGGATCGCCCGCACTTCGTCCACCATATTCGAATACGCATCGACAACGACATAGTCGCCCCAACGCATCCATAGCGCATTTCTGTTCATTGGCGCGGTGGCTTCAACAAAAGGGGTGCCATGGAAAACCGGGCGCCCATTGTCTGTATAGTTCAAACCAACTTCGAACTTTGTTTCCTGGGTGCGATTGCCATCCATATTTCAGCCCTCATTTCTACGGCACCTCCAAGTCTTAGCTACGACAAAGCCAATCGGGCGCACACATTTCGTCAAAAAATCGCATTCTTTGATATACAGAAGTTAGACAATTGAAGGACCTCAAAGAATGTCTTTGCTTGCGGCTCTCATATCTTAGGTTAATGTCGTTTAGATCATTGAGCGGAGCGGAAAAGTGGAACGGTGGATAGCGCGCCCCCGCAACACCCGCTTGTGGCGGTCGGGTTTGACAAACACCGAGGAATGCAGATGTCGAAACAGCAACAAACCGATCGCGCAAGAAAAGGCGAACCGATAATTGAAGTGCAGGACACGCGCGCAGGCAAAACCGTGGCTGTTGTTTACGCTTGGAGCAACGAGCAGGTCAGTTTTGCGTCCAACTGTGGTTTAAAGGTGGTGGAGCCTTCGCCTGCCGCGCGCCTGCGGCATTGAGAAAACTGCCCGAAATTCACCACGCGACCCATCTTGACTTTAGATGGTGAGCATTCAGTCTAAAGAACTTCACACAATTGCAATTGCCTGAGCCAGTTTGCTCGCGGTGCATGCCAATATCACCTGAAAATGTGATCTCTTGCGCCCCGAGCCAGAGACTGGCCGGGGCGCAATTCGTTTAGTAGGTCTGTTTGATTTCGCTATAGTCGCCACGCAGTTTTACGGTAACCGTAATATCCTGCTTGTCTCGGTTGCGCCAAAACCAACCGTGATTGCCGGTGAAGGCTGCAACCAGAGTGCCCTGAGCATCGGTTTTGCCACGACCTTTTTCATAGCTGATCGATTTGTTGGCATTGTCGCCATGCAGGTCGAAATTCACCCGGCCACCTTCGGCAACCCAGTCAAACTCTGCCACGGCGCCTTCGTTCATGACCAACTTCCATTCGATGCCTTCGCCCGGCGTCAGAGTGAACGAAAACTCATCGGTCCAGGACCCAGAGCTTTCCTGAGCATAGGCTGCGCCGACAAACGTCCCAAGGATTTCTTGCAGCAAGCTGGATTGCTCTTCTTCTGCAGCCTGCGCGTCACGTTCGGCTTCTTCGGCCAGTTCGGTCTTGATCTCACCCATCTCGGTCAGGCCCAGAACACCACCGACCCGGGTAGGGTCGATGCCATATTCAGCGGGCAAAACAATGGTGACCAAAATGACCACAGCGGCAATAGCCGCGATGATGGTCGACTTGATCAGTTGAGCCGAGCTTGGCAGTTCTTCGGGCTTTGGTTTCTCAGAATTGTACATGGTAATCTCCGTATAATCAGGTTGAGACAATGAGGCCGGTCAGCTGATATCCGATCAGCACGAAACCTGCCGCCATCATCGCGACGTTGACGCCATAGGCGTGTTTCCAGAAGAATTTGGATTTGCGCCAGAACCCCATGAAGATCAGGATCAGGGCAAGGGCCATGAACTGGCCGATTTCGACTCCGACATTGAAGGCCAGAAGGTTGGGCAACAGCCCGTCTTGCGGGATATCGTAGTCCAGAATCTTGGTCGCCAAGCCAAGGCCATGGAAGAAGCCGAAGATCAGCGTGGCCAGTTTGGTATTCGGTTGGAAACCGAACCAGCGCTGATAGGCGCCAAGATTGTCCAGCGCCTTGTAGACAACGGACAGACCGATGATTGCGTCCACGATATAGGCGTTGACGTTCCAACCGAAATACACACCCAGCAGCATTGTCGTGGAGTGTCCAACGGCAAAGATGCTGACATAGGTCGCGACGTGTTTTGCCCGGTACAGGAAGAACACGACACCGAACAGAAACAGGATATGGTCATATCCTGTCACCATGTGTTTGGCGCCCAGATAGGCAAAGGGGATCAGTTTGACGCCCCAGATCTGCTGAATGTAACCGGCGTCGCCGGCGGTGACGTTATGGGCTGCGGCATAAGATGCGCTGTAGGCAAGCGCCGCAAAGACAAGAGCGCACAGCGTCAGAGACTGGCGCATGGCCATCCTGAACCGGGCCCTCTGAAGGGATTGCATGAGAGTTTCTCCGCTAAATTGTGATTTGATCGTTAGGTCCCGCAACAGCGGGTACGATCACACGCGCGGAGGTCGGTCTAGTCTGTAAATCGGGTTCGGGGGGGTCGAAAAAGGCTCAAGCGCTTCCGGCAGCCGGAAACCTGTGATCGGCTGCGCGTTAGATGTCAGAACCAGGATGGCGGAACTGTGATCGTGATCAGCCACATCGTGACTGTGGCCATGCCAAATCCAGTAATCATCCAGTTCATCGCCGTGGGAATGACCGTGATCGCTGAGCATCTGATTGCGCTCAGAAACGCCCTGAAGATAGCTTGCGGAATGTTTGTAGGATGGGGCCAAAGACCAGACCAGCAGGCAAAGGACAAGCATCGCGAAAAACACGTGCCTGATCCATTCAGCCAGTTGTCTGCCCGTCGGGATATACATAACTGCCCCTATAGAAGGCGGTATCCCGCCTGTGTTTCTTTGCTCTGGTCTCACCAACTAGCGCCATTAAGCGTCACAGCGCAACCCCCCGGCGCAAGACTCCGCCGGTTCCCGCTGACATTGAATTTTGTTGCGGGTTGGAAAAACGGTGCAAAATGCAAAGGGGTTGTTTGCGCGCTCCGGTATCAGGGTACAGCCGGAGCGAAACGTTTACGATATTCACCTGGTGACAGCCCGACAACTTTGATGAATATCCGGCGAAAGGCCGAGATATCCAGATAGCCAACATTGCGAGCAATAGATTCGACGCTGCTTTGTGACAGTTCCAATCGTTCACGCGCCTTGGCGATACGAAGGTGCTGCAGATATTCTGATGGGCTGAAACCAGTGGCGGCTTGAAAACGCCGCCCGAAAGTGCGCGGCTCCAGCCCTGCCGCACGGGCCATTTCAGGCACAGAAACAGACGAGACATAGTTGGCCTGCAGCCAATGCTGGGCCCGCAGGATCGCGCCATCCCCATGCGACAGGTCAGGAGAGAACGAGCTGTAAAAACTCTGCGCGCGCTCGCCAGGGTCGATCAGGAAAAAACGGGCGACTTCAAGCATCAGCGACGGCCCCATAAACCGCGCGATCAAGCGCAACCCCAGATCGGTCCAGGCCATTACCCCGCCTGCGGTGATCACATCGCCATCGTCAATCACCAACCGATCCGCCTGCAGGATCACATCCGGGAACCGGTTTTCGAATTCCGTGGCCAGTGCCCAATGGGTCGTGGCCTGACGACCGTCTAGCAGACCCGACGCCGCCAGCGGAAAAGCCCCGGCGCAGATCGAACAGATCAGCGTGCCTTGCCCGTGGTGATGCCGCACCCAGTTGACCAACTGCTGCTCGGCTTTGCCTTGGGGTCTCTCGACAAGGGCAGGAGGCAGGATTAACGCCTGCAACCTCTCTCCAGGGCCGCCAAAGCTGCGTACAATCTCGGTCTCGACCGGGTTGGGGTGATCTGCCTGTTGCTGCTGCAACCGGTTGGCCACGCTGAACAAGTCCTGCAAACCGTATATGGCCGCGCTTTGTGCGTTTGGATAGGCTGCAATACCAATCCGAAGAGTTCTGTCGGATGTTTCCATTTGTCCGATCTAACATATTTTATGTCTGATGCGCCAATCAAACTGCTGTGGGGTCCACGCTAGATAAGCATCGAACACACCCAAATCCCGGAGACCAAAATGTCCAAATCTGCGCTGATCCTGATCGATGTCCAGAACGATTACTTTCCCGGCGGCAAATGGGAACTGCACCAGATCGAGCAAAGCGCCGAAAACGCCGCGCATCTGTTGGAACAGGCCCGCGCTGCCAACCAGATGATCGTACATGTGCATCACGAGTTTCAGAGTGAAAACCCGCCCTTCTTTGCACCCGACACGCCGGGCGCAGAAATCCACCCATCAGTCGCTCCGCAAGAGGGTGAGCACAAGGTGCTCAAGCACTACGTGAACGCGTTTCGCGATACCGATTTGCAGTCACTGCTGGAAAAGCACGATGTGACGGATGTGACAATCGCGGGCGACATGAGCCATATGTGCATCGACGCCGCCGCCAGAAACGCCGCGGATATCGGTCTGAACGTTACGGTGGTCGAAGACGCGTGCTCATCTCGCGATCTGGAGTTCAACGGCGAGGTGGTCGCGGCGGAACAGGTGCACAAGGCGTATATGTCGGCCTTGTCCTTCGCGTATGCCAAGGTGACCACGACCAGCGAATATCTGACTGCGGCCTGATTTCGAAAGGACAAGACCACAATGGCAAAACTCTACCACGCCCCCCTCACCTGTTCCTTGGCTGCACGTTTCGCCGCAGCCGAAGGCGGAGTGGATCTTGAGATCGAACCCCTGAACCTCGCCACCAAGGACATCGCTGCCGGTGGTTCCCTGTATGACGTCAACCCGCTGGGGCAGGTATCGGTCCTGACCTTGCCCGATGGCAGCAAGCTGACCGAAACATCGACTGTGATCGCCTGGATTCAGGCGCAATCGCAAGATGACGGCTTTCGCATTGATCCCAACAACCCGGTCTATTTCCAGATGCTGCGCTGGCTGGCCTTCTGTGCCACCGAATTGCACAAAGGCCTGTTCCGCATCGTGTTTTATCAGGAAGCTACTGCCGAGGTGAAAGACCGCGTGCGCGGACTGGCCCCGCTACGCTTCAAGGTTCTGGAGGACCAGTTGACCGGGCAGGATTATCTGCTGGGCGACAGGTTTTCAGCGGCAGATGCCTATCTGACATGGTTCTTCGTGCTGTCGGGTTACGCGCAGGTGGATCACACCGCCTATCCCAGCCTCGAAGCCTACCGCCAACGCGTTTTGGCTCGCCCAGCCATCCGTGCGCTGATCGAAAGCGATTCAGAGCTGGACCAGCACCTAAAACAGAACCTGTTCGCGGCCTGATCTTCGAACCAAATACCGGGCCTGCAATCCGTCGTCACTCGACGAGCAAGGTTTGCAGGCCCCAAATTTCCATCAAGTCGTTTCAAGCGTCCCAACCGGCCCCGGAAAATGGCATGCCACCGCTTGGTTCTCGCCCCGCTCCTCGAGAACTGGGCTGTCCTTCCGACAGCGATCCTGCGCCCGGTGACAACGGGTCTGGAACCGGCATCCGGGTGGCGGGTCCATCGGGCTGGGCGGATCGCCCTGCAACACGATGCGTTGCCGCGTTGCCTCGATCCGCGGATCAGGTGACGGAACTGAAGACAGCAGCGCCTGCGTATAGGGATGCTGCGCGTCGCCGAACAGGGTTTCGGTCGCACCCATCTCCATTACGCGGCCCAGATACATAACCGTGACGTCGCTGCACATCTCGCGCACCACCGCCAGATCATGCGAGATCATCACCACGGTCAGTCCCAGTTCCTGCTGCAGGGTCACGAACAGCTTGCCGATCTGCGCCTGAATCGACACGTCCAGCGCCGAGAGCGGCTCATCACAGATCAGGATCTCGGGCTCCAGCATCAGCGCGCGGGCAATTGCCACGCGCTGCCGTTGCCCGCCCGAAAGCGAACGAGGCAGACGCTCGCCGGCTGAGGCAGGCAGACCCACCAGATCCATCAGCCTTGCGATGCGCTGCTGCCGGTCCGTGCGGCCAACGCCGTGGATCGACAGGGGCTCCTCAAGCGACTGATAGATGGTTTGCCGACGGCTAAGTGCGCCCAGAGGGTTCTGGAACACGAATTGCATCCGTTTCGCCAGCGCCTTGCGATCGCGCAGGCCATCGGCCAGATCCTGTCCAAGAATACGCACCGAACCGGACGTGGCCGGTTGCAAGCCGACCATTGCCCGCGCCAGCGTAGTCTTGCCACAGCCGGATTCACCGACGATGGCGTGAAAGGCACCACGTTCGACGGTCAGGTCAACGCCGTCGACCGCGCGGACCATTCGGTCCGGGCCGCTGCCGGGAAAATGCACTTTCAGGTCACGGACCTCGATTGCGTTTTGCGTTTCCATCTCAGGCCCTTTCCAGTTCCGCCTGCGCCGCGTGGCAGGCCGTGTTATGGGAGTCATCCCCGGGCACCGGGATCAGTGCCGGACGGCGGGTGGCACAAACCGGCAGCGTGCGCGTACAGCGCATATCGAACGGGCAGCCGGTGCGCAGTCGTGACTGATCAGGTGGCGATCCGGGGATGCCCTCGGACACTTCTTTGCTGTCCGTGCGCAGGTCGGGGACCGAGGCCAGCAAGCCCTGGGTGTAAGGATGTACCGGCGCGGTCAGCACCTGAGCGACAGTGCCGCTTTCGACCACGCGACCCGCATATAGCACCGCAACCCGGTCCGCGACCGAGGCGACAACGCCGATGTCATGGGTAATCAGCACAACGGCGATATCCTCCTGTCGCTGGATGTCCTTGATCAGTTCCAATATCTGCGCCTGAACCGTGGCGTCCAGCGCTGTTGTCGGCTCATCCGCGATCAGGACCTTGGGATTGCCTGCCAGTGCCAGCGCGATCATCGCGCGTTGCAACATGCCGCCCGACATCTCGTGCGGATAGCGGTGATAGCGATCCTCGGGATCGGGTATGCCGGTACGGTGCAGCAGGCCCAGCGCGATCTCACGCCCCTTGGCCTTGTCCACGCCCTGCAGCCGCATCGCTTGCCGCATCAACTGGGGGCCGATCTTCTGCATTGGGTTCAGGGCCGAAATCGGGTCCTGAAATACAACGCCGAAATTGCGACCTCGCAGATCGGCCAGCGCCCGGTCGGACTGGCCCAGCAGGGATTGTCCACTGCAGATGGCCTTGCCGCGAACATCGACCGACACACCTTCGGGCAACAAACCCAGCGGCCCCAGCGTCATCACCGTCTTGCCCGAGCCACTTTCGCCGACAATAGCCAGAATCTCACCCGGCATGACCGAGAGTGAGACGGTATCGACGGCACGGACTGAAACCTGTTCGGTATAAAGGTCGATCACCAGATCTTCGATTTCAAAGACAGGTTGCGTCATACCTTGGCCTCCTGCGTTTGAATGTCCGCCTCTTCCGTGTGGCGCTTTCGCTGCAGTTTACGCAAGCGGCGCGGGTTCAGCGCGCGCGGCACCTTTTGCAGCGCGAAATGCTCACCCAACAGATTGAAACTGACCACAACCATGGTCAGTGCCAGACCCGGCGCAATCACAAGGCGGGGGTATTCCTCAAGATAGCTCATGCCATCAACCAGCATCTGACCCCATTCCGGCGTCGGCGGTTCGACCCCAAGCCCCAGAAAGGACAGCGTGGCAATCGCCAGCACCAAAGCACCCGCATCGGCCGAGGCATAGACCACCACCAGCGCCAAAACATGCGGCAGGATATGGCGCGAGAAGATGCGCACATGGCCCGCGCCCATGATCCGGGCGGCTTCGATATACGGTTGATGTAGTTCCGAGGCGACAACGGCGCGGCTCATACGGGCATAGTTGGCCCACCACGCCATGGTCAGTGCCGCAATCATCGACCAGTAACCGGCACCGAAGATGCCAATAAAGGCCAGTGCCACGATCAGGCTGGGCAGCGACAACACGATGTCGATGGCACTGATCAGCACCAGCTCGACCTTCCCGCCGACGTATCCCGCGAAAGACCCGATCACCACGCCGATCAGCAGCGCCGAGGCCAGCACCATCGACATGGCAAACAGCGACACCCGCGCGCCATTGATCAGACGGCTGAGCATATCGCGGCCCAGATAGTCGGTGCCCAGCCAATGGGCAGCACTGGGGCCTTGCAGGATCGCGCCATAGTTCTGCGCGGTGGGATCATAGGGGCTGATCCACGGGGCGAAGATGGCAATCAGGATGAACAGGACGACCGGTGTGACCACCAGCCAGGGCCATTTTTTCAGGTTACGCATTCTTCTGCCTCCGAATGCGGGGGTCGATCAGCATGCACAGCAGATCGACGAATAGGTTCACGAACACGAAGAACACGATGAAGGTCAGCAGGATCGCCTGCATCGAGACGAAATCGCGGAACCGGATCGCCTCGATGAAGAACGCGCCGACGCCTTTGAGGGCAAAGACCGTTTCGACCACGATGGAGCCGATGATCATCAACGTGAACTGCGCCCCGAAAGTGGTCAGATACGGCACCGCGATATTGGGCAGCGCCTCGCGCAGCAGCACACCTGAACGGCCATAGCCCTTGGCGAAACCGGTGGTGGCGAAGGGGCGGGCCATCACCTCTTGCAGGCCTACACGCACCACCCGGCTGAGCACTGCGCCTGGAAACAGCGCAATGGTCAGGCAGGGCATGATCCAGCCCAGCACACCCGCACCGCCAAAGGCCGGTAGCCAGCCCAGCGTGACCGAGAACAGGATCACCAGCAGCGCCGCGACGAAGAAATTCGGGGTCGAGGCCGCCAGCAGCGAAAACGCCCTGAGCAGCCTGTCGACCCAGCCGCCATTGCTGATCGCGCCCGCAAGCCCGACCAGAAGCGACAGGAAAAAGGCGATCACGCCACCCCAGATCAGCAGGGTGGCGGTCACTGGCAGGCGTTCAGCGAACTCCTGCCCGATTGGTTTTCCGGACCGCAACGAGATGCCCAGATCGCCGGTCAGGGCATCGCCCAGCCACCGGACATAGCGGACGGGCAGCGGGTCGTTCAGACCCAGCTCATCCTCGATCTGCGCCACCAGTTCCGCCGACGCCGAGGGGCCGGCGACGCGTTCCGCCATCAGGGCGGCGACATTGCCGGGTGCGGCGGCAATGATGGCGAATGTCAGCGCTGACGCGGCCAGGATCATCCCGATGGCCAGCGCCGTACGCCGTGTGAACAGCTTTAGCATCTCATGCGTCTCCTGACCCGGATCAGTTCAGCGACAGGCCCTGGCCGGGAATGTCGTAGTCGGTGGCAGGCAGGGCAAAGTCCTGAACCCGTGCCGAATGCGCCCACAGCCGTTGCGGCGCGACCAGCGGCGCGACGGCGGTGTTTTCATAGAGCCAGTTGTGGATCGCCTGCATCGCTACCGCGCGCTCGTCGCCACTGGTTTCCAAACCTGCCAGAACCAGCGGGTCCAGATCGGGGTGGGCGTAGAATTTACCGTCCGGGCCGCTATCTACGCTGGACAAGAAGAGGTTGCCTAAAGTGCCGTGCGGGTCATAAGGCGCGCCGAAGGTGGCCATGAAGGTCAGGTCATAGTCAAAGGTCGGGCGACGGTCGTGGATGGTGGCGTTGTCGACCGAAGACACCGTGACCTTGATGCCGCTTTCCGAGATCATGCCTTGCACCATTTCAGCCAGACGACGGGATCCGGGCAGCGCTTCTTCCGATACCATCAGTTCCAGTTCCAGGGCCTCGCCATCCTTGGTCCACCCTCCGCCGGATTGTTCCCATCCAGCCTCGGTCAGCAGGGCCTTGGCGCCATCGATGTTGCGGGTTGGCACCTCATTGAGTGTGCCGCTTTCTGGAATCACGCCGGGGAAGACGTTGTTGATCGGGTCGGCGAAGCCTTCGTACAGCACCGCCACGATGGCATTGCGGTCGATCGAATCCGAGATCGCCTTGCGCACCCGCGCGTCCTGTAGCTTGGAGGATTTCGGTGAGAAGGTCAGTGACACGCCGGTGGTGCCCTGTTCGGCTACGACCGTGGCGTCGCCCGCCTTTTCCATTGCACGCGCGCGGCGCGGCGACAGGGGCGATACCCAGTCACCACCGATCACGTCCAGATCGCCTGCGCGCAACCCGTTCGAGCGCGACAGCTCATCCGGGACCACCTTCAGCTCGACCGCCTCAAAGCCCGGCGCATCGCCCCAGTAGTGCGGGTTCGGGACCAGCTTTGTGCCTGCGTTATCGTTTTCGACCACCATCCACGGACCAGTGCCTACGGGCGCGGTCTGATTACCATCTGCATCCGCCGCATTGGGCGATAGGAAGCGCACAGGGCGCACGATGGTCAGTTCCAGCAGCGCCACCGGCACGGGGCGCTTCAGGCGGATGATCAGGCCGTGCGAGCCATCAGTTTCAATCGATTCCATTGCGTCGGACACGCCGATCCAGCTGAAGTCGTCCTTGCCCATCCAGCGTTCCAGATTCCATTTCGCGACCTCGGCATCGAAATCGGTGCCGTCGCTGAACTTGACGCCTTCGCGCAGCTTGAAGGTCAGGGTCTTGCCATCGTCGGATTCGCTCCATTCCGTGGCAAGGCCGGGCTGCAATTCGCCGTTGGGGCCATAGTGGACCAGCGCATCAAACACGAGGCTGTAGGTGCTGAGCGCCGAGACATTGGTCAGCAGATCCAGATCGCCTGCTTCCTGAACGATGGCGATTTTCAGAACCTGATGGCCATCTGCAAAGGTCACGCTGGGCAAAAGGGTCAGGGCGGCAGCGCTTAGCAAAGCGGCGCGGCGGGTAAGGGTTGTCATATCAAGTCTCCAAACTGTCGGGTCGGGAAGCCCGGCGTTACAGTGCCGCGCTTTTGAGATGTGATTAGGGATTGAGGCAGAACTGCCGAGTCCAGGCAGCACTGTACATATCTGTCCAGTCAGAAGGCGGACCGGTCCCTTATCACCCCAGTTTGGGAGGGTGGAATATATCCGTGGTCAGATCGAAAACCTGAGACCGTTGCTGCGCAAAGACCGCAACTGTCTGCGGCGCATCCACAAAGGCGATCGCGACGGACGCTGCCATGACCGGCACCTCATGGATGTGCGTGATGCTATGCGTCAACGGCAATTTGGCAGGCTGGTCGCTCATGTCATCCGGTGTACCTGCTTTAGAAATATGTGGCATATGACGGGATGCAAATTGCGCACCTAGCCCACTGGGCTTGGGTGGATTGGCAGTACTGTCCTTTCCAGCATCGGCAATCGGTACAGTGTGGATATGCGCGCTACCAGCGAACGAGACTGTCAGGCCGCCAAGAAACAAAACGACCAAGACCGCGCGCGACATGACAAAAAACGTTCGCAGCGCGTTGCGATATCTGGACCTTTGCTTTCTTTGTCTTGCACCCAATTTTGCTTCCATTCCGGATCGCTGAGTATAAGTATGCTTGTCACATTCGGGACAAACCAGTCGAAGATCAAGCTTTCACTCAACACACGCCTTTCATCATTACGCAAAAAGCCATTATGTCTATTCTTTTTTGAGAACCCGTTGAAATTGCAAACTACGAACACCTTTCCGTTGCATTTGCATTCGGCATCGTCGGATGCAGATCATCGATGATAATCGCGTGCTGATGTGGCGCATCACCTTTCAAGTGCGGATGGTCGGCGGGTAGGTCAGGATGATCATGGGCGATGGGCTTACCATCATCAATCGGCCAGAGGCGGAATGCCGCCAGCAATCCCGCGCAGGCCAAGGCCATCAATCCGATCAAAGTCACTTCGGTTCCGAAAGTTGTCATCAACCAGCCCGCAAGAGGATAAAAGATCAGCCAGCAGGCATGGGACACGGTAAACTGTGCGGCAAAGACTGCGGGTCGATCCTCGGGATGCGCAGACCGAGTGAGCAGACGCCCCGAAGGGGTCAGCATCGCGGAATAACCGGACCCGACCACGAACCAGCCGATCATGAGCGTCGTCATGCTCAATGGCACGGCAAACATGCTCAAAGCCAAAAGCGCCAAAGCCGCAATGTTGAGTCCAGCGCCAGACAGCATAACCTTGTGGTCGCTGTATCTTTTCAGCAACCGTGGCATTGCAATCGCTGTCAGCATTGACCCGGCCCCAAATGCGGCAAGCACCAGCGCAACTGCACTTTCCGAAAGCCCGAGGTCGCTGCGAACAATAACAATAGTGTTGACGATGACCATCGCGGCGGTCGCGGACACAACCCAGTTTATGGCCAGTAACCCACGCAATCTGGGCGTTTTTAGATACAGCCGCACACCACGTGTAGTGCGATCATAGATGCCTCGCGGCCTGGATGGCTTAGGCGAAGGCAGAAATACCGAGACGACCAAAATGGCAGAGGCGACGAACCCCATGCCTGTGCCCCAAAACAGATTGTTGAAGCTCATGAAAGTCAGTAATACCGCGGCCAGCATCGGGCTTAGCAGGCTTTCCAAGTCAAAAGCCAGCCGCGACAACGATAAAGCCTTGGTATAGTCCTCTTCATCCGTCAGTACATCGGGAATTGTCGCCTGAAATGTCGGAGTGAATCCTGCGGACGCAGATTGCAGCACAAAAATCAAAACATAGACCTGCCAGATTTCCGAGACAAAGGGCAAGGCCACCGCGACGGCTGCGCGCACAAGGTCCAAGGCCACCAGCATCTTGCGCCGATCAATCCGGTCTGTGAAGGCTGCCGCAATCGGCGCTACAGTAACATAGGCCACCATCTTGATGGTCAGGGCCGTTCCCAGCACCAGAGCGGCCGAACCCCCGGCAAGGTCATAGGCAAGCAGACCAAGTGCGACGGTTGCCAACCCGGTGCCTGACAAGGCAACGACCTGAGCAAAGAACAGATGACGATATGTACGGTTTGACAGAACAGAAAGCATCGGATCACAAGTACTTGCTTATTGCTTTCAGATCTTCGATCGCCTCATCAGGTGATCCTTCGCCCGTCAGACAATGATCGATGTGCTCATGGATAAGAACACGTTTGGCATTTGTGATAGCCTTTTCAACCGCATGCAGTTGCTGAGCGATTTCAGTGCAAGGCTTTTGGTGTTCCAGCATAGAGATAACTTTGCTCAGATGCCCTTCGGCCCTCTTGAGGCGGGCCACAATAGCCGGATGAGTTGCGTGAGTGTGTTCCATGATCGCAATCCCTATCCCCCCCATGAGGATGAGTCAACGATCAGGTTCTGAGGATGGGGTTTTCGCAAATAGCGGCTATTTGATCGCGGATGTAAGCGAAGCAAAGGTATTCGAAACGAGACAGGACCGCAAAAAACAAACTTCTACTGGTCCCGCGTTGCGATGTTTGTGGGCTTTTCAGCTATATTCTTTGAGCGTCGCCATCAGGTTGTGAAATTTCTCACCCTGTACTGCAACATGTGCTCGAAGCGCGTTCGCCGTTTCTTCCGGATCGCCCTTATCGAGAGCTCGAAGGATATCTTCATGCTCAGACATTGACTGTGACATGCGCCCACGAAACCGCAATTGTTGCCTGCGGAATGGCTTCAGTCTTCGGTGAAGTCTGGATGCTTCTTGCTCCAGGAATGAGTTGCCAGACTGCCTATAGATGATTCGGTGAAAGCGCTCGTTTTCAAGATAGTATTTGTCCGGGTTACCGGCATCGACGGCCATTTGGCACTTGGTATTTGCGTCGATGAGATCTTTCAGCGCCTGATCAGAAATACGTAAGGCAGCAAGCCTGCCGCAGACGGCTTCGATCTCGGCCATGACTTCGAACATCTCCATCAGTTCAACCGGGCCTGGCTGTCTGACAAAAGCACCGCGGCGCGGAATTAGATCGACCAAACCAGATAAGGCAAGCCTCTGAAATGCTTCCCGAAGCGGCGTCCGTGAGACGCCAAATTGTTCGGCCAGCTTGATTTCATCCAAACGGTCACCGTCAGAAAACGTGCCGTCAAAAATCAGCTCTTCCAGGTCTTGAGCAATAGTGTCAGCGAGGCGTTGGTCCATGGGGTATTGTTCTACACAGAAAAATTTGGAAGCTCAAGATTTCTGATCTTGTATACAAAAATCTTGACTAGAAAAACATTGCTGCCCTATGCTTCCGTCAGCCCCGGCTCATCCGGGTTTTAAAACGGGAGGAAGAAATGAAAGCTATTCTCAAGACAGCAGTCGCTGCCGTAGCGCTTGCATCCGCAGGTACACTGGCAAGCGCAGAGGAACTGCGCCTGTCGCATCAGTGGTCGAACAAGGACATCCGTCACCAGGTTGCCCAGATGGTCGCCGATGAAGTCGCCGCCGCTGATGTTGATCTGGACATCAAGATCTTCGGTTCGAAATCTCTGTTCAAACCGCGCGAGCAGTACAAGCCGCTTAGCCGTGGTCAGCTGGACATGACGGTTCTGCCGCTCAGCTATGCTGGTGGTCAGCAACCTGCTTATAACCTGACGCTGATGCCCGGTCTGGTGAAAAACCACGATCACGCCGCGCGTCTGGCCGACTCGCCTTTCATGGAAGCGCTTGAAGCCAAAATGGCCGATGACGATGTGATGGTACTGGTTCACGGCTATCTGGCCGGTGGCTTTGCCGGTAAGGACAAGTGCATCACCAGCCCTGAAGACGTAACAGGTCTGCAAACCCGTGCGGCGGGCAAGTCGTTTGAACAGATGCTGGCCGGTGCTGATGCGTCGATCGCATCCATGGCATCGTCGGAAATCTACAACGCGATGCAGACAGGTGTTCTGCAAGCGGCGAACACGTCGTCTTCGTCCTTCGTCAGCTACCGCATTTACGAGCAGGTTTCCTGCTATACCCCTGCAGGCGACGTAGCGCTGTGGTTCATGTATCAGCCGCTGCTGATGAACAAATCCACCTTTGATGGTCTGAACGAAGATCAGCAGGCCGCCCTGTTGGCTGCATCGGAAAAGGCCCAGGCCTTCTACCTGGAAGAGGCCAAGAAACAGGACGCCAACTCGGCCAAAGTGTTTGAAGAGGCCGGCGTCGAGATTGCTGAGATGAGCGCGGAAGACTTCGAAGCCTGGCGCGCGCTGGCGATGGAAACATCCTACAAGGCCTTCGTGGAAGAGGTTCCTGATGGTCAGGACCTGCTGGACAAGGCTCTGGCGGTCGAGTGACCCTCTCTTGCTGGGCGGCCTTGCCGCCGCCCGGCATCTGATCTCCGTTCTGATACTCTCTGATCTTCAGACTTAATTGCATCTCAACCAAAGGAGGCGCAAATGGCCGGTCATAGCTCTGCCGTTGCTTCCCACACAGGCAACAACCCCTTTCTTCGCTTTGTCGCTGCGCTTTCAACTCTGGCGGGCTGGTGTTCCGCAGGAATGATCGTCGCCGCTGTCGCCATCACCTGCCAGATGATCGTCGTGCGCTTCGTTCTGAACCAATCGACCATCTGGCAAACCGAAGCGGTCATCTATCTTGTCATCGCCGCCACGCTGGTTGGTTTGCCTTACGTGCAGCGCCTGCGCGGCCATGTGAATGTCGACCTGATCCCGCTTTCACTAGCACCGCGACCCCGGTTCTTCATGGCGATCGTGACTGCGGTTCTGTCCATCGTCATCGTCTCGGTCATGCTGTTTTACGGTTACGAATACTGGCACTTCGCGTGGGAACGCGGCTGGAAATCCGACACCGTTTGGGGCGTGCGTCTTTGGATACCCTACCTGTCAATTCCGGTCGGCTTTGGACTGCTGCTGCTTCAGCTGATTGCCGACCTCGTCGCTGTCCTTCTGGGCATCGATAAACCTTTTGGTCTGGAGTAAAGCTGATGGATCCCCTTCTGCTCGGCGCCATTGTCGCCATCGCCACCATCCTCGTTCTGTTCTCGGGCGTGTCCGTGGCCATCGGTCTGCTGATCGTTTCCGCCGGGTTCCTGATCATCTTTGACGGCCCGCGTTCACTTGAACTGATGCCCGAGATTCTGTTCGGAAAACTCGATAACTTTGCCCTTCTCTCGATCCCGATGTTTATCATCATGGGGTCCTCCATCGCCTCGACCAGGGCGGGGGCCGACCTATACGAAGCACTTGAACGCTGGCTGACCCGCGTTCCGGGCGGTCTGGTTGTCTCGAACCTTGGTGCATGTGCGCTGTTTGCCGCCATGTCCGGTTCGTCGCCCGCAACCTGTGCCGCCATCGGCAAGATGGGCATCCCCGAGATGCGCAAGCGCGGCTATCCCGACGGTGTTGCCGCAGGTTCGATCGCTGCCGGTGGTACGCTGGGCATCCTGATCCCACCATCGGTCACCATGATCGTCTATGGTATCGCCACCGAGACCTCGATTGGCCGCCTGTTCTTGGCCGGTGTGATCCCGGGCCTGATGCTGGTGGGTCTGTTCATGGCCTGGTCGCTGTATTCCACTTGGAAATCCGGTGACGCGACCCGTCTGGGTTCCGGCAGCTACACCTGGGCCGAACGGTTCGAGATCCTGCCGCGCGTGCTGCCCTTCCTCGGTATCATTCTGGGCGTTCTCTATGCCATGTATGGCGGCATCGCCACGCCGTCGGAAACGGCCGCTGTTGGTGCGTTGCTGTGTCTGCTAATCGCGATGATCATCTACAAGCTGTGGAACCCCAAGGACATCTGGGTCGTGCTGCGCGACAGCACCAAGGAAAGCGTGATGATCCTGTTCATCATCGCCGCCGCCGGTGTGTTCTCGTACATGCTCAGCTCGCTATTCATCACCCAGGCGATTGCCGAATGGATCGGTACGCTGGATGTGAACCGCTGGGTTCTGATGGGTGCGGTCAACGTGTTCCTGCTGATCGCCGGGTTCTTCCTGCCGCCCGTTGCGGTGATCCTGATGGCTGCACCAATCCTGCTGCCGATCATCACCACTGCTGGTTTTGACCCGATCTGGTTTGCGGTTGTGCTGACCATCAACATGGAGATTGGCCTGATCTCACCTCCGGTTGGTCTGAACCTCTATGTGATCAACGGCATCGCGCCTGACATTTCGCTGAAGACCATCCTGACCGGTTCGCTGCCCTTCGTGGCCTGCATGGTGATCGCGATTGTCCTGCTGTGCCTGTTCCCCGGTCTGGCCACCTGGTTGCCTGACCTGGTGATGGGAGCGGCGGTATGACCCTGCTCGCGGATCTTCTGTCCACCGTGTTCGAGCGGCGTTACCGCCGCCCGGGCGCGGCGGCCCTGGATGGCCGCCCGCTGACCGAACTGGCCGACGCGCTGGTTGGATCCGCGGGCGAGACTTCGGGGCTGGCTCTGGCCGAGGAAATCCTGACCCGGTTCGTCACTCTGGACGACGACGAAAAGCTGGAGTTCTTCCGCTATCTCGCCACAGCGATGAATATCGACCCCGAGGCGGTTCGGTCGTCGCTTGACGAATACGAGCGCGACCCCTCGAAAGCGACCTATCGCAGCTTTGCGGCTGCGGTGGAACCGGCCCGGCAGGAGATGATCCGCCGGTTGAACCGGGTGCCTGGCGCCACTGGCGCGTTGGTACAAATGCGCGCCGACCTGCTGCGGTTAGGCGGTAAAGAGCCCGAGCTGCAGGCGCTGGATCTGGATTTCCGGCACCTGTTCGCAAGTTGGTTCAACCGGGGCTTTCTGGTCCTGCGTCCGATCAACTGGGAAAGCCCGGCGCATATTCTGGAAAAGATCATCGCCTATGAGGCGGTGCATGCCATCGACAGTTGGGACGATCTTCGCCGCAGGCTGGAACCCACAGACCGACGCTGTTTCGCATTCTTTCACCCCTCGATGCCGGATGAACCGCTGATCTTTGTCGAAGTCGCACTGAACAGTGGCATTCCGGGTTCGGTTCAGGCGCTGCTCGCAGAAGACCGCGATCCGATGCCGGAAGATCAGGCCGACACAGCGGTATTCTACTCTATCTCCAACTGTCAGGCGGGCCTGGCCAGCATCTCGTTCGGCAACTCGCTGATCAAACAGGTGGCTTCGGACCTGGCAGCCGAATTGACCGGGCTGAAGACCTTCGTCACCCTTTCGCCCATCCCGGGCCTGACCAAATGGCTCGCCCAAGAGGGCCTCGAATGGGATGTCGAACAACCAGACCAGATGAAGGCGCTGGCGGCGCATTACCTGCTGAACGCCAAGAGCCGGGGCAAGATGCCGTTTGATCCGGTCGCCCGATTCCATCTGGGCAACGGTGCGTTGGTTCACGCGGTTCACGCGGATGCCGATACGTCAGACAAGGGCCGCGCCCAGTCCGGCGGCACCATGGTCAACTACCTGTATGACCTGTCTCGCGTCTCGCAAAACCACGAGCAATTCGCCAATACCCGCGAGGTGATCGCATCGCCCGAGGCCAAGTCTCTCGCTGCATCTGCCTCTCTCACCACGACACAAGAAAGGTAAACCTCATGGCTAACCCTCTCTATGACGGCTTGTTCGGCGCTCATGCCGGTAAAGATACACCTTTTTTGCACCTGCTGAACGGTACAACGATTACCCATCAGGATTTCCTGAGCACCGCTGCGCAGATCGCCCATGTGACCGCCCAGCTGGGTCTGAAACCCGGTGATCGCGTGGCGGCCCAGATCGAGAAATCGCCCGAAGCACTGGCGCTGTACGCCGCTTGCGCGCAAGCTGGTCTGGTGTTCCTGCCGCTCAATACCGCCTATACGGTGGATGAGCTGACCTACTTCATCGAAAACAGCGGTGCCTCACTGATCGTCTGCGACAGCAGAAGCGAAGACAAGCTGGCTCCGGTTGGTGCGCAATTGGGCGCCAGGGTGGAAACGTTGAACGCTGATGGCAGCGGCAGCCTGATGGATCAGGCCGCGACCATGCCTGCCGGCTTTGACACAGTCGACCGTGACGGCGATGACCTGGCGGCCTTCCTTTATACTTCGGGCACCACGGGCCGGTCGAAAGGCGCGATGCTGACCCAGAACAACCTGCTGTCGAACGCACAGGCGCTGGTCAAGGAATGGTGTTTTACGTCCGATGACGTGCTGTTGCACGCGCTGCCGATTTTCCACACGCATGGTCTGTTTGTTGCGACCAACGTCTCGTTGGCGGCGGGCAGCAGCATCGTCTTCATGCCCAAATTCGATCTTGACGAGATCATTGGCCGGATGCCGAACGCCACGACCATGATGGGTGTTCCGACATTCTATACCCGCCTGCTGGACGATGACCGGTTCACCAAGGATCTGGCCGCCCATATGCGCCTGTTCGTCTCGGGCTCGGCCCCGCTGCTGGCGGAAACCCATGTGCAGTTCGAAGAGCGGACCGGCCACCGGATCCTCGAACGTTATGGCATGACCGAAACCAACATGAACACCTCGAACCCCTATGACGGCGACCGCCGGGCGGGGACCGTGGGCTTTCCTTTACCCGGGGTCGAATTGCAGATCTGCGATTCAGACGGCAACGCCCTGCCCCAAGGCGAAATTGGCGAGATCGAAGTGCGCGGGCCCAACGTGTTCAAGGGTTACTGGCAGATGCCCGAAAAGACCGCAGCTGAGTTGCGCGAAAACGGGTTCTTCATCACCGGCGATCTGGGTCGTATCGACGAAGATGGCTATGTTCATATCGTTGGCCGCAACAAGGACCTGATCATCTCGGGCGGTTACAACATCTATCCCAAAGAGATTGAACTGGTTCTGGACGATCAGCCCGGCGTGGTCGAAAGCGCTGTCATCGGCGTACCTCATCCCGATTTTGGTGAAACTGTGTTGGGCGTGATCATCGCCGAACCGGGTCAATCGCCTGACATGGATGCCATGATGGAAGCCGTACGCGGCAGCCTTGCTCGATTCAAACATCCGCGCAAGCTGATCCTGTTGGATGAACTGCCCCGCAACACAATGGGCAAGGTTCAAAAGAATATTTTGCGCGACCAATACAAGGACATGTTCGCGGCCGCGTGAAGTAACACTCCCCAAACTCGCGGTAACCTCCTCGAACCGCGAGTTTCCTTTCAACGGCCTGAAGGCGCGCCCATCGTGGCTTCAGGCCGTTGACTTTTCTCCAAAGGGGTTTGATAGATGTACTGAACGACTACCGGCTGGCGCCGGTAGGATCAGCGATATGATCTTCCGGGTTCTGAAGTACGATGTCTTCAGTGATCGCACCGTTGGTGGTTTAGAAGTACCCCCTGCCCCAGAACCAGCACCCCGCGCAAGATGCCGACCTTGTTCTCGCGACAGACGTGACGGCAGATGTCACACACCCGAAACCGCAACGCACCGGTCAGCACTTTGTAACGATACTTTATCGACCAGACGATGTGATAACGGTGATAGAAAACGGGTTCCGCTGCAAAGATTTCAATCAGGCGAACCACTTCAGTGATCGCACCAGCGTTTACAAGCTAGCCTAGCGAATTGTTGGAACGGACAGAGTCCGGGTGTGAGTTGCCCCTTGCGGATCATGTGCGCGACTTCGATCCCCGCGAGAGTTGCTGCAGCCGAGATAAAAGACTTGAAGCCAAGCATCGGACGGGTTCGCCTTTTGATGAACCTGTGATCTTGTTCCATGATGTTATTGAGGTATTTGCGCCTAGCTGTCTCGATCAGGATCAAGCAGCCAAAACCCTTTGGCATTTTGTCAATGGCCTTGATGCCAGCGTTGTTTGCGCCGCGTTTGTCGATGACGATCTTGCGCGGTAGACCCTTCACCTCAAGCGCGTGGGCAAAAAACCTCGTCGCAGTGGCTTTGTTCCGGCGCTCGGGGTGTTGTCACATTAACCGTCGTTCGGTTGTTCATAGCCTTGATTGGACGTAGGTGACATCGATGAAGTCATCATCGATCTGCTACAAGCGCCACCGGTTTCCTCCTCAGATTATCGCGCACGCGGTGTGGCTGTACGTACGCTTCAATCTGAGCCTGCGCGAAGTAGAAGAGGCGCTGCTGCAGCGCGGGATCGATGTGTCTTATGAAACCGTCCGGCGTTGGGTCATCAAGTTCGGGCCACTCGTCGCGCGAAACCTGCGGCAGGGTCAGGGTCGTCCGGGTGGATTGCAGCAGTTCGTGGCGTTCCATTCAACCATCCCCAATTGCTTCAGCGTCCCCGCTTGCCGCCGATCCGCCCAATCAATCCGATATCACCGTCTCGAGGCATTTGACGCTTGGAATGCTGCCACACAGGCCGCTTGAAATCCGAAAACCAGGATCTCTATGTGGATCGTGGGTTAACGAGACAACACCGTTTCGAGCCATGGTCCGGCGACAGTTTTCCATTGCCCCCTGCAAGGGTGTTTTTTGCTGGTTAAGCGGATTCCAGCGACTTGGTCCTTTCCGTGGCCGGGTGCTGTTCCAGATGACAGGCAACGAAATGCCCTTCATCCACTTCGACCAGTTGGATTGGCTCATCCGAGGGCCGATCCGGAACATGCAGCGACACCCCATCCGGACCAGAGGAGGCAACGGGATGGATCATGTTCCCGTCAAAACGGATCGGCTTGAATTCAGCATCAGGGTCGGGATGCGGTACCGCGGTTAGCAACGCCTTGGTGTATGGGTGTTGCGGGTTAAAAAAGATCTTGTCGGTCGGGCCATATTCCATGAACCGCCCCCGGTACATCACCGCCACCCGATGCGATATCTGCGCGACCACAGCCAGATCATGCGCGATGAACAGGAAACTGACACCAAGCTCGGCCTGCACGTCCTTCAAAAGCGCGACGATTTCAGCCTGAATCGACACATCCAGCGCCGAAACACATTCATCGCAGACAACAAACTTGGGTTTGGACACCAGCGCGCGCGCGATACAAATCCGCTGCCGCTGGCCGCCGGAGAACGCATGCGGGAAGCGGCGCAGATGCTCCAGGTCGATCTTGCATCGCGCCGCGATCTCGCGCACCCGCTTGTCGATCTGGTCCCGGTCCGTCATCAGGCCCGAAGCCACCAGCGGTTCGGCGATGATATCCCGCACCGTCATGCGCGGGTTCAGCGAGGAATACGGGTCCTGAAAAACAAGGCTCATTTCCGGGCGGAAGGTGCGCAGCAGGTTGCCACCAAGGTTGTGCAACTGTACCGGGCCTTCATGAAACGCCATGTTCATCTTGCTGCGTACGGCGCGCAACTCAGCCTCGGACGCGTGGGCAAGGTCGATATCTCCCTTTTTCTTGCGGTGAAAGATCACCTCGCCTTCGCTGGGATCAATAGCGCGTAGCATCGCGCGACCAACCGTGGTTTTGCCTGACCCGCTTTCGCCGACCAGACCAACCGTCTCACCCTTGAGGATGTCGAAAGTGATGTCACTAACCGCGCGCACTTTTTCGACCTCGGTCCGGAAAAGCTTCTTTTTCCGGACTTCGAATTCGACGCCCAGATTGTTGACGTCGATCAGCTTTTTGCTCTTTTTCAGCGGCGCGGGCGGAACGACCTTGTCCAAACGCGGAACCGCATCCAGCAAGCGCTGGGTATAGGCCTGCTGCGGGTTGTTGATGACCTCGCGCACGGTGCCGCGCTCGACAATCTCACCTTTGTACATCACCGCAATGTCATCCGCGACTTGGGCCACCACGCCCAAGTCGTGGGTGATGAAAATCATGCTCATGCCCAGTTCGGACTGCAGGTCACGCATCAGTTGCAGAACCTGCGCCTGAATCGTCACGTCCAGAGCGGTCGTCGGCTCATCCGCGATCAGAAGCTGCGGACCCGCCGAGAGGGCCAGCGCGATCATGGCGCGCTGGCGCATGCCACCCGACATCTCATGCGGGAACTGATCCACACGGGCGGAGGGGTTGGTGATGCCCACCTTGTCCAGCATCTCTATCGCCAGCTCGCGCGCCTGCCGCTTGTTCAGCCCGCGATGCAGCTGAATCGCCTCCATGATCTGGTTGCCGATGCTGTAGATCGGCGAAAAGCTGGCCATCGGTTCCTGAAAGATCATCCCGATCTCGCCGCCGCGGATCACGCCCATCCGCGGGTCATGGGGGCGAACCTTGGCCAGATCGACGGATTTGCCGTCTTTCATGACGTAGTTGATCTCGGACCCCTGATCGATGCTGGCAATGCCGGGCAGCAGTTGCATGACCGCCTTGGTCGACACGGATTTGCCCGAGCCACTTTCGCCCACGATGCCCAGCGTCTTGCCCTTCTCAAGCGAGAACGAGACATCGCGAACCGGCTGGATCAGCCCTTCGTCGGTGCGGAAAGACAGGGTCAGGTTTTTGACGTCCAGGATGTTTGCCATCACTTCGCCTCCGCGTAGGGGTCAGCCGCGTCACGCAGCCCGTCACCGATCACTGTGAAGGCCAGAACAGCCACCACCACGAACACGGCGGGAATGAACAGCCATGGGGTTTGCTCGATCGCGCGCACCGATTGCGCCTGTTGCAGCAGAACACCCCACGAGACCGACGGCGGGCGCAAGCCCAGACCAACGAAAGACAGCGCAGTTTCCGACAGGATCATGTAAGGGAACGAGATCACCAGATCGACGATGATAAAGCTGGTGAAGCTAGGCAGCATGTGTTGACCGATAATGCGCTTGGGGCGCGCGCCGGCCAGTCGGGCCGCGACCACGTAGTCCTCATTCCGGATCGACAAAAGCTGCGACCGGATGCGCCGCGCCAATGTCGGCCAGCCAAAGAGGCCAAGGATCAGTGTCATCGCGAAATAGACCTGCGTGGTCGACCACTCCTTGGGCATGGCGGCGGCCAGACCCATGTAGAGCGGGATGATGGGCACAACGCGGATCACCTCGGTGACGCGTTGGATGACATTGTCGATGAGGCCGCTGAAATACCCAGCAATCCCGCCGATGATCAGCGCCAACACAAAGGAGATCAGCACCCCGATCACACCGATCGACAGCGAGGTCCGCGTTGCATAAATGGTGCGTGAGAACACATCCCGCCCCAGATCATCCGTGCCCCAGAAATGGATCTTTGCCTCTGGGTTCTGCAAGCCGATCAGGTGGCGTTCGGTCGGGATAAAGCCCAGAACCTTGACCGCATCGCCTTTGACGAACAACCCCAGGTAATTGCGCACCTCGGGATCAGGCACCGAGATGGCCCGCAGGGTCACCGGATCACGCTCGGTCTTGGTGCCGTTGATAAAGGGCACGACAGAGCAGCCATTACCGTCACAGAAGCGGGGCATCTGCGGCGGGCCCTCGATATAAGAAGTATCGCGCGTGACCGGGCCATAGGGGGCCACGATCTCGGCGAACAAACCGGCCAGTGCCATCAGTCCCAGCACGATCGAGGCATACATCGCCGCGCGGTGCTTTTTGAAGCGCCACCAGATCAGGGTCCATTGCGAGGCCGAATAGTATTTCAGAAGCCGCTGCCGTTCTTTTTCCGCAGCCCGTTGCTGGGCCGGGGTCATTTCAGGATCGGTCATATCTGTCATGTCACGCCCCCAGCTTGATGCGCGGGTCCAGCCACGCCAACAGCAGATCGGAAAGGAAATTCATGAAGACGATGGCAAAGGTCAGCATCAACAGGATCGCGCCTGCCACGTTCATGTCGAGATCGAGATACGCTTTCAGCAGCAGCTCACCCAGTTCGGTCAGGCCCAGAACCACGGCCACGATCGGCAGCTCGGAAAAGATCCGGTTCACGTCAAATCCTATGGTCGAAACGACCGGGTTGATCGCCAGCCGGGCCGGGTATTTGATCAGCAGCTTCCGCTCGGGCACGCCGCGCGCGCGGGCTGCTGTGACGGACAGCTTGTTCAGCTCATCCGACATGGTCGCGCGCACGGTTTGGATTTGGTAGGCCACCGCCGACCAGGCCAGAACCACCGCAGGCAACCACAGGTGTTTGATCATGTCCCAGACTTTGGCCGCGCTCCACGGGGCGTCCTGATACTGGGCCGAGAACAAGCCGCCGATATCCGCCCCGAACCAGCGGTTGGCGAAATACAGCATGACCAGCGCCAGCAGAAAGTTCGGCAGCGCGAGGCCCAGATACGAGAAAATCGCCAGACCGTAGTCAATGGCCGAACCGCGCCGCACGGCCGCGTAGATCCCAACCGGGATCGAGATCAGATAGGTCAGGATGAGCGTCGCGAACAGGATGCCTGCGGTCAGCCAGACCTTGTCACCGATCACCTTGGTGACCGAGGTTTCAAAGGCAAATGCCTGCCCGAAATCCCAGCGCAGAACGATACCGCCGATCCAGTCAAAATACCTAAGCAACATGGGCTTGTCCAAACCCAGCTCCTGACGGATGGCTTGCACATCGGCCTCGGTTACATTGACCCCGGTGCCCGAGTATTTCCGGAACGCGTAACGGTCGGCGTAGTCTCCGGGCGGAATTTCCATGATCAGGAAAACCATCATCGACACCAGAAGCATCGTGATGGCCATTCCGACTAGTCGTTCGGCGGTGAATCTGAGCATGCGTCTGTCCTGAAACTACAGCTTGGACTGCAAACTCCGGGGCGTCTGCTGCAAACGCCCCGGAGGAAAGTGTCAAACCCGTATGGGGGTTACTGTTCCAGCCACCACTGCGAGGGGCGGTAGGGGTAGGTCCAGTAGAAGTCGTAGGTTTTCGACTTGATGGGTTTGACGTTCTGCAGATCGCTGCGCCACAGGAAGGGGGCAACGATGTCACCGACGGTGCCGATCTTCAGCATGTTGTCAGTGTGGATTTTGACGATTTCAGCACCGATTTCGTTGCTGGCGTCCGAGCCGAACTCAACCTGGATGAACTGTTCGCTCAGCTCCCACAGTTTCTGGATATCGGCCGGAGGCTCAACGCCTTCAGCACCGTCGGTTTGTTTCCATGTGGCCCATTTGGCACCGGTGCCCGGGTTGAAGAAGTCACCAAAGGGCGGCACGAAAACAGTGGTGTCCTGCGAGATGGTTGGGCCGGCGTTGCCGTCATACTTCCAGGTCGTCAGGTCCAGATCGTTGTTGTTGCCCGAGGCGCGGTATTCGTCCGAGGTGACCTCTTTCAGGTCAACGCGCACGCCCACGGCGGTCCAGTAATCCCGCACCAGCTCCATCATTTTCACCGGCACACCCTGCGAGGAATAGACCAAGCGAATGACCAGAGGCTTGCCGTCCGGGCGCTCCAACGTGCCGTCGCCGTCGCTGTCGCTCAGGCCCATTTCGGCCAGAAGGGCCTTGGCGCCTTCGACATCATAGGCGATGTCCTTGTTCAGCACGTCATCCGAAATGAACGACACGGTCTTGGGCTCGGCCGGAACACCCTGCATCGGTGTGCCCTGACCCAGATAGACGATCTCGTTGATTTCATCGCGGTTCATCGCCAGCGACATGGCACGGTTAAAGCGCACATCGTTGAAGATTTCGCGCAGCACCTCGTCGTTATGGGTGCGGTTGAACGAGAAGAACACGTTTTCACCCAGGGTCGGCGCGAACTGGATCGTGTAGCCGCCCTTGGCTTCGTTCTCTTTCAGCAGAGGGAAGTCTTCCAGGAAGACTGCCTGCTGTTTCCAGACGACCTCTCCGTTCATGACCTTGAGGTTCTGAACCTCCTTGTCGCTGACATAGCTCTCAACGATTTCGTTGATATAGGGCAGCTGGTTACCCGCGGTGTCGACCTGGTGGAAATAGGGGTTCGCGACCAGTTTGCGACCTTCCGAGGTCTCTTCCACAACGATGTGGCTTTCCAGGGTCGGCACGACCGCACGGCCGATGGCAGCGGCTTTGTCGGCGTCTTTCAGCAGCGGCGATGGAACGTCTTTCCAATCTGAGCCGCCGTAGTAGAAATCAACCGCTTCGGCACCGTTGGCGAAACCGTATTCCTGCGCCAGCGCATCGGCGTTTTCGTTGTATTTGGGCATGAACTGGCCCAGGAAATGCTTGGGCTGGAACGGCTGGCCATAGTCAACGGCAAAACGGTTCAGAATGCCCGGCGTCGGCACCGGGAAGGTCATGCGAACGGTCACGTCGTCAACCGCCTCAACCTTGATCGGCTCGCCTGCGAACAGCCAGCGATCCGGGGTTTTTTCCAGAATATCTGTGTTCAGCAACAGGTCATTGTACCAGAAGGCAACGTCTTCGGCGGTGAAGGGTTCACCGTCAGACCATTTGTGCCCTTCACGCAGCGTAATCGTCAGAACGGTTTTGTCTTCGTTCCAATCCCATGCCTTGGCGACATTGGGAACAACCGTCTGCAGGTCATCCGCATAGCGCACAAAGTTCACGTGGCGCACGGACAGCAGGTCCGACGTGCCCGACTCGGTCGCTTTCGAGATTCCGGTGATTGCACCGCCATACTGGCCGATGCCCTCATAGGGCATCACGACCAGAGGCTCGGCTGGCAGACGGTCTGCAACTGCGGCCAGGTCTGCGTTGCCAAGGATCTTGCCGTTCAGTTCGGCAATCGCGGGGTTTTCCGAGAATTCCAGAGTGCAGGATGCGGCCGATTGCAGCTCGGCCAGTTCCAGCTGCTGTGGGAACGCGGGCTCCAACCCCATTGGGTCAGCTACGGTGGCGACCGGGCAACTTGCCAGCGCGGGAACCGCAATCATCGTCGCGGCAGTGGACATCAGGATATGACGGATCGTCATGATAACCTCCAGGTAAGTTCGACGATCCGCTTAAGGCGCTATTGTAACAGTTTAATAATGGGTGGGGGTCTATAGCTTTAAACTATGACCCTCCTATTCGGTTACACTTGCCAGTGTTTCTTGTGTAATTTCATAGAATTGCCGGACAGTGGCCGACGCTGCCATCGCAGGCATCGAAACCAAAAACTGATGAGCGCCCAGTTTTTCATCGTCAATTGGGATGAATTTCAGGTCCGTGTCAGCGGCCACCAACTCTGATTCGAAACCTACCCCCTGGCCCACGCCAGCCCGGACCAGTGAGGTTATCGACCCCCAGGAACCGAGGCCCAGAATGGTGTCCGGCGTGATCCCCGCCCCCAAGGCCGCGCGTTCAAACAGCTGGCGCGTGCCCGCATTCGGCTCACGCTGTATCAATCGCAGCTTTGCGACCTCTGCCCAAGTAAGGGTATCGACGTCCCGCAACGCGCCTTTGCTTTGGGCGACGATGCCGATCCGGAACGAGGCGACCTTTTGGCAATGCATCGCCTCCAACGGTTCGCGCGCGGTGACAAAGGCAACATCCAGATCACCGGTGCGCAACAAAGGCAGCAGGTCGAGGCTGGCCATGGCACGCGCATTCAGTGTGACACCGGGGTGGGTCTGGATGAATCTGGCAATCGGAGGCATGGCAATCTGATGGGTTGAATATCCGACCCAGAAGCTGCCCGACTTGAGGTCCTTCCGCTCGCCAATTGCCAGATCGACCTCGGATTTCAACGCCAGCAGCGCCTTGATCTGCGGGCGCAGCTCTTCGAACATTTTAGTGGTTTCAATGCCCTTATTGCCCCGCCGCAAGAAGCGACATTCGGTTTGGCGTTCCAGGGCGACGATCAGGTTGGAAACTGTAGGTTGAGAAACGCCCAACTCTTCTGCCGCGGCCGTGAAACTGCCGGTACGAGCAACCGCCTCAAGCGCTTTGAGCTGGCGGATGCTCGGTTCTACGTTACTGGGCATAGTTGGCTTCCTTCACTGCCGCTGTCGCACAGGTGAACCGGAAAAGACCCAAAGCACAATTCCCGGATACACTTGCTACGCTTTATCCGTTTTCATTTCCCGCGCGTCCAGTGCGCATGGAAATGGACAGTATCAGGGCCTGCTGACGTCCCTTTACCCATTTTTCATCAAACCATACTGCCTGCGGATTTCTTGAATTTCGTAACGCTGGCTTTTGTGTGTGGACAGATTGTCGAGGATGACGACGGTTCCGGGATCAAGCAACAGGGCCAGTTGCGTCTCGATTTAAGTGTCAAAAGCTGCCCCGTTCATCGCGCCATTGATGACCACAGTGCGATCAGGGCGTCACGCCTCATCCCCGCGACAAAGGCCTGCACGCCCTATTTTCCAAACGGTGCTGCGCCAAGTAGCCGTTCCCCGATATGAGAAGGATCTTACAGGTCACTCATTACTCGAAAGTGTGAATCTTCAATGCTCATTGTGTTTCTCACCATCAGCTCGATTGATTGATCAATGTCCGGGTCGTCGGGTTCAAAAACAGCACACGCCTTTAGCGCTTCTTTGATGTTGATTTCTCGTCCCAGAAAACAATAAAGAACGCGCGCACAAAGGGGCTCTCTGGAACTGCTGGTCGATACACCAAGCTTCAGTCCGGGTAACCTGTTGTGGCGATTCTTGAAGTTGGGATAAAGGATCGTCTGGCTGATTTCTTCGCCCGTGATTGCATCGAAATCGACCTGAAAAATACGGTCGTTCAGGTAAAACGCCAGCCCGTTGTAGCGACCATGCATCCGGGCGGTACCGCGGCCCTTGATCGCCATGTTTTCGATGCGCGAATAGCGCGTGACACCTCCTTCTGTCGACAGCCTGACAAGCGTTCGCAGGATCAGTCCCGGGTATGTCATGGTGTAAGAATACTCATGGTAGAAACCATCATATCGGGACAAATCATTGCGAGAGCGTTTCGCCAGCTGTTCCAGATAGGCAGAATAGGCCAGTGGGCCGACATTGGCATCGCGGCGCAACCGGACCATTTCGGCAAAATCGTCATGCGGAAGTAATATCTCGCCTTCTTCAACACCAAAGAAATCGCAGATTTTCGCAAGGGCATGTTGCGAAGGTCGGGATGCACCGTTGAGGTATTTGTTGAACTGAGAACGATTGATCTCCAACTGGCGACAGACCTCAGCCACAGACTTGAAATGGTTCGTTAGCAACCTCAGGTTCCGTTGGAAATCTTCCGCCATATTCAACCTGCCCCTTATATTTCGGATCAACAAATCCGAAAAACACCGGATATTTCGATCAACACCTGACGATAATGTGGCGCTACATGGCGCTCATGCAAGACCTTTTTGCAACTGGTTGCAACACCTCACCAAATTGAGTCGAACGTGAGGCCAGTGCTACCAGACCTGATGCGGTGGAGCGATCAGCCCGATATCCACAGCACATGGTCTTCACTAACAGGGAAAAAAGAAACATGGGAATTTTTGACAGCCTGTTTGGCGCGGTCAATGACCTGACATGGGGTTGGTCGCTGGTACCAATTCTTGTCATCTTTGGCGTCTTCATCACTTTGCTGACCGGTTTCGTTCAGTTTCAGTTCTTCAAACGCATGTTCCGCGTGTTGTCTTCAGGCAACCAAAGCGCAGATCCAAATGCCATCTCGGCGCGCCAGGCGCTGTTGGTTTCCGTCGGTGGTCGTGTAGGTGGTGGCAACATCGCCGGGGTCGCGGTTGCCATTACGCTTGGTGGCCCGGGCGCGGTGTTCTGGATGTGGGCCATTGCCATTGTCGGCATGGCAACCAGCCTGGTCGAATGCTCGTTGGCGCAGCTTTACAAACGTCGTCAAGAAAACGGAGATTTCCGTGGCGGGCCTGCGCGCTCCATCATCCACGGATTAGGGGAACAGTACCGATGGCTGGCCGTTGTATATGCAATCTGCCTGATCGCATCCTTCGCCATCGGTTTCAACGCGTTCCAAGGCAACACGGTTGCGGGCGCGGCTGAAGAAAGCCTTGGTCTTAGCCGTTTCGTCACTGGCGCAGTGCTCACAGTGATTGCTGGCTTTGTAGTTTTTGGTGGTATTCACCGGATCGCCAAGGTCGCGGATGTGGTCATTCCCGTCATGGCACTGGCCTACCTTCTGATGGCTGTTGTGATCATCCTGATCAACATCGCTGACGTACCAGGTGTCTTCGCCTCGATCATTGCCAACGCGTTCGGCTGGGAAGAAGCAGTCGGTGGCGGCATGGGCGCGGCTATCGCAAATGGCCTGCGTCGCGGTCTGTTTTCGAACGAAGCCGGTCTGGGTTCGGCGCCGAACGTGGCCGCGACTGCGGACGTGCGTCACCCGATCAGTCAGGGCATCACCCAATCGTTCTCGGTCTTTATTGACACGATCATCATCTGTACTTGTACCGCATTGGTCATCCTGCTGAGCGACGTGTATCAGCCCGGCGCAGATATCGATGGTGTCGTCCTGACCCAGCAATCGCTGGTAAGCCACCTTGGCGAATGGGCCCAATACTTCCTGACGTTTATCATTCTACTCTTCGCTTTCAGCTCGATCATCTACAACTACTATCTGGGCGAAAACGCGTTGACCGTGATCACGAAACACCCAATGGCGATCAACGTTCTGCGCATTGCCATCATGGGTATTGTTTTCCTTGGAGCGACCGCGCCAGGTGCGACATCGGTGTTCGCGTTCTCGGATCCCGCGATGGGGCTGCTGGCTCTGGTGAACCTTATCGTGATCATGATGCTGCTACCGACGTGTCTTCGCATTCTGCAAGATTTCCGCAAACAACTTGCAGCAGGTGTTGAACGCCCCGTTCTGAATCCCGAAAATTTCCCCGATCTGGACATTGATCGCACGGCATGGACCGGGAAAGTAGAAGACTGATCCCTGAAACAAGCGTGACGGGTTTCAACGCGTCATCTAGACGGGAAGTCTAACACTAATGAACCTCGCCAGACATTGGCGGGGTTCACGGATATGTCGCAAATATTTGGAACGACCAAAGTCAGCGACATACTGGATACATCCATCCTGCGATCTCAGCGAATAGTGTCCGGACGCGCGCAGGGTTTCGTTTCTGACCTGCGCAGCCGGGCAGTCTTATTTCCATGGCCGACCATTCTTGCGGATTGGGGAAATCGGGACCGGGCAAGTGTGGGCTTGCTCATCTTCCCCGTCCAAGCGCATGGATACCAGATGTGAATCCTGAACGATCAGAGTTCTGAAACAACGCCTCACGATTGGACACCGTGTACCGCAGAAAGATGTAAACAGCGTACAAAACTGCATCCTTGGGGAAATGACAGCCCTTTGACGAGATCATGCTCTAATATCGTGTTCGAAATTTTCCGACCAGCACAAACCTCAAATCACGCAAGTTCGTCAACAAGACCCCAGGGTTTGCGACACATCCCCTTCGTCAAACACGCGAACAAGTTGGCGATGCCCTTCCAACAAATGAGAATCCCTGTGTACTTTGGATGCGGAAAGCACGAATCCTGTTGTGTATGGCTTTTTTGTGATCTATCCGGCACACTTTCGCCAGCTTTTTGGGCTTTCGCCGCTGAATTCCGCTGACCGAGGCCAGAGTGTATCTTGGCTCCCTGACTAAATGCGAGAAATGTCTTTAGTAATTGAAAACACTCAGGTTCAGTTATGATTTCTTCATGATTGCCGGCTATTAAGTCAGTCAAAATGATCCTTATTTATCCAATTGGGGAAATAAAATTCAAATTTTGGGCGCTTTGTTGCCGAAACAAAATTTTGCCGCTTCGTTGCCGCTTGCATGCCAGCAATCGAAAACAATAATACGTTCCAACAGTTATTGAGCAGGTAACCATGAGCCTTAACGCATCCTACTTCGTACTGGCACGGCCAGTATCTCGCTTGTCACAAATTGACTTTTCGGTTGCGGCAGACGTAACTGGATATGTCAGTGAATTGGACAAGTTTCGCGACACAGGCGTATTCTGGCAGGATGGTCCAACAGATAATTTTGCCGCTCGCTACACTGGAAATCTCAATATTGAAAAAGGTGGCACTTACACCTTTTTTCTAACGTCCGATGACGGATCAGCGCTCTATATCAACGGAGAGCGCGTAATCGATAATGATGAGCTTCATTGGTATGTTGAAGAGAGTGTAACTCTGGAGTTGGATGCGGGCATCCACGATATAGAAGTCCGCTATTTTGAACGCGACGGCGAGCAAACCCTTCAGTTGGAGTGGGCAGGACCTGACAGCGATGGTCAGCGTGAAGTTATTGGTGGGTCCTCATTTAGTGCTGAAGATTTTGAGGACGAAAGCACCGATGAAAGTGATGCTGGGAATGGGAGCGAAGAAGAAGGCGACAATCTGGAAGATGGTGAAACAGACAGCAGCGATCATGAGGGGCTAGAATCGGGCCTGTCGGTGTCGTATTTTGCGCTGGAAAGATCCGTCTCACGCCTTTCCGAGATCGATTTCTCACGCGCGTCTGATGTGTCTGCAGTTGTTAGTGAACTTGACATGTTCCGTTCAAGGGACGCAGTATGGCAAGATGGTCCAACAGATAATTTTGCCGCTCGCTATGCTGGGAATCTCAATGTTAAAGAAGGTGGCACTTACACTTTTTTTCTAACGTCCGATGATGGTTCAGCGCTCTATGTCAACGGAGAGCGCGTAATCGATAATGATGAGCTTCATTGGTATGTTGAAGAGAGTGTGACTCTGGAGTTGGATGCGGGCATCCACGATATCGAAGTTCTATATTTTGAACGCGGCGGCGAACAAACCCTTCAGTTGGAGTGGGCAGGACCAGATAGCGATGGTGTGCGTGAGATAGTTAGTGGAGATGCGTTTAGTCACGGGATCGCCGGAGATGGCGACACAAGTGATGGAGATGACACTGACTCAAACAGCGACGGCAACTCGGACAGTGATAACGATGATGATTCCGCGGGCGACGATGCAGGTGGCCAGGTGGAAAGTTCAGGTTTGGTTGCATCTTATTACGCATTGAGTGAACCAATTTCGCGCCTTTCACAGATCGATTTTTCTGGCACCCCAGGAGTGACCGGCGTTGTCGGCGAATTGAACACTTTCCGATCATCAGATGCTATGTGGCAGAACGGTCCGACTGACAATTTTGCAGCACGCTATTCGGGGAACTTAAATGTCGCGATCGGCGGCGTTTATACTTTCTATCTAACATCCGATGACGGATCAGCGCTCTATATCAACGGAGAGCGCGTAATCGATAATGATGAGCTTCATTGGTATGTTGAAGAGAGCGTGACTCTGGAGTTGGATGAGGGCATCCACGATATCGAAGTTCTATATTTTGAACGCGGCGGCGAGCAAACCTTGCAGCTCGAATGGGCAGGGCCAGATAGCAATGGTCTGCGCCAAGTCGTCAATGGAGACGCACTTAGCCATTCAAACTCGGAGCAAGACGGCAGCACAACTGGCGGCGATAGCACAGACGATACCGGTGGAGATAGCACCGGCGATACCGGCGGAGATGACACCGGCGATACCGGCGGAGATGACACCGGCGATACCGGCGGAGATGACACCG